>JAODBH010000076.1 GCA_025463865.1 Actinomycetes bacterium | reverse complement strand
GCCCGAGCCGTTCGGCCAAGCAGGCCCGCCTCGACTCGAAGCGCCGCCAATCGCGCCGCAAGCAGGACCGCCGTCGCCCCGGTCACGAGGACTGACCCGACCGCGCCAGCCTGGCGGTCGGACGGGGGAGGTCCGGGACGGCATCTGCCAAGCTGCGACCCGATGCACGTCGTGACCACCATCCTCTGGTTCGGGCTCGGCGTCGGCCTCGTGTTCCTCGTGATCGACTCCGCGCTGCGTACGTTCGTGCTGCCCCGCGGGGCGACCCCGATCGTGACCCGGGTGGTGTTCATCGGGTTGCGGATGGTGTTCAACGCCATCGCCGGCGCCGCCCGCTCCTACGAAGGGCGCGACTCGGTGATGGCCCTCTACGGGCCGGTCGGGCTGCTGATGCTCCCCGGCGTGTGGATGCTCATCGTGCTCGGCGCGTTCACCGCCATGTTCCACGCCCTCGGGGTGCGGGGCTTCGAGCGGGCGTTCGAGATGAGCGGGTCGTCCCTCTTCACCCTCGGGTTCGTCCGGCCGCCCGACCTCGGCACCAGCACCCTCGCCTTCCTCGAGGCCGCCACCGGCTTGGCCCTGCTGGGTCTCCTCATCGCGTACCTGCCGACGATCTACGCCGCGTTCTCCAAGCGCGAGGTGCAGGTCGCCCAACTCGAGGTACGGGCGGGCAACCCGCCTTCGGGCGTGCACGTGCTCGTGCGGGCCCAGGAGATGGAGCGCTTCCACCTGCTGGAAGACTTCTGGCGGGCCTGGCAGCTGTGGTTCACCGAGCTGGAGGAGACGCACACCTCGCTCGGCGTGCTCAGCTTCTTCCGTTCGCCCGTGGGTCATCGTTCGTGGGTCACCGCCAGCGGCGCGGTGCTCGACGCCGCGTCGTTGCGGCTCGCCGCCATCGATCTCCCGTTCGACCCCGAGGCCGGGATCTGCGTGCGGGCCGGGTTCTTCGCGCTCCGCGCCGTCGCCGACTACTACGGCCTCCCCTTCGACTCCGACCCGGCCCCGACCGACCCGATCAGCATCAGCAAGGACGAGTTCCTCGAAGCCTGTGACGATCTCGTCGCCGCCGGCCTCCCGGTGCGCGCCGATCGCGACGCGGCCTGGGCCGCGTTCTCGGGCTGGCGGGTGAATTACGACCTCCCACTGCTCGGGCTGGCGGGGTTCGTCATGGCGCCGTACGCGCCCTGGTCGTCCGACCGGTCGCTGCGGTTCCGCCGCGCCCGCTTGCGTGCCGGTCGCCGGCGCACCGAACCGCCGGGCAGCTAGAAGATCCAGGTCTCCTCGGTGGCCGGTGTCTCGTCGAGCCGGATGTACCACTCGGTGCCGAACGCGACCCGGAACTTGTCCGGAGCCAGCGCGAGGAAGAAGGAGTCCGCCGGGATCTGGCTCGAGTGCGCGGCCATCGCCGCCTGTTTGCGGTCGAGCACCGAGGACACGTCGACCCGGGTGGTGATCAGCGCGTCGGCGACACCGAGGTCCATCGTCTCCGGGTCGGGCACGTCCATGCCTTCGGGGACGTCGTCGCCCAGCTCGGCGGCGAAGTTCAGGTAGTGCTCGCGGCTCACGGTGCCGGCGTACACGCGTGGCGTCCCGGCCAACGCCGCCGCGCGTCGCCCGACGTGGTGCACCTGGATGTGGTCCGGGTGCCCGTAGCCGCCGTGGTCGTCGTACACCGTCAGCGCCTCGGCGCGCTCGTCGCGCAGGATCTCGGCGAGACGCGCCGCCGCCTCCTCGAGGTCGGCGCCGGCGAACGCGTCCGGGGCGTCGTTGGAGGCCTCGCCGGCCATCCCCGAGTCGTCGTAGCCCAGGAACTCGACGCGCGCGACGCCGAGGATCTCGGCGGCGCGGCGGGCTTCGACCTCGCGACGAACGGCGAGCGGTTCGCCGGGCGCGAGCACGCCGTCGGCGACCTCGCCGAGGTCGCCACGCGTCGCGAAGACGAGCACCACGCGGTGGCCGGCGTCGGCGGCGAGCGCCAGCGTCCCACCCACGAGGATGGCTTCGTCGTCGGGATGCGCGTGGAACGAGACCAGGGTGCCGGGCATCCCGCGATGGTCGCACACGCACGGCTCGGAGGCGGTAGCAGGGGCCACGGACTGCTGCTACCGTTCCCCGGCAATTGGTAGATGCGCAGCGACATGTGCGCAGTCAGCGAGGGAGCAAGGCGTTGGCAGCAGGCAGCGTGAAATGGTTCAACGCGGAGAAGGGCTACGGCTTCATCTCCCGTGAGGACGGGCCCGACGTGTTCGTGCACTTCTCCGCCATCCAGGGAACCGGATACCGCACCCTGGAAGAGGGCCAGCACGTCGAGTTCGACGTCGGCCCCGGCCGGAAGGGTGAAGAGGCGCAGAACGTCCGCGTCGTCTGACGCGTCCGTACTGCATCGGGTCCGCTCAGTCGGACTCCACGAGTCGCACGACCCCGGCGAGATCGCGGATGCGCGCGACCGGGACGCCCGAGATGTCGGCGGGACGGGTGGCGTCGGGCCAGTGCCCGGGGCGCTCGAGGTACGCCGGCGTCATGCCCGCGGCGAGTGGGCCCGCGACGTCGGGACCCCACGTGTCGCCTACGAAGAGCACCTCGTCGGGCGCCAACCCCGCCTTGTCCAGCGTGTAGCGGTAGATCTCGGGGTGGGGCTTGCGGGCGCCGGCCCACGCCGACGACACCAGCACGTCGAGGAGGTCGAGCAGCCCGGTCTCCTCGATCGCGGGCTCCAGATCCCAGTCCCAGTTCGAGCACACCACGAGCAGGACGCCGCGGTCGCGGAGCGCCGCCAGCGCGCCCGGTACCTCGTCGTACGCCTCGAGGACGCGCTCGGCGCGCCCGGCCTGGAGGTCCGCCAGGATGCGGTCGTGCTCGCCGGGATGGACGTCCGCCTCGTGCAGCATGGCGAGGAGACGCTCGCGCTGCCACGCGAGGTAGTGCTCCCGGCTGCGCGACTGCTCGGCATGCTCGACGCCGTCGAGGTCGCCGCTCCACCACACCTCGTGGAGGTGGTCGGGGAGCGTGTAGCCGTGGCGGGCGAGGATCTCGTCGAGGCCGACCGAGGCGGTGGCCCGGGCGAGGGTGCCGAAGAAGTCGATGAGGACGGCCCGGGGCGGCATGGGCGGAGTTTCGCGCGTGGAGTGGTCGGGGGCCCCGTCGCCCGGCGCCTCCGCGTCGAGCCATTTGCTGAATTCGGGGTGCATTCCCGCCGCGATCCCGGCTCCCGGGGCGGTTCCCACCTACGCTGCTCGCTGTGATCCTCGTCGTCGACGACGACCTCGACCTCGTCGATGTCGTGCGCACCGCACTCGAGCGCGAAGGCTTCGCGGTCGATGACGCGGGCGACGGTGAGACTGCGCTCACCAAGATCGCGGGCGACACGCCCGAATTGGTCGTCCTCGACCTCGGACTCCCGAAGGTGCGGGGACTCGACGTCCTCCGCCAGGTGCGGGTCGACAACGCGGTCCCGGTGATCGTGCTCAGCGGTCAGAGCGACGAAGCCGATCGGATCGTCGGACTCGAGCTCGGCGCCGACGACTACGTGGTCAAACCGTTCTCGCCGCGCGAGCTCGTGGCCCGGGTGCGGTCGGTGTTGCGACGCACGCGTGCGCCGCGCTGCCTGTCCCGGTTGGAGTTCGGTGACCTCGAGCTCGACCTGACCACGCGCGAGGTCTGGTTGCGCGGCGATGCGGTCGACCTGCGGCGCCGAGAGTTCGACCTGCTCGCGTTCCTCTGCGCGTCACCGCGCCAGGTGTTCACCCGCGACCAGTTGCTGCGTCACGTGTGGGACTCCGAGCCGGAGTGGCAGGGCGTCGGCACGGTGAGCGAACACGTTCACCGGCTCCGGGCGAAGATCGAGTGCGACCCGACGCGCCCCGGTCGCATCGTGACCGTGCGCGGCGTGGGCTACCGGTTCGTGCCCTAACTCCCGAGCGCGGTGCGCGCCGCCTCGAGCAACTCGGCGCGCCGCAGCGGCTTGGTGACCAGTGGCGCGCCGCGGAGCGCGGCGGAACCGGCGGGCACGAACCCGGAGACGAACAGCACGCGCGTCCCGGGGGAGCGTTCGATCACCCGCGCCGCGAGGTCGGTCCCGCTCATCACCGGCATGACGACGTCGGTGACCAGGAGATCGACCGCCCGGCCGGCGCGCTCGAGGAGCGCGATGGCGGCATCACCGTCGGACGCGACGACGACCTGGTAGCCCGAACCGCGCAGGATCTCGGCGATGAGCGTGCGCACCTCCGATTCGTCATCGACGACGAGCACCGTCGGCAGGCCATCGTCGGTGAGGTCGATGAGCTCGTCGACCGACTCGTCGTCTCCGAGCGGGACCTCTCCGGGCGCCGCGGGGAACGTGAGCGTGAACGTGGTGCCCTGCTCGAGCTCGCTCTCCACCGAGATGGTGCCGCCCGCCGACCGGATGATGTCGTCGGTGGTGGAGAGGCCGAGGCCGGTGCCGAACCCGGGAGGCTTGGTGGTGAAGAACGGCTCGAACACCCGGGCCCGGGTCGAGGCGTCCATCCCTGAGCCGGTGTCGGTCACCGCCAGCGACACCGCGCGTGTCGGCGCCGCGCCGGTCGAGGTCGTCATGGTGAACCGTCCGCCGGTGGGCATCGCGTCGCGTGCGTTCACCGCGAGGTTGAGCACGGCCTGCTCGATGCGGTTGGGGTCGGCGACGTTGGTCGCCGGCGACGCCTCCAGGTGCAGCTCGAGCGCGACGGTCGCGCCGAGCACCTGGTGGAGGAGCTCGCGCACGCCGAGGAGCAACTCGTGGAGATCGAAGGGAGTGGGCTCGTCGACCCGTTGCCGGCTGAAGGCCATGAGGTCGTCGGTG
>JAODBH010000039.1 GCA_025463865.1 Actinomycetes bacterium | reverse complement strand
CCAGGGAGCAGCGCTTTGACCCTGACGCGGATCGCATGGCACTGTCGCCGCGATGACGACGACGCGGAGGCCTGATCCGATGAACTTCACCGGACGGGACCTTCGGTTCCATCCGGCAGACGTTGAGACTGCGATCACGCTGAGCCCGACAGCGGTCGAGACGTACAACGCCCAGGGATTCGTGTCCGGGCTCGACGTCTTCGATCGAGACGAAGCAACGGCCGTTCGGGGCTACATCGACGGCCTCTTGGACTCGGTCCTCCAAGCCGACGACCATCGCAACTCGTACTCGATCAACAGCTACCACCCAGTGTGCGCGGGACTGTGGGATCTCGTCACGGAACCGAGGATCACCGCGCTGGTCCGCGACGTGCTCGGACCCGAGGCCGTCTGCTGGGGAACGCATCTGTTCGCGAAGTTCCCGCACGACGGGAAGGAGGTGCCGTTCCATCAGGACGCGGTCTACTGGCCGTTCACGCCGACGAAGACCACCACCGTTTGGCTCGCGATCGACGACGTGGGTGCCGACAACGCTCCGCTGCAGTTCGTACCGGGCAGTCACCTCGAAGGCCCCATCAGTCACCAACTGCTCGATTTGGACGGCACCCGCGTGCTGAGCCGCCGGGCGACGGGCATGGAGACACGCACCGGACGAGCGTTCAACGAGCTGCGCGCGGGTCAGGTGTCGCTGCACTCCGACCTGCTGCTCCACGGATCGGACGCCAACACCTCGGATCGGCGGCGGGCGGGCTTGACGCTGCGTTACGCGGCCGCCGAGGTTCGGCTGATCGATGGTTACGACGAGTGGCGCCAGGCCGCCGTGCACGTGCTCGACGGTGATCCTTCCGGCTTCTGGAACGACCGACCCCGACCAGACGGTGAACGCCCCGAGCTCATGGCGGAGCTGTGGGGTGACTTCGACGGCCAGTCCGTCGACGCCGGTTGACTGCGTCCGTACAATCCCGGGAACGTGCATGAAAGTCGTGTTGCAAGGCCCCCGGCTGCCGGCAGGTGAGTAACACACTCGTCCAGACCTGGCAGATGGAGACCCGATGAACCCGACCCGGACCGTGCCCACCCGCCGTTCGTTCACCTCGTTCGAGGAGTCGACCGCGGACGACTGGGCGGTGATCCGCCAGCAGATGCTCGTCACCCAGGCGATGGTCGCCGACAACGTCCTCGTCCTGATGCGAGCGCTCGAAAGCGACCACGGTGGGTATCCCGTGACCCGACTCGAGCACAGCTTGCAGACCGCCACCCGTGCCGAGCGTGCCGGCGAGGACGACGAGTACGTCCTGTGCGCCCTCGTGCACGACATCGGTGACACTCTTGCGCCGTACGACCACCCCGCCATCGCCGCGACGATGCTCCGCGGCCGGGTCTCCGAAGCGAACCTCTTCATGGTCGAGCAGCACGGCATCTTCCAGGGTTGGTACTTCTGGCACCACCTCGGGATGGATCGCGAGGCCCGGGAGCAGTTCCGGGACTCGCCGTGGTTCGAGCGCACGGCGGAGTTCTGCGCCCGGCACGACCAGACATCCTTCGATCCCGAGTACCGCAGCGAACCGCTCGAGCACTTCGAACCATTGGTCCGAAGCTTCTTCGCGGCACCCGGGTGAGCAGCGGAGTCGACGAGGTACGGGCAGCGATCGCGGCGTACGACGCTGCTCTCCGAGACGGCGCCCTCGACCTCGTCGACGCCTGGTTCGTCAACTCCGCCGCGACCTCCCGGTTCGGGATCGTGGATGTTGCATACGGAGCCTCAGCCATCGCGGCTGCGCGCCGTGATCCCGCCACCGCAGCGGCCCCGCCGGTCGATCGGATCGACGGCCGCCACGAGCTGATCGCGTTGGGTGACGACGTCGTCGTCGCGACATTGGAGCACCGTCGCGACGGCGACCCCACCCGTCGCCGGCGCACGCAGGTGTGGGCGCGCCTCGCGCCAGGGCAATGGCGCATCGCCCACGCCCACCTGTCCGTCGAGCAGTAAGGCTCGAAGGACACACGAAGTTCAGATGTGAGTCAGCACTTCGTCGCGGGCGCGCGCCGCACGGCGAAACCCCGCCGAAACACGAGGGAACCACGATGGCTGGCACGAACACATAAGACCTCCCTCGCTGCTGAGGCTAGGTCGCTGAGGAGGAACGGTGGTCGGCCCCAGGCTCGACAGCTGCTCCCCGGCGCTCCGAGCTTGTTGGCACCCGGCGGCGTTGGTGGAGGAGATCAGCGAAGCACCTCTGGCGATTCGGCTCTTCGACGAGCCCTCGGTGGTGGTGAGGCCCGACGGTGAGCGCGCCGCGCCCCGCGTCGAGCGCCCCAGCCGCGGCGCGCCGCTCACTGCTGCCGTCGACACCCGGTCCGGCCGCAGCACCCTCGCTCTCCGGCGCGTCCTCGTCGACGCCGCCGACCTCAGCCGCCGCACATCCGTCCACACCCAAACCGAGTGAAAGCCAGGATCTTCATGCACCACAAGTTCCGTTCCCTCGCCCTCGTCCTCGTCCTTGCGCTCGGTTTCGGCGGGGCCATGGCCGCGACCGCGGCCACGGCCGGAGCCAAGACGGCAGCCACCGACCTGTCGGGCGTCTGCCCCTCCAAGCTCGTGCTCCAGACCGACTGGTTCCCCGAAGCCGAATACGGCGTCTACTACTCCATGATCGGCGACAAGGGCACGCTCGACGCAAAGAAGGGCACCTACACCGGACCCCTGCTGAACACGGGCATCGACCTCGAGATCCGAGCCGGCGGACCGTTCATCGGGCAGGAGACGGTGCAGTCGTTGATGTACCAGGACAACTCGATCAATCTCGGCCTCGTCCACACCGACGACGCCGTGCGCTTCAGCAAGACCTTGCCCGTCGTCGCGGTCGCGGCCCCGCTCGAGCACAGTCCGCTGGCGCTGGTATGGGACACCAGCAAGCACCACTTCAAGTCCTTCAAGGACATCGGCGCATCCGGAGCCACGATCCTCGTCTTCACGAAGGCCGTGAACTACGTACCGTTCCTCGTCAAGAAGGGTCTGGTGCCGGACTCCAGCTTCGACGACAGCTTCGACGGCAGCTACACGCGGTTCGTGGCCGATCCCAGCATCGTGCAACAGGCGTTCGTCACCGAGACGCCCTACCGCCTCAAGAACGAGATCACGAAGTACGGCAAGCAGGTCGGTTCGATCATGGTCAGCGCCTCGGGCTACGACCCGTACCTGTCGAGCCTGTCGGTGAAGAAGAGCGACCTCAAGTCGATGAGCCCCTGTCTCAAGAAGCTCGTGCCCATCGTGCAGCAGGCGCAGGTCGACTACATCACGAAGCCCGCCGCCGGTAACAAGACGATGGTCGACGTGGCCACCGGCATGAAGACCTTCTGGACGCTGTCGCCGAAGCTCCTCGCCTTTGGCAACGCCCAGATGCTCAAGCACAAGATCGTCGACAACGGCGGCGACGCGACCCTCGGCAACATGACCACCGCCCGGGTGCAGAAGGTGATCGGCCAGTTCCACCAGGTGTTCGGCACCAACGTCGACACCGCCAATTCCAGCGTCAAGCCGAGCGACATCTCAACGAATCAGTTCATCGACTCGAAGATCGGGCTGTGACGTTCGTCGAAACGGGCCAGGGGGTGGCTGCCGCGCCGGCAGCCATCCTCTCGCTCCAGCAAGTGGCCAAGACCTGGCCTGACGGGACCCACGCGCTCGAGGAGGTCGATCTCGACCTCCGCAAGGGGGAGCTCGTGACGCTCGTCGGTCCGTCCGGCTGCGGAAAATCGACCGTGTTGCGGATCGTCGCCGGGCTCGACGCGGCCACCGGTGGGCAGGTGGTGGTGCCCGAGCAGCTCCCGGGGTTCGTGTTCCAACAGCCGAACCTTCTTCCCTGGCGAAGCGTCGTCGGCAACGTGGAGTTGTTCCTGCAACTCGACAAGGCACCCGCCGACGCTCGCCGGGAGGCCGTCGACGACGCGCTGGAGCTCGTGGGCCTGGAGCGGTTCCGCGACCACCTGCCGCATCAGCTCTCCGGTGGCATGCAGATGCGCGCGGCGCTGGCGCGTGCGTTGGTGACCCGCCCTGAGCTCCTGCTGTTCGACGAGCCGTTCGCCGCGGTCGACGAGCTGCTGCGCGAGCGACTGCAGGAGGAGTTGAGCCGCCTCTTCGCCGCGCGCCGCTTCGCGGGTCTGTTCATCACGCACTCCGTCGCCGAAGCGGTGTTCCTCTCGACCCGCGTGATGGTGATGACCCCGCAGCCCGGAACCATCGAGGAGGTGATCGACGTGCCCTTCCCCCATCCCCGCGTCGCCGAGCTCCGTTTCGACTCCGACTTCGTCGACCTCTGCCATCGGGTCTCGCGCTCGATGCGTCGCGCCGGATCCGATCTCGAGGTGGAGAACCGATGACCGCGCTCGACGTGAAGAACGAGGCTCGCCCGCGCACCGTCCCGGTCGCACCGGCGGCGGCCAAGCCACCCGCAAAGCGGCGGCGGCCCACCCGTCTGCTGCTCGATGCACTGCCGCCGCTGGCGGTCGCGGGTGTCGTCGTCGCCGGCTGGTACGCGGCGACCTATCTTCTGCTCACCCCGCAGCGACGGTTCCTGCTGCCCCCTCCCCACGCGGTCGTGCAGAAGGGTCTCTTCGACGCCCAGGCCCGCGGCGAGATCTTCCACGCGGTGCTCAGCACGGCCCGGGTCGCCGCGTTCGGTCTGGTCATCGCATCGCTGCTCGGGATCACGCTGGCGATCGCGATGTCCCAGGCGCGTTGGGTCCAGCGGTCGTTGTACCCGTGGGCGATCCTCCTGCAGACCGTCCCGATCCTCGCCATCGTCCCGCTGATCGGGTTCTGGTGGGGCTTCGACTTCCGCAGCCGCGTGCTCGTGTGCGTCCTGATCTCGCTGTTCCCGATGATCACCAACACACTCTTCGGCCTGCAGTCCGTGCCGTCAGGGTTGCACGACGTGTTCTCGATTCGTCGCGTGTCGCGCGTGTCGCGGCTTGTGCATCTCGAGCTCCCGGCCGCTCTGCCTTCGATCTTCACCGGCCTGCGCATCTCAGCCGGACTGTCGGTGATCGGTGCGATCGTCGGCGACTTCTTCTTCCGACAGGGCGACCCCGGCATCGGAAGGTTGATCGACAACTACCGCGCCCAGCTCGCGTCGGAGCAACTGTTCGCTGCGATCTTCGCGTCGTCGCTCCTCGGATTGCTCGCGTTCCTGTTGGTCGGCGCGATCGGCAACCGGACGGTCGGACGGTGGCACGATTCCGGGCGTCGGCGTCCGTGAGCACCACGCGGAATCTCGTCGCGCTCAGCGCACCGGAGGCAGCGGAGCTCGTCAGCCCGGACTCCCTCGTGCTCCTACCGGTCGGGGCGATCGAACAACACGGACCGCACCTCCCGCTCGACACGGATGCTCTCCTCGCTGAGGCGGCCGCCCAGGCTCTTCTCGACGACCCACCGCCCGGGGTGGATCTGTGGACGCTGCCGACGCTCGCCTACAGCACATCCTCGGAGCACCTCTTCGCCGCGGGAACGATGTCGTTGTCGGAGGAGACGTTCCTGGCCGTGCTCGACGACCTCGGGCGGTCCGTCGCCGCGCTCCCCGCGCGACGCCTCGTGATCCTCAATGGCCACGGCGGCAACACCGCCCTGTTCCGGGTTGCATGCCGGCGACTCCGACTGCAGTACGGCCTCCTCACGTTCCTCGTGCACCCGGTGCTGTCCGCCGACCACGGAGGCCCCAAAGGTGAGGACGGCGAGGACGGCCTGGGCTGTCACGCCAACTGCGGTGAGACCTCGCTGCTCCTGCACCTGCATCCGGACCGGGTGCACCTGGAGCGCGCGGTCAGCAACGTCCCGCGCTGGCTGGCGGACTATGACCACGTCGGTCTCGGTGGCGACGTCACGTTCGGGTGGTCGGCGGGCGACTTCGGCGACTCGGGTGTGATCGGTGATCCCACGCGCGCGACACCGGAGCGGGGCGCGGAGCTCTGGGCCGCGATTCTCGTGGAGCTCCGAGCGGCCCTGGTCGAGGTGGCGCGCTTCGACTTCCCGGCCAGTGTCCTCTCCGGGCGCCGCTGAAGTGGCGGACCTCCTCATCGCAGGTCGGCTGGTTCTGGACGACGGCACGGAGCCGGCGGACGGTTGGCTCACCGTCGACGGCGCGCGCATCACCGAGGTCGGCGCAGGGGACCCCGGAGATCGACGCCGCCGCGAGGCCGGCCGGGTCCTGGCTCCGCCGGGCGCGCTCGTCGCGCCCGGCTTCGTCAACAGCCACACGCATCTCTTCCAGACGTTCCTCCGCGGACTGCGGGACGACCTCGACCACAGCGAGTGGATCGGTCGGGTGATCGGCGACAACGCCGGTCGACTCACCGAAGAGGACGTGCACCTCGCGGCCCTGCTCGGTTCGGTGGAGAACCTCCTCGCGGGAGTGACCACCGTCGTCGAGAACCACTACCTCCACACCTCGCCGAAGAACAGCGACGAAGTGCTCCGGGCCATGGCGACCAGCGGCATCCGCGGTTGGTTCGCCCGGGGCACGCTCGACATCGGCGACTCGATCCGCGCGGTCGCGGGCCCGGGCGCCGCCGCGACCAACGTGGAGACTCCGGATCAGTCGTTGGGTGAGCTCGAGCGACTTGCCGGCGAGTGGCACGGAGCCGCGGGCGGAAGGATCTCCGTCGGCGTCGCCGTGCAGTCCGCCTGGGCTGCCTCGACCGGGCTGCTCGAGCGACTCGCCGCGTTCGCGCACGATCACGATCTCCTCCTGCACGCGCACTGCGCCGAGACCGCCGACAGCGATCGAAGGTGCCGGGCCCTCCACGGCCGTTCGGAGGCGGCGACCTTCGCGGCCACCGGCTTCCTCGGACCCCGAACCCAGATGGTCCACGGCGTGTGGCTGGACCCGGAGGACCTCGAGATCGTCGCCGACCGCGGCGCGACCGTGGTCCACTGCCCCGTCGCGAACGCCTACCTCGCGAGCGGCACCGCACCGGTGGCGGAGATGCTTGCGGCGGGGATCCCGGTGGCCCTAGGCGCCGACGGCTCCGCCAGCAACCACCGCCAAGACCCGTTCGAGAGCATGAAGGCGGCCGTGCTCCTCCAGCGCGCCCGCACGATGGACGCCACGTCGCTGTCACCCGAAGACGCGCTCCGCATGGCTCGGAGCGAGGCCGCGGCGACCCTCGGCCGGCCCGGCGAGATCGGCGTGCTGCGCGCGGGGGCGCTGGCCGACATCGCGCTGCTCGACACCCGCCGAGCGCACCTCCAGCCGGTCCACCGCATGGCCTCGACCCTCGTGATGTGCGCGATGCCGGCCGACGTCACCCACGTCGTGGTGAACGGGACGCTGGTCGTGGAAGACGGCGTGGTGACCACCCTCGATCAGGCCGAGTTGATCGAGCGCTGCGCACACCGGGCCGCGGACCTCGGCTTCGCCGTCGGCACATCCCCTCTTGGAGGTTCCCGCACATGAGCGCTCCGCCCCGCGAGCTCGACAACTGTGATCCTGCCCTTCGACGGGCCTGGCACCCGGTTGCCTTGAGCGACGAGTTACCCGAGGGAACGGTGCGCCAGGTGCTGCTCCTCGGACAGCTGTGGGCCATCGCGCGGATCGACGGGCTAGTAGTGGCATTCGGGGACCGGTGCCCTCATCGTGGCGCGCCTCTCTCGAAGGGCGCGGTTGTGGGCAGCGCGATCCAGTGCCGCTACCACGGGTGGAGCTTCGCGGAGAACGGCGCGTGCGTGAGGGTGCCGGCCTTGGGTCCTGGTGCGGCGCTGCCTCCCCGAGCTGCCGCACTGGTACCGCACGGCGTCGACGAGCGCTACGGGATCGTGTGGCTCGCACCCGAGACACCGATCGCGGCGATCGTCGAGCT
>JAODBH010000217.1 GCA_025463865.1 Actinomycetes bacterium | reverse complement strand
CAGGTGGGCCGGGATCTTGCCGGCCTCCGCGCTCACCGGCGCGTCCGGCGCCTCGACGGGGGTGTCGTCGGTCGCGGCCGGGGAAGCCGCGGCCTCGTCGCCCGCGGGGGCGTCGACGGCTGCCGGCGCCGGGGCCTCCGCGGCCGGCTCTTCTTCGCCGCCGGGCAGGCCCAACGCCTTGCGCCGTTCGGCGCTGCGCTTCAGGAGGTGTTCGGGAATCTCAGTCATCGGATGCTCCCCCGGCCTACAGCGGACCCGAGATCCCGCCGTCCTTGCGGACCCGCCAGAAGTGGACGGCCATGAAGATGACGATCACGAACGGCAGCATCAGCACGTGGAGCACGTACCAGCGCAGCAAGGTGTCGGTGCTGATCTCTTTGGAACCGAGCAACACGAATCTGACCTGGGATCCGAACACGGGCGTGTAGCCCATCATGTTCGTGCCCACCGTCACCGCCCACAGCGCCAGCTGGTCCCACGGGAGCAGGTAGCCGGTGAACGAGAGGAGCAGCGTGAGCGTCAGCAGGATCACGCCGATCACCCAGTTGAACTCGCGTGGCGCCTTGTAGGCACCGTGGTAGAAGACGCGGCTCATGTGCAGGAACACCGACAGGACCATGAGGTGCGCGGCCCAGCGATGCATGTTCCGCACGAGTGAGCCGAAGGTCACCGCGGTCTCGAGCGTCTGGACGTCGCCCCACGCGGACGCCGCGGTCGGACGGTAGAAGAACATCAGGAAGATGCCGGTCACCGTCAGGATCATGAAGAGGAAGAACGAGAGGCCGCCGAGGCACAGGGTGTACGAGACCTTGACCGCGTGCCGCTTCACCTTCACCGGGTGGAGGTGGTACAGCACGTTGTTCATGATCACGTAGCTGCGGTTCCTGGGGCTGTCCGTGTAGCCGCGGCGATAGACGGAGCCGGGCCGGAAGATCGAGTTCCAGGCCTGGGACCCGCGCATCTTCTCGTCGACGGTTCCCATGACCTTGCTCAGGCCGCCGGACTTGGTGCCGTTGCCGTTACCGCTCGTCGCCACGAACCTCTCCTGCTGGCATCGATCGTGTGTGCGTGGTGGCGGGCACTTAGAAGCGCACGCCGTACGAGTAACCGTGTCGGTTGGTGCGTTGGTGCGGGTCACCCTCGGCTGTGTCGGCGGTGATCTTGCCGAGCACGATGACGCCGGTGGGGCAGCGGTCGACGCACAGCGCGCAGCGGGTGCACACGTCCTCGTCGACGATGAAGGCGACATGGTCGCGCGGATCCTCGCCGGGCTTCTCGGTGCCGATCGCGCCGGTGATGGCGTTGACCGAGAGCATGTGGATGCACTTCCACGGGCAGATGTCGACGCAGCCCTCGCAGAGGATGCACTCGGCCTGGTCGATGTGCAGGAACTGCTTCGGCTTCACCGCGGCGGTGAGGAAGGAGGGATCGACCTCCTGCAGCTCGTAGTCGGTGACGAACTCCGGCATGGGCGGGTTCGCATCGGTGCGTGCCATCAGGCCTCGACCTTCAACGGACGCCCGAACCGCGAGAACCGACGCTTCGGGGCCGCCGCGGTCTCGGCCGGCGCCACAGTGCCGCGCTTCTGCCACAGCGAGAAGAGCAGGAGGTTCCCGGCGAAGAAGACGATGTAGATCCCGGCGGCCACGACGTCGCGCAACGCCTGGTACGGGAGGTTGAACGGCCAGTGCCAGGGAGCGCCCAACATGCTCTGGCCGCTCTGGAACAGGAACTTGTCCGGCGTCCACTGGAGGTACTTGTCGGAGAAGGTGATCCATTCGTGCGGGATGACGGCGTACGCGACGAGGAACATGCCGAACGTGGCCACCGCGCCGGCCATGCACTCGGCCCAGGTGGCGGGGCGATCCGGCTTCGGTCGACGCAGCAGGTAGCCCAAGATCGCGAGGCCGATGAGCAGCAGGACGCTGGCCCAGAAGAGCCGGCCCGCGGGTCGAAGCCAGGTGACGGTGAAACCGAGAATGCTGCGAGGCAAGAGGTTGGGCATCGAACCCGACATCCTCCGGGGTGGGGCCGCACACGGCTGTGGCCTGTGTTGTTAGCACGCTAGACAATGACGCGACACATTGTGCGTACGCGACGTACAGCGGCTCCCGACGCGTGCGGCTCCGGGTCCGGTGCGCCCACGTCCGGGCGCCTGTGGAAGCATCGCGTGTCCCGGTCCCGGACGGAGCACATGAGCGATCGCTACGACGCGCTGATCATCGGCGGTGGCCCCTCCGGCGCGGCCGCGGCGTACTGGCTCGCGGAGCGCGGCCGCCGGGTCCTGGTGGTCGAGAAGAAGCGGTTCCCCCGCGAGAAGACCTGCGGCGACGGCCTCACGCCGCGGGCCGTCCGCCAGCTCCACGACATGGGTCTGGCCGACGACCTCGCCGGGTTCCAGAAGTTCGACGGCCTCCGCTCGATCGCGCACGGCCTGACGCTCGAGCTCCGCTGGCCGGAGCACCCCGACTTCCCTGATTACGGGTACGTCGTCCGCCGCCGCGAGCTCGACGAGATGGTGGCGGCCCGGGCGGTCAAGGCCGGGGCGGTGCTGCGGAGCCCGGCCGAGGCGATCGCCCCGATCGTCGACGGCGGCATCGTCACCGGCGCCCGGATCCGCGACAAGGAGACCGGTGTCTCGGAGGAGGTCCGCGCCCGCTACGTCATCGTCGCCGACGGCGCGAACTCGCGCTTCGGGCGCGCGCTCGGCACGCAGCGCGATCGCAGCTACCCCCTCGGCATGGCGGTTCGCGGCTATTTCACCAGTCCGTACCATGATGAACCCTGGATCGAGAGCCATCTGGACCTCCGGGACAAGGAGGGCAACCACCTCCCGGGTTACGGGTGGATCTTCCCGGTCGGCGACGGCACCGTGAACGTGGGCGTGGGGCTGCTCTCCACCTTCCAGGGATGGAAGGACGTCAACACCTCCCACCTCATGGATGCGTTCGTCGCCACGGCCCCCGCCAGATGGGGCATCAGCCCGGAAACCTCGTGTGGCGCGCCCACCGGCGGCCGGCTCCCCACGGGAGGGTCGGTCGGACCGCATGCCGGCCCCACCTACCTGGTCGTCGGCGACGCGGGCGGTTCGATCAACCCGTTCAACGGGGAGGGCATCGCCTACGCCTACGAGACCGGACGGCTGGCGGCCGACGCGGTCGATGTGGCGCTCGAGACCGGCGACGGCCTCGCGCTCCAGCGCTACCCCCAGCAGCTCGAGGAGATCTACGGCCTCTACTTCAAGGTCGCCCGCACCTTCGTGAAGGCGATCGGGAATCCGGCCGTCATGCGCGAGCTCACGCGGGTCGGGATGCACTCCCAACCCCTCATGGAGTGGGTGCTGCGGATCATGGCGAACCTGCTGCGGCCCGACGAGGTGGGACCCGCGGAGGCCGCCTACAAGCTCGTCGAGCGCATCGTCGCGGTCGCGCCACAGCCCTGACCCAGGGCCTCTCGGAGGCGCGTCGAAAACGCACGCGACGCCCCTAGCAAGATTGCGGCCGTTCGACCGGTCGGGTCCGCGGTCCCGCGCGATAGGTTGACGGCACCATGCCCCCGAGGTCCCTGTCCACGAGGAGACGCGCGTGAGCGCATACCTGCCGATCCTCACGATTTTCGTGCTCGTCGTGCTGTTCCTGGCCGGCTCGTTCCTGGCCTCGACCCTGCTCGGGCCCCGGCGCAGCAACGCGGCGAAGCGCGCGGCCTACGAGTGCGGCATCGTCCCCGAGGTCTCGCTGGCGGAGCGGTTCCCGGTCAAGTTCTACCTGGTCGCGATCGCGTTCATCATCCTCGACGTCGAGATCATCTTCCTCTACCCCTTCGCCACGATCCTGCGCGCCCTCGGTGGCTACGGGCTCTCGGTGATGGGCATCTTCCTGCTCGTGCTGCTGGTGCCGTTCGCCTACCTGCTCTCCGTCGGCGCGCTGAGCTGGGGCGCCACCAAGCAGGCCGCCACCTCGGTCGGAGAGGTGCTGCGCGAAGCCCGTCGCGGTCCGGCCGACATGCCGGCTGCGCCTGCTGAGGAAGAGGCGGCGTAGCCATGGGGCTCGATCAGCTCGGTCACAACTTCGCGCTGGGTCGGGTCGAGGACCTGGTGCGTTGGGCCCGACGCAACTCGTGCTGGCCCGCGAGCTTCGGCCTCGCGTGCTGCGCCATCGAGATGATGGCCACCGGCGCGGCGCACTACGACCTCGCGCGCTACGGCATGGAGATCTTCCGCGGCAGCCCGCGCCAGGCCGACCTGATGATCGTCGCCGGACGCGTCAGTCAGAAGATGGCCCCCGTGCTCCGCCAGGTCTACGACCAGATGGTCGAGCCGAAGTGGGTCATCTCGATGGGTGTGTGCGCCAGCTCCGGCGGCATGTTCAACAACTACGCACTGGTCCAGGGCGTCGACCAGATCGTGCCGGTCGACATCTACGTGCCGGGCTGCCCTCCCGGCCCCGAGACGCTGATGCACGGCATCCTCACCCTCCACGAGCAGATCCGCACCGGCGAGATCCTGCAGCGTCGGGAGGGCAACCGGGGCGGCGCCGGGATCCACGTGTCGCAGTCCGATGGTGTTCCGGTCCCGGCCCCGGCCGTTCGCGCGACGAGCGCCTGAGCCAGGCCGGATCGCACCGTGAGCGAACAAGAGTTGACCGAGGAACACAGTGGCTGACGAGACCCCTCGTGAAGACGGGCACGAAGACGACGTCGAGGCCGTGCCGGCACCGCCGTCCGACGAGGTGGCCGCGGCCGTGCTCGAGCGCTTCCCCGGCACGGTGTTCCACGAGTCGCACGGGCAGCCCGTCGTCTACGTCGACCGGGCCGTGTGGGCCGAGCTCGCGCGCTTCCTCCGCGACGAGCAGCAGTTCACGATGTGCATGGACATCACCGCGGTCGACCACCTGCTCGACGCCGGCCGCGTCGACCTCCCCGGTGTGGAGTACGAGCGCTTCGAGGTCGTCGGCAACTTCCTCTCGCATCCCCGGAACCGGCGCATCCGCACCATCTGCCAGGTGCCGGTCGGCGAGCTGTCGGTGGCGAGCGTCAGCGACACGTATCCGGGCGTCAACTTCGCGGAGCGCGAGGTCTGGGACCTCTACGGCATCGCGTTCGACGGCCACCCCGACCTCACGCGCATCCTGATGCCCGACGACTGGGTCGGTCACCCGCTGCGGAAGGACGATCCTCCGGGCCGGATCCCTGTGACGTTCAAAGAGGACAATCCCAACCGATGACCGATCCGATCTCGCGCCTCACCGGCAAGCGTCCGCGGCACGGCAGCCCTGAGCAGATCGCCGGCGAAGAGCGGCTCGAGCGCCAGACCGACGAAGGCGCCCAGGAGCTCCGCCCCACCAAGCTCAAGGAGGTCGTCCTCGCGGGCGGCCCGTGGCCGGAGATGGACGACCCCGGCAGCACGATGCTCATCAACATGGGCCCGCAGCACCCGTCCACGCACGGGGTGCTGCGCATCATGCTGGAGCTCGACTCGGAGGTCGTGATCCAGGCCAAGCCCGTCGTCGGCTACCTGCACACAGGCATGGAGAAGACGGGCGAGGAGCTCACCTACGTCCAGGGCTCCACCAACGTCACCCGGATGGACTACGCCTCGCCCCTCGCGAACGAGCTCGTGTTCTCGCTCGCGGTCGAGAACCTGCTCGACCTCGAGATGCCGCCGCGCGTGCGCTGGATGCGGATGATGCTGGTGGAGCTCAGCCGCATGGCGTCGCATCTCCTCTTCCAAGCCACGAACGGCATGGACCTCGGTGCCGTGTCGATGATCATCTACGGCTGGCGTGAGCGCGAAGAGGTGCTCCGGTTCCTCGAGCGGGTCACCGGCCTCCGGATGAACCACAACTTCATCCGGCCGGGTGGCCTCGCCGCCGACCTCCACGACGGGTGGCAGGAAGACGTCCTCAACGTCTGCGATCTCGTCGAGGAAGGGGTGCAGGAGTACGACGACCTGCTCTCGGCCAACCCGATCTGGCTCGAGCGCACCGTCGGCGTCGGGAAGATCACCACGGAGCAGGCCATCGCCCTGGGCGCGACCGGCCCGATCCTGCGCAGCACGGGGTTCGCGTGGGACCTGCGCAAGTCACAGGCGGTGGACCTGCCGTACGACGAGGTCGACTTCGACGTCATCTACACCAGCAACGGCGACGTCTTCGACCGGTACCGCATCCGGCTCTACGAGATCCTCGAGAGCGTGAAGATCGTCCGTCAGTGCGTCGCCCGCATGCCTCCGGGCGACTACCGGGTCCAGGACCTCAAGGTGACCCCGCCGCCGCGTGCGCGCATCGACGAGTCGATGGAAGCGCTGATCCATCACTTCAAGCTCTTCACCGAAGGCTTCAAGGTCCCGCCGGGTGAGACCTACGTCGCGGTCGAGTCACCGCGCGGCGAGATCGGCTGCTACCTCGTGTCGGACGGCACCGGGAAGCCGATGCGTCTGCACATCCGCGGCCCGTCCTTCTACAACCTGCAGTCGATGGCCCCGATGATGGAGGGGAGCATGGTCGCCGACGGAGTCGCGATCATCTCGAGCGTCGACCCGATCATGGGAGAGGTGGACCGCTGATGGCGTTCTCCCTGGAGAATCAGGGCCGGGCCCGCGCGATCGTCGCCCGGTACCCGCAGTCGCGCTCGGCGATCCTTCCGCTCGCGCATCTCGCGCAGGACCAGGACGGCTGGCTCAGCGAAGAGGCGATGAGGGAGATCGCGGCGCTCACCGGGGTCACGCCCGCCCAGGTCAACGGGACGTGCAGCTTCTACACGATGTTCAAGCGCGACCCGGTCGGGAAGTACGTCGTGTCGGTGTGCACCAACGTCACCTGTCTCGTGCTCGGGGGCCCGGAGCTGCTGGACGCGATGCGCCACCGCTACGACGCCGACCCCGACGTCACGGTCGAAGAGGTCGAGTGCCTCGCCGCGTGCGACGGCGCGCCGTGCATGCAGGTCAACTACGACTTCCACGAGCTGCTCACGCCGGAAGCCGCGGCCCAGGTCGTCGACGAATACAAGTCCGGGAAGCGCCGGGCCCGTACCGTCTCCGGCACCGCGGTCGTCGGTGGAGGACGAAGCTGATGCCGATCACCGAGACCCGCCTCGTCACCAAGCGACTGCGCGATCGGCCCGACGACTCGTGGACGGCCGACGGCGCCATCGCGTCGGGCGCCTACGAGGTGTTGCGCAAGGCGCTGGCGATGACGCCCGAAGACATCCAGGACGAGCAGCTCAAGGCGTCCGGTCTGCGCGGGCGCGGTGGCGCCGGCTTCCCGACCGCCACGAAGTGGAGCTTCCTCGCCAAGGACTCCTTCCCGCGCTACCTCGTGGTCAACGCCGACGAGGGTGAGCCGTCCACGTTCAAGGACCACATGCTCATCGAGCGCGACCCGCACCAGCTCATCGAGGGGATCGCGATCGCCTCGTACGCGGTGAAATGCAACCTCGCCTTCATCTACATCCGGGGCGAGTTCGCGCTCGGTTACGACCGCCTTGCCGCCGCGGTCGACGATGCGCGGAGCCGCGGCTTCCTCGGCCCGAACATCCTGGGCTCCGGCTTCGACCTCGACATCATCGTGCACCGGGGTGCGGGGGCCTACATCTGC
Organism: Actinomycetes bacterium; assembly: GCA_025463865.1. Lineage (GTDB taxonomy): Bacteria > Actinomycetota > Acidimicrobiia > IMCC26256 > Chersky-534 > Chersky-534. Next base: position 4,637 of record JAODBH010000217.1, on the reverse strand, counting down.
GGTGAAGAGACCGCGTTGCTCGAGAGTCTCGAGGGTCAGCGCGGCATGCCCCGGATCCGGCCGCCGTTCCCCGCGGTCGCGGGTCTCTACGCGAAGCCCACGGTCGTCAACAACGTCGAGACGCTCAGCGCGCTGCCCCACATCATCGCGATGGGCGGCGAGGAGTACGGCAAGCTCGGCGTGAACAAGAGCACCGGCACCCGGATCTTCTCGCTCTCCGGCCTGGTGAACCGCCCGGGCAACTACGAGGTCGAGCTCGGAGTCACCTTCCGCCAGCTCATCGACGACCTCGGCGGCGGCGTGCGCAACGGCGGCAAGGTGAAGTTCCTCATCCCGGGTGGCGCGTCGAGCCAGTGGCTCACCGGCTCCGACGAGCACCTCGACTGCCCGCTCGACATGGACGCGGTCGGGCAGTTCGGTGTGATGCTCGGTTCCGGGGCGATCATGGTCTACGACGACACCGTCGACCCGGTACTGGTCGCCTGGCGCCTGGCGCGGTTCTTCGCGCACGAGAGCTGCGGCAAGTGCACGCCCTGCCGTGAGGGCACCGGGTGGATCGAGAAGGTCCTCTACCGCATGAGCCACGGGCTCGGCCGTCCCGACGACCTCGACCTGCTGCTCGACGTCGGCGACAACATCAGTCCCGGGCTCAACGCGCCGTTCTCGCAGACCACCATCTGCCCGCTCGGGCCGAGCGCGGTCTCGGCGGTCGTGTCGCTCAACAAGTACTTCCGCGACGAGATCCTCGCCCGCGTCCAGCCCGCAGCCGCCGAGGTGAGCGCATGAGCGCAGAACTGGTCACGCTCACCATCGACGGCAAGGAGATCACCGCGCCGAAGGGCGTGATGCTCATCCAGGCCGCGCAGGATGCGGGCATCTTCATCCCGCGGTTCTGCTGGCACGAGCGGATGAAGGCCGTCGGCATGTGCCGGATGTGCCTGGTCGAGATCGACGGCGTGCGCGGCCTCCCGCCGGCCTGCACAACCCCTGTCGCCGACGGCATGGTCGTGCACCTGCAGAAGGACAACGTCCAGAAGGCGCAGGACGGCGTCCTCGAGTTCCTGCTGATCAACCACCCGCTCGACTGCCCGGTGTGCGACCGCGGCGGCGAGTGCCCGCTCCAGGACCAGACCCTCGCGTTCGGTCCCGGCGAGTCGCGCTTCGTCGAGGAGAAGCGCCACTTCGTCAAGCCGATCGAGATCTCGCCCAACGTGCTCCTCGACCGCGAGCGGTGCATCCAGTGCGCGCGCTGCACCCGCTTCGCCGATGAGATCGCCGGCGACCCGCTGATCACGTTCGTCGACCGCGGCGACCGCATGGAGGTGAACACGTTCCCCGAGGACCCCTTCATCTCCTACTTCTCCGGCAACGTGGTCCAGATCTGCCCGGTCGGCGCGCTGACCGCCAAGCCCTACCGCTTCCGCGCCCGTCCGTGGGACCTCCAGACCAGCGAGACCACGTGCCAGGGCTGCTCGGTCGGCTGCCGCGGCGCAGTGCAGTCGTCCTCGAACCGGCTGGTCCGCCTCCTCGGCGTCGACCTGGACCCGGTCAACCAGGGATGGCTCTGCGACAAGGGCCGGTTCGGCTTCGAGTACGTCCACGCCCCCGAACGCATCCGTGAGCCGTTGGTCCGCGTCGACGCCGACATGGTGGAGCAGTCCTGGCCGCTCGCGCTCGAGGCCGCCTCTGAGGGCATCCGCAAGGCCATCGACCTGCACGGTCCCGGCGCGGTCGCCGTCATCGGCGGAGCCCACGGCAGCAACGAGGACGCCTACGTCTGGGCGCGGTTCGCCAAGGGCGTGCTGCGCACCGACAACGTCGACGCGCAGCTGGGCGACGGCCTTCCTCCCGAGGTCGTCAACGGCCTCCCCGAGGCGGCGATCTCCGACTGCGACACCGCGGCCGCGATCGTGTTGCTCGCGCCCGACCTCAAGGAAGAGCTGCCCGTCCTCTATCTCCGCGTTCGCCGGGCCGCGACCGACCTGGGTGTGCCGCTGATCGATCTCTCGTCGCGGGAGCACGGCCTCACCAAGCACGCCACCGCGACACTGCGCACCATCCCGGGCCAGCAGGCCGCGGCCGCGGAGAAGTTGCTCGCGGGCATCACCTCGGGCAAGAGCTCCGACCCGCAGGTGCGCGCCGCGATCGACGCGATGTCGGGCCGCGACGGTGAGATCGTCGTGATCCTCGGCCGCCCCTCGATGGCGGAGTCTCAGGACCACACCGTGGCCGCGGCCGCCGCGCTCGCCGCCTCGCCCCGGACCCGGTTCCTCAGCGCGCTCCGCCGCAGCAACGTCCGCGGCGCGCTCGACCTCGGTCTCAGTCCCGGCACGCTGCCGGGCCGGGTCACCCTCGAGGCCGGCCGCGCCTGGTTCGACGAGGCGTGGGGCGGAACGCCCGAGACGGCCGGACTCGACACCGCCGGGATCCTCCAGGCCGCCAAGGCGGGCAAGATCCACGCCCTGGTCCTGCTCGGTGCCGATCCCCTCGCCGACTTCCCCGACCGGAAGCTCGCGCGTGAAGGCCTCGACGCGATCAGCTTCGTCGTCGCGGTCGATGCGTTCGCCAACGAGTCCAACCGGCGGGCGGACGTGTTCCTCCCGGTCACGCTCTGGGGCGAGAAGAGCGGGAGCACGACCAACATCGAAGGGCGGATCCAGCGGCTCGGGCGCCGGGTGGCACCCGAGGGAACCGCGATGGACGACTGGCGCATCGCCGTCGAGCTCGCCTTCCGCTTCGGTGTCGACCTCGATCTCGAGACGGTCGACGAGGTCACCGACGAGATCGCCCGGCTCGCGCCCGCCCACCGCGGAGTCACGAGCCGGCTGCTCGTCGCCGCCCGCGACGGCGTGGTCGTCCCGGTCGCCGAGCATCGCGACGCGCTCGTGTTCACCAACGCGGTCACCGCGTCCGAGTTCGGTTGGGACCCGATTCGTCCGGGAACGGTCGAGGACGAGTCGTTCGTGGGCGCGCAACTGACGAATGTCGTCGAGGCGAGCGGCACCGGTGCTGCCGGGGTCATCCCGTCCGGTGGGCAACCGTCGGGCGAAGTGCCCTCGAGCGAGGAGATCGAAGCGTTCACCGCGGTCGACGACTCGGCCGCGCCGGCCGTCCCGCTGCCCGAGCTGATGGTCTGGGACCGCTCGGTCACGAGCGCGCCGGCTCCGCCGCCCGATGGGTACGCTCTCCGCCTCGTGGCCGGACGCAAGCTCTACGACGCAGGACGGGTGACGATGAGCTCGCCCGCGTTGGCGAACCTCGCTCCGTCCGACGTCCTGCTCGTCAACCCGGCGGACCGCGATCGCATCGGCGTCGCCGACGGCGGCAACGTGCGCGTCATCAGCGCGCGCGGTGCCACCGTGCTCGCGGTGCGCGGCGACGAGCACACCCCCGCGGGCACCGCGTTCATGCTCTTCGACCAGCCCGGCGAAGGCGCGGCCGACGTCATCGACATCAACCAGAGCGTGATGGACCTGCGGTTGGAGAGCCTCTCGTGAGCGCGCTGCTCCCGGCCCCGCTTGCCGTCGATCCGTTGTTCGTGCACGGCATCGACTGGACCGTCTTCCTGATCGTCATCGTCAAGACGATCGTCGTGTTCGCGCTCCTGCTCGTAGCCGTGATGTTCTACATCTGGTTCCTGCGCAAGGTCATCGCCGACATGCAGAACCGGATCGGACCCAACAACGCGGGCAAGTTCGGCATCCTGCAGACGCTCGCGGATGGCATCAAGCTGTTCTTCAAAGAGCAGTCGATCCCCGACGGCGCCGAGCGGCCCGTCTTCCGGCTCGCGCCGTACCTGGCGTTGGTCCCGGCCTTCGTCGCGTTCTCGATCGTCCCGATCGGTGGTGTCGTCACGATCGCCGGGCACCGGACCTTCGTCCAGCTCGTCGACGTGCCCATCGGCATCCTCGTGCTGCTGGCCATGTCGGGCATCGGCCTCTACGGCGTCATGCTCGCGGGCTGGTCCTCGGGTTCGAAGTACCCGTTGCTCGGCTCGGTGCGGGCCTCGGCCCAGCTGCTCAGCTACGAGGCCGCGTTCGGGCTCTCGATCCTCGCGGTGCTCATCCAGTCGGGCACCTTGTCCACCCGCGCCATCGTGCAGCACCAGGTCTGGAGCGGCGGCGTCGTCTCGGGCGCGCAGTGGCACGGGTGGTCCACGCTCGGGCAGTGGTTCGTCGTCGCCACGCCGATCGCGTTCGTGATCTTCGTCGTCTCCGCGATCGCCGAGACCAACCACCCGCCGTTCGACCTCGTGGAGGCCGAGCAGGAGCTCGTTGGCGGCTTCCTCACCGAGTACACCGGCATCCGGTTCGCGATCTTCTTCCTCGCCGAGTTCATGAACGTCATCACCATGTCGGCGATCGCGATCACGCTGTTCCTCGGAGGGCCCGCGGGACCTGGTCTCGGCTTCCTGGCCAGCAACGGCTGGGTCAACGCCTGGGTCGTTCCTGTGTTCTGGTTCATGCTGAAGCTGCTGATCCTGCTCTTCGGCACCGTCTGGATCCGCGCCTCGGTGCCGCGCCTGCGGTACGACCAGCTCATGAACTTCGGCTGGAAGTACCTCATCGAGCTGGCGTTCCTGTGGTTGATGGTCACCGCGGTGATCCGGGTCGCCGACGACCAGCGGTGGGACTTCG
>JAODBH010000193.1 GCA_025463865.1 Actinomycetes bacterium | reverse complement strand
GGTGGCCACGCTCTACGGCGGCGCGAGCGAGATCATGCGCGGCATCATCGCCGAGCGTCACCTGGGCCTGCCGCGCACCCGCACGTCGGGCTGAGCAGGAACGGGGATCGGGAGACGTCCCCCCTGGCGCTCAGCCGCGGGTCGGCACGTCGTGCTGCAGCGTCACACCCACGGGGTCGATCGTGTCCCGGTCGACACCGGTACGGGCGTCCGGCTGTGGTTTCCGACCGAGGCTCGGCGCGAGCACGATCCGGTCGCGACCGTCGCGCTTGGCCTGGAGGAGGGCCTGGTCGGCGTGCTCGAGGGTCTCGCTGAACAGGACACTCGTGGTGGAGCTCGCGATGCCGAAGCTGATGGTGAACGGAGGCAGCCGGCCGTCGGCGAGGTGCAGGGCAAGCTGCTCGCGTACCCGTTCGACCACGACGGTCGCCGCGTCGGTCCCGCAGTCGGGCAGCACGACGACGAACTCCTCGCCGCCGTACCGGGCCGGAAGGTCCGACGGGCGCACGCTGTCCCGCAGCACGCGCGCGAAGAGCCGGAGCGCGCGGTCGCCGGCGTCGTGACCGTGAAGGTCGTTGAGGCGCTTGAAGTGGTCGATGTCGCCGTAGGCGACGACGTAGCTGTGACCATCCTCGATCAGGTCCTTCACCTGGTCCTCGAGACTGCGACGGTTCAGCAAGCCGGTGAGCGGATCGGTGCGGGCCTGGGCCTCCGTCTTGGCGAAGGCGCGGAGCGTCCCGAGCCGGTCCCCCGACTTGCGACCGATCAGCGAGAGCGTCTCGACGAAGTCGCTGTCGGGCGTCTCCCCGTCGGGTCCGGTCGCATGGATCACTCCGATCGACTTCCCCGCGATGGTCACCGGTACGCACACCGCGGAGCAGGCGCCCTGCGGCCGGCCGCGCAGATGCGGGCAGGCAGCGATCTTGCTGCTGGTCTCGAAGACCATGGTGCGGGTCTGAGAGGTTGCCGGGCACTCGCCCGGATCGCCGACGTCGCATCCCGTGTGTCGGGCGTCGAAGGTGCTCACCACCTGTCGGAAGTGCGCGCGACTCGAATCGGCGATCAGGAACTCGGCGTCATGTCCGTTCGACGCGTGCACGAGGGCGCTCTCGATGACGCCGAAGGCGTGCTCCTCCGTGCGCACCATGTCGAACGACTGTTGCAGCTCACCGTCGAGGTGCGAACGCTGGCGCTCGAGGTCGCGTCGATCCGACTCCACCCGCTGCCGGCCTTCGCGCCGGCGGAGCATGAGGAACATCGTCCCGAAGGCGGCGCCGAAGACGAGGATGCCGGCCCCCGCACCGCCCAGGATGAACGCCCGGGTCGAGCGGAGCTGCGACGCACCGTCGACCGAGTGGGCTTCCACCGCATCGTCGTACCGGCGGATCAGATGCACGAGCGCGGCCTGGCTGTCGGCGTACGCACTGGCGTAGGGCGTGGTCCCCGCACTCGCCGTGGTGGTCGGCGCCAACTGGGCGCTGATGGCATCCAGCTGCAGGCTCTGGTAGCTGCGATAGGCCGCCTCGAACGTGCGCCGGTTCGCGGTTGCATCGGGAAGCGGTGAGGTCCGGGCTCGGTACGCGCGCCACGCGGCGTCGGTGCTCGCGGTTGCCTCCCGGAGCTTCGTGAGGTCCAGCGTCTGAAGATCCGGCGTCGGCCGCAGTGACTCGATCGCAGCCTGTTCGGCCGCGAGGCTCCGGGACGCGGTCTCGAGGTCTTCGACCGAGGGGCGGAGCGAACGGTTGACCCGCTCGATCCGGGTGTCGGCCCGGTTGAGGCTGACGACGCTGCCGGCCACCACCGCGACCGAGAGGACGATGCCGAGCACGCCGACGGCCAGCAACTGGTGGGAGGCACGCAGCAGCCAAGAACGGGCGCGCTCCAACCGGGAAGCGCTGCCGGCGGTCATGACTGGTCCCACCTGGGGCATATCGGCCCTCTCGGGCCTTCTCATGAGGCCAAAACGCCGCAGTTGGGCCACTTCGACGGTTCGGCGCGGTCGACCGACCGCGGACCGAGCGAAAGGGGCCAATGCCGCGAGATACATATAACCCGCTGGTACCGTCCAAACACCCCGTCGAGCGCCTTCAACCAGCAGGGCCTTCGACGGGTGCACCCGTCTGCACGGAAGGTGGTGGCAATGGCTTCGGCGCCGCTCGAACCAACGGGCACCGACGGCGCGGTGGCGCTGCTCTGTACCGTTCGGGCGGTTTCCCGCACGGTGATCGTCCGGCTGCAACACGACGTCGGTCCCGACGCCGAGTCACCGCTTCAGGGCCTGGTCGACGGCCTGGGCGATGAGGGGTACCGGGATGCGGTGATCGACGTGGCCGACATCGACCCGGTCGACGCGGCCGGGCTCTGGGTCCTGGCCCGCATCGCCGACAACGTCCGCAACCAGGGCGGGACGCTCGTCCTCCGGTCGGCCTCTCCCGCGACCCGTCACGTCCTCGAGATCAGCGCGTTGAGCGAGTTTCTCGCGGTCGAGCCGCAGATCCGGGCGGCCGCGGATCCCGGGCCCGCGCCGGGGCTCGGCGGGACCGACGGCAGGGTCGATCTCCCGGACGAGGAGGTCGCGCACCACCTGCTCACCGGCTTGCGGATGCGCGAGACCATCGCCCAGGCGCAGGGGGTCCTGATGGCCCGTGACTCGGTGTCGGCCGACGCGGCCTACGACCAGCTCCGCAGGTGGGCCGAGCGCGATGCCGTCGCGGTGCAGGAGATGGCCGCGCGCATCGTGAGCTCCGTCACCGCCGAGGTGCGCTGAGGCGAGCTGTCACCCGGCAGCTCAGTCCCGGCCGTGGCCCTTGCCGCGGTCCTTGGGAGCCTTCGGCGGCTTGGTCGCGGGCGTGGTCACCGGAGCGGCCGTCGTCGTCACGGGAGCGGCGGTCGTCACCACGGTCGTCGTCGATCGAACCGAACCGCCGGGAATCGTCCCGCCACCGTCGCCGGCACCGATGCGCGCGGTGAGAACCCCGGCGACCGCGGCGGCGACCAGGAGCGCGCCGAACACGAGCACCCACGGGGACAGGCGGCGGCGTCCGCCGACCGGTTCCGGAGGAAGCACCGGCGGTACCGCCCGGCGCGGCGGGTCTGCCGACGCGGTCGGCGCGGCCGGCAACACCTGCGTCTCACCCGCGGCCGCCGCCGAACGGGACACCACCGTCTCCGCGTCGCCTGCGCCGACCCCGCCGCCGGTGGCCCCGGCGGCGCCAACCGCCGGCGCCAGCGCGGCCGCCATCTCTGCGGCACTGGAGAACCGTCGTGAGGGATCGCGTTCCAGGGCGCGCATGATCGTCCCGGTCAGGGCGGGAGGAAGGTCGGGCCGGACGAGGCGGAGGTCGTCCGGCGTCGTAGTCAGAGCGGGCAGCGGTGAACCACTCGCTGCCGAGCGCTTTCCGGTCAGGGCTTCGTGCAGGACCATGCCGGTCGCGTACAGATCGGTGGACGCGGTCGCGGGCTCCCCCGTCATGCGCTCCGGTGCGAGGTACGCGGGCGTGCCGACGACCAGCCCGGTCGCGGTCGTGTCGAGGTCGGAAGCCTCCAGGGTCTTGGCGATCCCGAAGTCGCCCACCTTCCACCAACCGTCGCCCGCGACGAGCACATTGGCGGGCTTGACGTCACGGTGGACGAGCCCCGCTTCGTGCGCGGCGCCCAACGCGTCGAGGATCTGGCGCCCGAGGTCGCGGACCTGCTCGGCCCCGAGCGGACCGCCGGCGATCTCGTCGGCCAGCGTCCGGCCGGGGAGTCGCTCCATCACGAGGTAGGCCACCGCGTCCTGTTCGCCCGCGTCGAACACGGCGACGACGTGCGGGTTGACGATCCGCGCCGCGAGACGGGCCTCGTGCTCGAAGCGCAGGCGGACCCCGGGTTCGTGGTGCCGATCGGTCCGGAGGGTCTTCACCGCCACCGTCCGACCGAGTCGCCGGTCGACGGCCTCCCAGACGTCGCCCATCCCGCCCCGACCGATGACCGCGGTGAGCTCGTAGCGCCCGTCGAGCACCCTTGGTGCACCGGGTGCCACCGTCACCTCTTCGGTCGTCGGTGGGCCTCCGGGATCGGAATCAACGCGGTCGGTCATCGGGCGCGAGCGTAGGTGCGCCCGGGAAGGTCCCGGACATCCCCCGGCCGCGGTGGAGATCGGCGGCACACAGGGGCTGGCTGACCAGGTAGCCCTGGATGTACCGGCAGCCCAAGCTGCGGAGCATCTCCAGCTGGCCCCGGGTCTCGACGCCCTCGGCGATCACCCGCAGCCCGAGCGCCTCCGCCATGCGGATGATGGCGTCGACGATCGCCGTGGAACCGTGCTCCAGGTCGGTGACGAAGCTGCGGTCGATCTTGATCCCGTCGAGCGGGTAGTCGCGGAGGAACGAGAGCGACGTGTATCCCGTCCCGAAGTCGTCGATCACGACCCGGACCCCGGTTGCCCGCAGCGCGGCGATGGTTCGAGCCGCCGCGGTCCGGTCCTGCAGCACCGCGGTCTCGGTGACCTCGAGCACGAGGCGCGACGCCGACACCCCGGACTCCGCGAGGGCACCGCGTACGAGATCGACGAGATCGGGCTCGGCGAGCTGGCGGGCCGCGATGTTGACCGCGACCGCGACCTCGTCCGGCCAGCCCGACGCCACCGCGAGCGACTGCCGGAGCACCCACGCACCGAGCGGGACGATCAGGCCCGTGCTCTCCGCGACCGGGATGAACTCGACGGGGTTGATCTCACCGCGGACCGGGTGACGCCACCGGACGAGCGCCTCGCAACTCCCGAAGCTTCCGGTCGCCAGATCGAGCACCGGCTGGAAGACCATGTGCAGCTCGTCCCGGTCGAGTGCATCGCGGAGATCGCGTTCCAGCTCGTAGCTCGCGACGACCGCGGTGCGCAGGGAGGGGTCGAACCACTCGGCCCGGTCGCGGCCCCGTTCCTTGGCCCGGTACATCGCGGTGTCGGCGTCGCGCAGCACTGCGGCGCCGCTGTCGCCCGGGCTGGCGACGACGAGCCCGACGCTGATCGACGGCGTGAAGCGATCCTCGTCGATCGCCAACCCGGCGGCGAGGCGAGACCGGAGACGCGTCGCCAACGCCAGGAGCCGTTCGGGCGCCGTCAGGTGGGGAACGACGACCACGAACGTGTCGCTCCCGAACCGGGCGGCGGTGTCCTCGGGACCCAACGTGGATCGCACCGCGTCGGCGATCGCGATCAGCATCCGGTCACCGCGGTCGTGACCGAGACTGTCGTTCACGACCTTGAACCGGTCGACGTCGAAGAGCAGCACGCCGACGCCGGCTTCGCCGGCTTCGCCCGCCTCGCCGGTCTCGCCGGTGGAGAGCACGGCTTCGAGTCGTTGGAGCAGCAGCGTGCGGTTGGGCAGCCCGGTGAGCGCGTCGTGGGTGGCCTGCTTCCACAGGTTCAGCTCGAGCCGCTTGCGGTCGGTGACGTCGAGGACGGTGCCCGACATCCGGGAGAGACCCTTCATGACGCCGCTCACGCGGGCGACGACCCACCGCTCCTCCCCGTCGGGTCGCACGATCCGGCACGTGCACTCGACGTCGCCGCTCCCGGCGATCGCCTTCGCGAACTCGTCGCCGAGGAGCGCGCGGTCGTCGGGGTGGACCCGTTCGCGGAACGCCTCGCGGCTCGGTGCGGTGTCCACGCCGACGCCGAGGATCGAACGCAGCTCCTCCGACCAGGCCGCGGTCCCCGCGGCGAAGTCGAGCTCGAAGCTCCCGAGCTGGGCCGACCGCTGCGCCTCCGCCAGACGTCGACGATCCTCCTCGACCTTTCGGTTCAGCTCCATCTGCGCGGTGACGTCCCGGACGATCGCCGACACGCCGGTGATCACGCCCGCGGCGTCGGTGATCGGCGAGATCGAGACCGACACCTCGACCTCGCTGCCGTCGGCGCGGAGACGCGGGGCCTGGACGGTGCGAGCTCGGCCGGCCCGGATCGTCGCGAACGCGCTGCGCAAGCTGCCGCGTTGCGCCGGCGGAACCGTGATCTCGATGTTGCGGCCGATCATCTCCTCGGCGGTGTACCCGTAGAGGAGCTCGGCTGCGTGGTTCCAACTCGTTGCGTTCCCCTCGAGGTCGGTGCTCACGATCGCGTCGGTCGAGGTCGCCACGATCGCCGAGAGGTGCGCGCGCGCCGACTCGAGCCGCATCCGCTCGCTGATGTCGGACGACAGCGCGACGACGCCGATCTGCGTCCCCGCGTCGTCGAAGACCGCGGAGTCGGTCACGGAGATCGCGACCTCCCGCCCGTCCTTGGCGCAGATGCTGAAATCCCCGCTCCACGTCCCACCGGCCTCGACCCGGGCCTTCACGGACCGGGCCTCGGCCACCCATCCCGGAGCCGGAACCAGGAGCTCGGACATCGGCCGCCCGACCGCCTCGTCGACGGTCCAGCCGTAGATCTCGGCCGCGCCGTCATTCCAATAGATGACGTTGCCGTCCATGTCGACCGCAACGATCGCTTGCCCGGCCGCGTCGAGGAGCCAGCTCCGGAGCCGGAGCGCGTCCTCGTCCCTCCGACGGGCGGTGATGTCCTGGACGTTGCCGACCATGTAGCCGAGGTCGGGATCGTCCACCAGGTTGGTGACGGTCTCGTCGATCCAGCGCACCGAGCCGTCGTCGCCGACGACCCGGAACTCGAGGCGGACGTGCGCGCCCGGCTCGACGATCCGGGCGAAGGTCGCGGCGACCCGCTTCCGGTCGTCGGGGTGGACCATGTCGAGACCGTTGCGACCCACGAGACCCGAGGGGTCGAAGCCGATGCGCTCGGTTCCCGGGCTGGCCCACGCGATGGCTCCGTCCGGCTCGAAGTACAGCACCACGTCGTTCGAGTTCGCGACCACCGCGTCGCGTTGCGCGGTCGCCACCACGGCGTGCCTGGTGATCACCCGCCGCCTGCCTTCGTCGAGCCGCGCTCGAGACCGCGCCAGGGCCGGCAGCTCCTCCACCGCGTCACGCGCACTCGTGGCGAAGCCCACCGATGCGCTCAAGGCCACCTGGGTCCCACCCGACTGGAACGGCACCGCCATCGCCTGTCCGAGTCGGCCCGCGACCGCGTGCGCCGCTTCGCCGGCGAGGTCGGGAACCAGGATGATCAGATCACCACCCGGGAGGCTGCACTGCAGGTCGCCGGCGCGCAGCACCCGCTGCACACGTGCGTTGACCTGGTGCAGGACCTGCGCCGCGGCCTGCCGGCCGAGCTCCGCTCCCACCACGTCGAGTCCGCCGAGCCGGAGCGCGATCACCGTCAGGTCACCGCCGAACGCCGCCACCCGTTCCAGGCACTGGTCGATGTGTTGCTGCAGCATCGGTGCGTCGACCGGACCGGTCGGGAACCCACCCGGCTTGGTGGACCCGTGCAAGTGTTCGAGCTTCGGGACCGTGACGTCGACGTGGAACACGACCAGACCCGCGCCGTCGTCGATCGGAGTCGTCGATGCCTGCAACCGGAACCAGCGGTCCTCGACGGGCGACGGGCACGGGTACTCGAGCTCGAACGATGCGTGCTTCCCGAGCAGGATCCCCCACAGGCCGTCGGCCACGGCGTGGCCGTCCACGCTCCCGGCGCGGGCCGCGCGCTGGCAGACGTCGAGATAGCTCGTTCCCGGACCCGTGGTGCCGGGAGCTCCACCGTTGAGCACGGCGAAGAGCCGCCAGGCTTCGTTGGTCTCGACGATCACGCCCGCCGGGTCGAGGACGGCGGCCGGGGCCGAGAAGCGGTCGAACGCGTGGGGGCTACCGGCCTGGGTGCTCGTCTGCCGTGCATCGAGCGCCAACGCATGCCTTTCGCCCCGTCCGATGTTTCTGACCACTCTCTGATCGGCCACTCACGGCCGGTCTTGAGCAATTGGCCCTCGCCCATCCATTTCGCCCTCGGTCGACCCAACGGGCGCAACACGGATGTTCCCGACGGAGTGCCCTCTTCCCCGGCCTCACCTGGGCGTCCACCCCGGTTCTTCGGCCCTTGGTTCGCCGATCGAGCTCAGCTCGCTCGCATGTCGGCGAGGGCTCGCGTCGACGTGACGATCGCATCCTCCGAGATCGCGGCGGCGGCGAGGCCCATCTCCGCGAGCCACCGCGGGCCGCCGTCGCCCAGCGCGAGCGCCGCGGTCGCGTAACCGTCGGCGAGCGCGAGGTCCTCGTGGACGACGGTCACCGCCATGAGATCGGTCGCCGACCTGCCGGTGCGCGGGTCGACGACGTGATCGCCGCGTTCGTAGCGGCCGGACGTCGCGACGCCGACGTCGCTGACCGCGAGGACCATCGCCAGCTTGTCGCGCTGCCATGGATGCTGGATCCCGATCCGCCACGCCGCCCCGGCGCCGGGCCGGCCGGCCGCGAGCACGTCACCGCCAGCGTTGACGGTGAAGTCCCTCGCGCCGCGGTCCCGCAACATCTCGCCCGCACGTTGGAGGGCCCAGCCCTTGACCAGGCCGGACGGATCGATCGGGCCGAAGCCGTCGCGCATCACCACGCGCGGGTCCGACGCGAAGCGGGCGTCGAAGGCTCCGCCACTCTCCTGCTTCACCCGGTCGCACAGGTCGAGCACCGTTCGGACCTCGGTGCTGACGTCACCGAGACCGGTGATGCCGCGCCCGAGGCGACTGATCTCGCTGTCGGGCCGCCAGGTCGAGAAGAGATCGTCGACCCGGTGGAACCACGCGAAGACGTCGTCGGCGGCGTCGGACCCCGCCGACCCCCGAAGGTCGAGGCTGATCGCGGTGCCCCAGATGTGCTCGACCCGGATGCGGGACCGTCTCATCCGTCGTCCCGCGTGCTCACGCCCGGGACCGGTCGATCGCGCTCTGGAGCGACGAGATGTAGCCCGCGCTCGTGTAGCTCGCGCCGGACACCGCGTTGATGTGCGCGCTCTGGGCCCGGAGCGCTTCGCTGCGCAGGATCGGACCGGCGTCGGCGCTGATCCGCTGTGAACGGGACCGGTCGAACGGCAGCTTGAGCGCCTGGACGTCGGTGATGGTGTTCCCCCGGAACGTGACCCGCACCTGCACGTCGCCGTAGTCGGTGCTGACCGTCGATCCGTCGATGGTCCGGGTCGGCGCCGCGGTGGTCGTCGTGACCGGCGGTGCGGTGGCACCGGCGGCGCCGGGGACTCCCGTGCTGGGCGGCGCGGTGGTCGGTGCCGGCGGCGCCGTCGTGGTCGACGGAAGCGGGGAGACGGGCGCGGCCGAGATTCCACCGACCGAGGGGCGGGTGTGGAAGTTGAGCAGGAGCGCGAGGGCACCAGCGGTGGCGGCGACGACGGGGACAGCGCGACGCATGGGTTTGCTCAATATTCGAACCGTTCGTAGTGGATCCGGCTTGGAGGGACACGCAACGCGACGAGCCGGCGCAGGACCGCGTTGAGCATGGGAGGCGGTCCGCACAGGTAGACGTCGCGCGTCGTGATGTCGGGCACCAGGCGGCGGAGGGCGGGAACACCGAGCTGATCGGTCTCGTCGTCGCCGATCTCCGTGCCGACGAGGAGTCGGACGTCGACGCCCCGCCGGGCGAAGACCTCGAGCTCGGAGCGGAAGGCGATGTCGCCCTCCGTGGCCGCCCGGTACAGCAGCATGACGTCGCCCGGCTTGTCGGGAAGCGTCTGCAGCAACGCCCGCAACGGGGTGATGCCGATCCCACCACCGATGAGCACGACCTTCGAGGTGGTTCGCCGCGTGGCGGTGAACGTGCCGTACGGGCCTTCGGCGAACACCCGGACGCCGGGTCGGAGGCGTTGCATTCGCCGGGTGTCGTCACCGAGGTCCTTCACCGTGATCCGGAGGAAGCGCGCGTTGGGCGCTCCGGACAGCGAGAACGGGTGCGCCTTCGTCCATCCGGTGCCCTGCAGGAACCGCCACAGGAAGAACTGGCCCGCGTCGGCCCGGATGCGGTCGAGCTTTCGGCCGCTGACGTAGACCGAGACGACGCCGTCCGCCTCGCGCTGCACGCGCTGGATCCGCAGTCGATGACGTGCGTTGAACGCCAGCGGGCGTCCGACCCTCCACGCGAGGATCGCAGCGAAGACCGCGACATAGAGCGCGACCCACCACGCTCGGGCGAGCGCGTCGTTGCTGAAGTCGGTACCGACCGAGAGCTGGTGCGCGAACGACAGCGCCACGGCCAGATACGCGTAGAGGTGCACCGAGTACCAGGTCTCACGGCTGACCCGTCGCCGGGCCGCCCGGACCGACGTCACCGCCACCGCGAGGAACAGCGCGAGACCGACGATCGACATCAGGACGTCGGGATAGTGGCGGATGAAGTCGGCGATCTGCCCCGGCACCGACGCGCCGGCGCTGTCGGCGTACCCCAGGGTGATGAACACCGCGTGCGCGACGAGCAGCGTGACCGCGGAGAACCCGCCCCATCGGTGCCACACGGTGAGCCGGTCGAACCCGATCCAGCGCTCGAGCCACCCGATGCGGGACATCAGGAGCAGCTCGATCAAGACCGCGTACGTACCGAGGAGCCCCGTCAGCTGACCGATCGCGGTGAACGTGGCGCCGGGCGCGCCGAGGCTGTCGAGGCCTCCGTGCCGCACCCACAGGCCCACGACGAGGATCGCATTGACGGCAACGACGACGTTGACGTCCCAGGCCCGCTGGGCCCGGCGCGCCCGGGTCCGGGCCGCAGCGGTCGCGGTCACCGGCACGCGGTTCCGTGTCGTCGTGGTCGGCTGCACCGCGGTGGTCAACGCCACGGCGTCCGACGAGCGTTGGGACCGAACTGGGTCTTGACGTCCACGTCGTTCCTCCGGGGGTATGCCGCAACGACCGTAGGAGCCGGCGCGCCAACGCCCGACCAGCGCAAGGCCAAGGATTGGCAAGGTCGGTCACGCAGCGAGGCGCGAGCGGCCATGCTGGGTGGGTGCGCCTCCTGGTTGTGGAAGATGACGACGCCATCGCCGTCCCGCTCGTCGAAGGCCTGGAGCGGGCCGGTTACGGCGTGGACCGGGCGTCGAGCGGCGCGCAGGCACTCGTGCGGCTGGGCGACGCCGATCTCGTGCTCCTCGACCTCGGACTGCCCGATCTCGACGGCGCCGACGTGTGCCGGCACATCCGGTCGGTCTCGAAGGTCCCGATCATCGTGGTGAGCGCCCGGGGGGACGAGAGCGACCGGGTCCTCGGTCTCGAGCTCGGCGCCGACGACTACATCGTGAAGCCGTTCGGCCTCCGCGAGCTCATCGCCCGCGTGCGCGCGGTGTCCCGACGGACCAACAACGAGCCCGACTCGATCGAGATCCAGCGGATCGGCGGCCTCGAGATCGACCGGCGATCCCGTCGGGTCACGGTCGACGGGCGCGAGATCGCGCTCAGCCCGAAGGAGTTCGACCTGCTCTCGTTGCTCGGCGAGGACCCCGGCGCGGTCGTGAGCCGGCACCAGATCATGGACGAGGTCTGGGACCCGCACTGGTACGGACCCACCAAGACGCTCGACGTGCACGTGGCGTCGTTGCGTAAGAAGCTCGGTGACCCGGCGATGATCGAGACCGTACGGAGCGTCGGGTTCAGGCTCCGCGACTCATGAGGCGTCGCCTCCTGATCGCCAATCTGTTGCTGGTCGTCGCGTTGCTGCTCGTCCTCGAGGTCCCCCTCGGGATCATCTACAGCCGGTACGAGCACGATTCGCTGAACACGGCGCTCCAGCGCGACGCGGCGGCGCTCGCCGCGCTCTCCGGAGACATCGTCACGCATCCCGGTGAGCACGATGCCGACGCGATCGCACGGCAGTTCTCGGCGGCGCCCGGCGACCTCGTGGCGATCGTCGACCGCACCGGGAAGCAGCTGACCCGCCCCAGCGTGCTCACGAACGACCGAGAATTCACGGCCGTCCTCCGAGCCGCCCGGGGCGGTACCGCGGCGACCGGTGAGATCGGCGGTCTGATCTACGTCGCGGTGCCCCTCGGTGCGGCCGGCGACAACCACGGGGCCGTGCTCGTCGCCCGGGGCGACGAAGCCATCGACCATCGGGTGCACCAGTTCTGGCTCTTCCTCACGGCCTTCGGCGCGGGCCTGCTCGGCGTGTCGCTGCTCGTGAGCAGCCGGCTGACCCGTTGGGTCGTCGACCCGCTCCGCCGGCTCGGCGATCAGGCCTCGGCCCTGGGACGAGGCGAGCTGACGGCGCGCGCGGAGCCCGGCGACGGTCCGTCGGAGGTGGTCGCGCTGGCGGCGACCTTCAACGAGATGGCCGACCGGCTGGACGAGCTGGTCACCTCGCAGCGCCGCTTCGTCGCCGACGCGAGCCATCAGCTCCGTACCCCGCTCACCGCTCTCCGGCTTCGTCTGGAGAGCCTCGACCCCGACGACCCGGCGGCCATTCCCACCGTACGCGACGCGTCGCTCGACGAGACGGCCCGCCTCACCCGCATCGTCGACGGACTCCTGTCCCTCGCCCGGGCCGAGAACAGGAGATCGGAACGCGAGTCGATCGACGTCGGCGCCGTGCTCGCGGATCGACAGGAAGCATGGGAACCGCTCGCAACGGAGAACGGGGTTCGGCTCCTGGTCGCGAGCAACGGCTCCCCACCGGTCAGAGCGCTCATCGTTCCCGGGCATCTCGAGCAGATCCTGGACAACCTCATCGACAACGCGCTCGATGCCAGCCCCGCCGACGGCACCGTGACCCTGGGGGCCGAACCGAACGGGCGCGCGGTCCGGATCCACGTCACCGATCACGGACCCGGGATGACGTCCGACGAGCGCAGGCGGGCCTTCGATCCGTTCTGGCAGAGCCCCGACGGGAACGCCACCGGGAGCACCGGACTCGGGCTCGCCATCGTCGAACAGCTCGCCCGTGGGAGTCAGGGAACCGTCGTCCTCGAACCTGCCGACGGCACCGGGCTCGACGCGGTCATCACGTTTGCCGCGGCGGACTGAGCGGGTCGGGACGGACGCATGAGCCGGGTCGGGACGAAGAACGATCTGATCCGGCGCGGACTGCGGCTCGAACACGCGACCCTCGTGTGGAACGTGGTGGGCGTTCCCGTGCTCGCGGTCGCGGCGCTCCGATCGGGCTCTGCAGCCGCAGCCGGTTTCGGGCTCGACTCCCTGATCGAGATCGGCGCGTCGACCGTCGTCATCTGGCAACTCTCCGGTGCGACGCGCGATCGCGAGGCCAAAGCCCTCCGCTGGATCGGTTGGGCCTTCGTCGCCGTCGCCGCCTACGTGCTGGGACAGGCTGCCTACACGTTCGCTTCAGGGAACCACCCGCACAGTTCGGTGCCCGGGATCGTCTGGACCGCGATGACCGTCGTCGTGATGCTCGGTCTCGCCCGCGGAAAGCACATCACGGGTCGAGCGCTGCAGAACCCCGTGCTACAGGCCGAAGGCCGGGTGACGCTCATCGATGCCGTGCTCGCGGCCGCGGTCCTGCTCGGCCTCGGCCTGAACGCGGCCGTCGGATGGTGGTGGGCTGATCCGGTGGCCGGCCTCGTGATCGTCGGGTACGCGTTGGCGGAGGCGAGACACACACTGGCGTGACCCGATCCGGCCCGGTCGGGGAACGACGCCGCCGCGTCTACCGGAACCGCGTGCCGACGCCGTAGGTCACCGCGGCCGCGACCGCCGCCGCCGCGAGTTGTCGCAGCGCGATGCGAACCCGGCTGCCACCGGTGAACGCGGCGATCGCCGCGCCGAGGCCCAGCGCCGCGAGGGCGCCGACCACGATCGACGCGACGATCGCCGCACTGCCACTCGAGAAGAGCCAGGGAACGAGCGGGACGGCGGCGCCTCCCGCGAACGACAGGAACGAAGCCACCGCGGCCTGGACCGAGGATCCGGGGCGGCTCGGGTCGACGCCCAGCTCGAGCCGGGAGTGCGCGTCGAGCGCGATCGCTTCGTTGGCCATCAGGATGCGCGCCACCGTCTGCGCGTCCGCTTCAGGAACACCTTGGGCCACGTACAGCGCGGCCAGCTCGTTGCGTTCCCCTTCGGGGTTCTGCTCCAGCTCGCCCCGTTCCACGTCGACCTCGTGCTCGACCAGCTCGTCCTGCGCTCGCACCGAGACCAACTCGCCTGCCGCCATCGAGAACGCGCCCGCGAGCAGACCGGCCACGCCTGCGAGTCGCACCGCTCCCGCAACGGGGTTCGATCCGGCCACTCCGAGGATCAGCGAGATGTTGGTGATCAGTCCGTCGCCCGCGCCGAGGACGGCGGCGCGTCCTGCGTTCCCCTGGACGTCGCGATGCCGGCTCGCCCGCCGGGTCCCACCGCCGAACAGCCGCGCTGCACGCGCGCCGAGCCCGTGCGCACCTCGCTTCGCGGCTACCTCGGGCGGTACGGCCACCAGCGGCTCCAATCGTCGAAACCTGGATACCACATCGACCCCGATCTTCGAGCCGCCAGGCACGGCGATGACGCATCGAGGCGGCCGGCGCGATCTCGATCGTGACGCGTGGACCTCCGCGGGCGACAATGCCAAGGGGGGTTGGACGTACGGTTCGGCGAAAGGACGGGACCCACCGTGGCAAAGACCTGGTTCATCACCGGCACATCGAAGGGCTTCGGGCGGGAGTGGGCGGAAGCGGCCCTCGAGCGCGGCGACAAGGTCGCCGCCACGGCCCGCAAGATCGACACCCTCGACCCCCTGGTGGAGACGTACGGCGAGGCCATCCTGCCGATGCAGCTCGACGTCACCGACCGCGACGCCGACTTCGAGGCGGTGGAGATCGCGGCCGACTACTTCGGCGGGCTCGACGTCGTGATCAACAACGCCGGCTACGGACACTTCGGCATGATCGAGGAGCTGACCGAAGCCGAGGTGCGTGCGCAGCTGGAGACCAACCTGTTCGGCGCGCTCTGGGTCACCCAGGCCGCCCTGCCGATCATGCGGAAGCAGGGCTCGGGTCACATCATCCAGGTGTCGAGCATCGGGGGGATCTCGGCGTTCGTGAACGTCGGCGCGTACCACGCGTCGAAATGGGGGCTCGAGGGCTTCTCCCAGGCGCTCGCGCAGGAGGTCGCCGGCTTCGGCATCCACGTCACCCTCGTCGAGCCGGGCGGATTCGCGACCGACTGGGGCGGGCCGTCCTCGACGCACAGCGACGAGATGCCGGAGTACGCCGAAGTGCGCGAGCTGCCGCGGCCGACGCGTCGCGGTCCGCCCGGCGACCCCAAGGCCACCCGCGGCCCGATCCTCAAGGTCGTCGACGCCGACCCGCCGCCACTTCGCGTGTTCTTCGGCGAGGTGCCACTGGGGGTCGCGACCGCCGACTACGAGTCGCGGCTCGCGACGTGGAACGAGTGGCAGCCCGTCTCGGTCGAAGCCCAGGGAGGCTGACGACGTCGGCCGCGGTGGCGAGGCGTCGACCGTGGGAGGCGCCGTGACGCCGGACGAGCTCGCGTCGGTGCTGCACCTCGTGACCGACGCAGTCACCGCGGTCGCCGCCACGGACGACGCCGACTGGTCGGCTCCCGCCGCGTCGTTGCAGTGGTCCTGTCGGCAGACCCTCGACCACACGATCGACTGCGTGTTCTCGTACGGCTTCCAGTTCGCGGCGCGGGCCGACGGCGCCTTCTTGCCCTTCGGAGAGCTCCACTCGCTGCCCGAAGCCGAGCCGGGCGATCTGATCACCGGCCTTCGCGCGGTTGGCGACACGTTCCTCGCCGTGGTGCGGTCAGCTCCGGAGGGTGCCGCGGCTTCCGACGGCGTGTACCTGATGCACGCCGACGACTGGTGCGCGCGTGCTGCCTACGAGGTGCTCCTCCACGGGCACGACGTGGTCCGCGGCCTCGGCGGATCGTTCACACCGCCCGCCGCGCTCTGCACCGCCGTCATGAGCTCGCCGACGCTCTGGATGTTCGACCGGAGTCAGGCGGTCGGATCCGACCCGTGGGTCGACCTCCTCGCCGGTTCCGGCCGACCGGTTCCGTAGCGACGCGGGTCGTCCATAAGGAAAGGGGCGCAAGACCGCTTCGGCGCCTACCCCTGATGCTCGTGGCGGTGATGAACGTCGCTGACGTGGGGGTGGGCGTGGGCCAGCGGACCGTGGTGGTGCGGGTGGCTGTGAGGCTCCATCGGATCGACGCCCGGCGGGTGCTCATGCCGGTGATGTCCGTCGTGGACGTGGCGATGTTCGTGATCGAGCGGTTCGTGGACGTGACGGTGCGCGTGTCGGTCTCGGAGCACGATCGCCACGCCGACGGCCATCACGACCGTCGCCAACACCTCGACCGCGCCCCAGGAGTCGCCGAGCAACGGGACGGCGAGCACGGCACCCGCGAACGGTGCCGTCGCAAACACCGCCGACTCCCGCGCGGCGCCCAATATCCGCAACGCGTACGCGTCGAGCACGACGCTGATCCCGTAGGCGAGAGCTCCGAGGATCAACGCACCGACGACGAACCTGGTGGCCGGCCGCGACCCGCCCAGAAGGAACGCGAGGCCGATGTTCACCACGGCGGCGACGCCGGTCTTCACGCTCACGATCGCGAACGGATCGCGCACGGTCAGGGTCTGGGTGATGTTGTTGTCGATGGCCCATCCCGCGCAGGCGGCGACGATGAGGATCGCGCCGACGAGGTCGAAGTGACCCGTGGCTCCTTGGAGACCCAGGAGCGCGGCGCCACCGAAGATCAACGCCGCCCCGAGACCCGACCGACGCCCGACGTGCTCGCGAAGCAGCAGCACGCCCACGACCAGGGTCAGCGGTCCTTCGAGATTCAGGAGCAGCGATCCCGAGAGGCCGGTCGTCCGTTCCAATCCGAGCATCAGGAGCACCGGGGCGACGACACCGCCGCTCAGGACGACGGCTCCGAGGCGCGGGAGGTCCGACCGATGCAGCGGCGCCTCCCGTATACGGCCACGGCGAAATCGCTGGGCCGGCGCGACCGCCAGGAACGCCCCGAGGTACAGGAGGCCGGCGAGCATCTGCGGCCGGACCCCCTCGAGCAGCGCCTTCGCGAGGGGCGCACTCAGACCGAAGAGGAGCGCGGCGACGAGGCCGATCGAGTACCCGAACCGTGGACCCACCCTCGACGTCACGGGAAAACGCTACCGACCACGAGACCTCCCGTACCGGCGCGACGACGCCCTTCCGGAGCCGGCCTGGTCGAAATGGCCAGCAACGGGGTACGCAACCGACGTGGACATCGCACCCGCACGCACGGACCCTGAGCGCGGGGCGCCCACCCTGCTCACCGCGGATCCGATCCCGGAGCCAAACCGGGCGGCAGCGAGGCGGTGGCGGTCGGTCGGCTTCATGGTGCTCGTCGTCGGTGCTGCGATCGCCACCCACATCCCCGGCCTGGGTCGCCAGCTCTTCGACCCGGACGAGGCTGCGATCGCCACGATGGGCAACGTGGTGGCCCACGGCGGCGTGCTGTACCGCGACGCGATCGACCGGAAGCCGCCGCTCGCTCCCCTCCTCTACGCGATGTCCTTCCTCGTCACCGGTACCCGCGACCTGCGACCGCTGCACCTCCTGGTCGCGCTCGGCGTCGGCGGGTCTGCGCTGCTCCTCGCCGCCGAGGCGCGACGGATCGCCGGCCGACGCGCCGGTTGGTGGGCCGCGATCCTCTTGATCGTCGGCGCGATCGCGACATCACCGTCGGCAGCCCAGGCCGCCAACTACTCGGAGCTGGCGCTGCTCCCTGCCACCGGCGCGATCGTCGCGGCGCGCCGCGGCACCCGCGGCAGTGCCATCGTCGCGGGCATCCTGCTCGGGCTCGCGATCCTCACCCGCCAGACCTGGATCCTCGGCCTGGCTCCCGCGATGCTGGCCGCCTGGCTCACCGGTGACCGACGGCCGAGCCGGCCCGCGTTGCTCGTCGCGGCCACGGCCGCGACGCTCGGCGCGGTCGCCATCCTCGTGCCGTTCGGAGCCTTCTTCCATTGGACGTTCACTGCGAACGTCCACATGCTCGACCTGGGCGATCCGACGGACCTGGGCCGCCGCGCCTGGGCCTCGATCGGCGTCTTCGTCCTCGGGCACCTCGCGATCGTGTGGCTGGCCATGCGACGCGGCTTCCGACGGAGCGACGTCGACCTCTGGCTCTGGCTCGCTTCCGGCGTGGTGTCGGTCGGGATCGGCCTGCGCTTCTTCGACCACTACTGGTTCCAGGTGCTGCCCCCGCTCTGCCTGCTCGCCGCACTTGCGATCGCGCGCACCACGCAGTGGGAACGCGCGGTCCTCGTCGCGGTCCTCGCCATCTCGGCTTCCTATTGCCTGCAACTGGCGTCGACGACGAGGTCGTTCACCCACGACTGGAGCCCGGTCGTCTCGGTCATCCAGGCCGACACCCGTCCCGGCGACCGGATCACCGTGTGGGGCTCGGTCCCCGAGCTCTACTGGCTGTCGGGCCGGTCACCCGGGGGCGCGCTGGTCATCACCGACTTCGTCGTCGGACGCACGGCCGGTCGCGCCGACGGCCCGCAGCGTCTCGCGGATGCCACCCCGGGGGCGCTCCGCACGTTTCGCAACTCGCTGTACGCCCGGCCCCCGAAGCTGTTCCTCGACACGTCGGGGGGTGACATCCGGAGCTACCAGCACTATCCGATGGCCCTCGTGCCGCCAGTTGCGAAGTTCGTCGACCGCTACTACCGCGAGGTCGGCAGCACCGACGGCGTCACCATCTACGAGCTCGACCGGAGCCCACCCGCCCGCGGATGAGTCACTCGATGAGGGCAATGCAGTTGGCGATCCCGCCCGGCTCGCTGCTGGCGTTGCTGTCACGCGTGATGCCGTTGGTGACGATCGCGCAGCCGACCCAACCGGTTGCGTCGTTCCGGACGCCGATCGCGACGACCGTCCCGGGCACGACGTGCTGCGTCACCGCCGGCCCTCCGGCCAGGGCCTGAGGGTTGACGTCGAACAAAGGCTGGTCGTCGCCCAGGATTCCGCCGTCCTCGGCGGTGACGCTGACCGTGGCGTGCGTGGAGGTTCCGCCGACGCCGAACTGGACCTCGATCCGCGGCTCCGTGGACGGGGTCGAGACCGTGGTGCGGGTCATGGCGCCCGCGACGACCGGGCTCCGAAGTGCGGTCGCGCCCTCGGTACCCGCAAAGCCGGCGTTTCCGAAGGTGAAGACGCCGCCGTCGCGGGCGAAGAGCCAGTAGCCGTCCCCTTGGGCGGTGGAGGCTGCGGCGACGATCGGAGCGGCGAGGTGTGCCCCCACCGCGGAGCCGAGGAAGCGGGCGTCGCCGTGGGTGAAGACGCCGCCGTCGGCCGCGAACAACCAGTAGCCATTGCCGGTCGGAGTCGACGCGGGCGCGACGAGCGGCTTCGCGAATGGG
>JAODBH010000189.1 GCA_025463865.1 Actinomycetes bacterium | reverse complement strand
GAGACCCGGTTGTGGCCGATGATCGCCACGTGGTTGCCCGGGCCACCCGCGAGCTCCGACAGCGCCCGGCCGATCGCTCGGGTGCGGAGCTCCAGCTCGTGCCAGGTGCGCTGCGTCGCGCCGTCGTCGAGCGCGACCGCGTCCGGCGGCCGACCCGCGAGCTCCCAGATCGGCGGCTGCAACCGGCCGGAGGTGTTGCCGGGGGTCATGCGCCGGCCGCGGCGGAGAACAACGAGTCGAACGGCGATCGGGTGATCGAATCGACGAGCAGCTGCGTGGTC
This sequence comes from Actinomycetes bacterium, assembly GCA_025463865.1. Lineage (GTDB taxonomy): Bacteria > Actinomycetota > Acidimicrobiia > IMCC26256 > Chersky-534 > Chersky-534. The sequence goes on along the minus strand of JAODBH010000189.1, from coordinate 29,280 downwards.
GCCTCGAGCGCGACCGGCAAGCGGACGAGCGGCTGCACGTGGCGGCTCAGGATGGAGAGGTCGTGCTCGTCGCAGAAGCCGACGGCGCCGTGGAGCTGGTGCGCGACCCGGAACACCTCGGTCGCCGCTTCGAGCGCGGCCACGCGCAACGCGAGGGAGTCGGCCATCGCGTCGTCGGGAGCGACGCTGAGCACCCGGCTGATGGTGAACCGGGCGAGCTCCCGTAGCCCCCGTTCCAACACCGACACGTCGGCGATCTGGAACCGCACGCCCTGGAACTTCGAGAGCGTCTGGCCGAACTGGACCCGCGTCGTGACGTGCTCGACCGCGAGCGCCCGCGCCCGCTCGACGTAGCCGAGAATCGTGAACGACACGAGATCGAGCGCGAGCGCGAGCTCGGCCGGCGCGAGCGGGCCCGGCAACGGCTCGAGCGCGACGTCCACGACGAACGGCCCGAGCTTCGAGCCGAGCGGCTCGGCGACGGGTGTGGCCCGGAAGCGCGACCCGGAGGTGTCGGCCACCAGCCAGTGGCCGAGGTCGCCGTGATCGACCCTGGGGTGACCCGGTCCGACCAGCCCGAGCTGATGACCCGACTCGAGGTGCTGTCCGGCCAGCATGGCCGCGAGCGGGAACGGGAACGCATGGTTGCCCGCCACCCGGCAGACCTCGGCCCCCGCGACCGCCGCATCCGCGTCCGCCGTCACGTCGAGATCGGCGAGGCCCAGCGCGGCAACGATCGGCGCCGCGACCGACGTGCGCACCGACGGGTCGAGCTCCGCCGCGCGCGTGAGGTCGACGCTCCCGGCGTCGGCGACGGCCCGATCGACCGAACGGGCGAGCTCCAGCACCTCGTCGGGCAGGTCGAGGTTCACGCGCGCTCCAGCGCATCGCGCGCCACCAGCGTCAGCTGCATCTCGAGCGTGCCGGCGGCGACGGTTGCGGCCTGCGAATAGCGGTAGTGGTCCTCGATCCCGCCGTGGAGCGGCGCGTCGGGCTGCGTGCGCCCGTCGAACGCGTCGGAGCCGATCATCTCCATGAGCACGCCGCCGACCTCCTGGTCGCAGCGGGTGACCGCGACGCGCGCGGCGGCCGCGTCGGAGTCGACGATCTCACCCGTGGCCTGCGCGGCGATGGTCCGGTACGAGAGCAGGCGCGCCGTACGCGCGTGCACCGCGGCCCGCGCGTAGCGCGCGAGGAGGGCCGGTGGCGCGGCGGCGAAGTCGGCGCCGAGCTCGGAGCGGGTCTCGGTGAGCAACCGGTCGCAGCGCGCGTACCGGGCGATGCCGACGCGTTCGTAGGCGAGCGCATCGCGCATCACCTTCCATCCGCCGTCGACGGGCAGGATCGTCTCGCCCGGTTCCACGCGTACGTCGTCGAGGAACAGCTCGTTCAGGTGGTGCGGCCCGAGCTGGCTGGGGATCGGGACCGCGGTGAGCCCGGGCCGGTCCATCGGGACCAGGAACAGGGTGATGCCGGCGTGGCGCGACTCGGGCGTGCCGGTCCGGGCGGCCACGACGCAGTGGTCGGCCATGAGCGCGTAGGAGGTCCAGACCTTCTGTCCGTTGAGCCTCCATCCGTCGCCGTCGGCCACTGCGGCGGTGCGCAACGACGCGAGGTCGGAACCGGCGTCGGGCTCGCTGAAGCCCTGGCACCAGATCGTCTCGCCCGCGGCGATCGGCGGCAGGTACTTCGCCTTCTGCTCGGCCGTGCCGTGGCGCATGATCGCGGGACCGACCCAGTTGAGACCCATGTACTGCGCGCCGCGCGGCTCGTAGTGGGCCCACATCTCCTCGCGCACGACGGTCTGGTCCCAGACCGAGCCCCCCGCGCCTCCGTACTCCTCGGGCCACGCGAGCGTGAGCAGATGCTCCGCCGCGAGCACCTTGCAGAACCGCTGCGCGACCTCGAGGTCGTCGGGGTTGTCGCTGAAGGCGCCCAGGTAGCGTTCCGGGAGGTTGTCCCGCATGAGGTCGCGGAGCCGGTTTCGCAGGGCGCCCGCTTCGGCACCCAGGTCGTAATCCATCCGCAATCTCCGCTACCGGTTCAACGGTGCCCGCTCCCAAAAGGCGCGCATGAAGTTATCATCTCAAAGATAGATAGTCCGAATGCCGAGACGGGACCCGCGCCGCATGGATGAACCCGCCGGACCGGCCCGGTCGGGTGTGCCCGCCGCGCTCCCCGACGGTGTTCCCGCCGCAATCCGCAGACCTGTTCCCTATGCGGTCAGCACGGTCCTGGATCCAACCGTGGCGACGGCCCCGGACCGCGATGCCGTCGTCGCCCGATCCGGCCGGCTGAGCTATGCCGACCTCGACCGCGCGGGCAACCAGGCTGCGCGCGCCTTGTTCGCGCTCGGCGTCAGGGCCGGCGACCGCGTGGGCGTGACGCTCCCCAACGATCTCGACGTCGTCGTCGCGTTCCACGCCGTGATGCGTCTCGGCGCGGTGTGGGTCGGCGTCAACCGTTCGCTCGCGCTGCCCGAGCAACGGTTCATCCTCGACGACGCCGGCGCGCGCATCCTCCTCGCCGACGACCAACGCGCGTCGGAGCACCGGGCGCTCGTCACCGAGCTCGACGAGCTCGAGCGGGTCGTGATCGTCGATCCCTGCGCGGACGGGTCGGAATGGGCCGCGCGGCTCGACGCGCAGCCGACCGACCCGCTCGACGTGACCGTCGACCCGTTCGCGCCGGCGGGGATCGCCTACACGAGCGGCACGACCGGTTTTCCCAAGGGCGTGGTCCACAGTCAGCACAATCTGATGCTCATGGCCGCCGGCACCGTGAGCAGCCGGGGCTACGGGCCCGATCTGCGCAAGGGCGACTGCATGGCGCTCACCATCCTCAACATGCAGGCGCTCGCGACAGTGCTCGTCGCCCAGGCGGGTGGCACCTGCGTGATCATGGACCGCATGGACGCGGTCGGGATCGCGGCATGGATCCGCGCCGAGCGCGTCACCGTCTGGAACGGGGTGCCGGCGATCCTCCACTCGATGACCACCGACCCGTCGATCGTTCCCGACGACCTCGCGACCTTGCTGGAGGTGTGGACCGGCGGCGGCGACTGCCCCGCCGCGGTGCGCGACGGCTTCACGGCCAAGTTCACCAAGTCGCCCCGCGCGACCTACGGGCTCACCGAGGCGCCCGCGCTCGTGACGATCGACGATCCCGTCGGCGAACACGTCGGCGGAGGGAGCGGTCTGCCGCTCCCCCAGGTCACGGTCTCGATCCGCGACCCCGACGGGCGCGACCTGCCTGCGGGTGAGACCGGGGAGATCTGCGTCGGCCCGTCGAGCCGCGGCCCGTGGGCCGGCCTCTACCGGCCGATGCTCGGCTACCACGGTCGCCCGGACGCGACGCGGGACGCGCTCGCGGGTGGGGTCCTGCACACGGGCGACCTCGGCTACCTCGACGCCGACGGCGTGCTGCACGTGCGGGACCGCAAGAATCTGATGATCGTGCGTGGCGGCAGCAACGTGTATCCCGCCGAGGTCGAGCGCGTGCTGCACGAGGTCCCTGGGGTCGCCGCGTGCGCGGTGCTGGGCTTGGCCGACGACCGGCTCGGCGAACGCGTCGTCGCGGCGGTCGAGCCGGAGCCCGGCGTGTCGGTGTCCACGGACGCGCTCACCGAGCACTGCCGGCAGAGCCTCGCCCGCTACAAGGTGCCGGAGCGCTTCGTGATGGTCGAAGCGTTCACCCGCAACGCCATGGGCAAGATCGACCGCACCGCCCTCCCGGCCCTCTTCACCCCGTAGACCACCTCGTGGTCGCTCCCGGGCGCTCCGGATACGCGTGTCGGCTCCGCTACCGACTCGGGAAATACGGCTAGCGAACGGTCGAGAAGGACGCGGGGACGAGGAAGCGATCGTCCCAGTCGGTGCGGATCTCGCGGCCGAGCGTCTGCCACAGCGCCATGTCGCGGTCGGTCGTCCAGGACTCGCCCTGCCCGAACGGCGCGCACTCCTCCCACGTCGCGCCCTGGCCCCAGATGCAGATCGCGCGCGTGTTCTTCCAGGGCGACCAGTAGAGGCCGACGATGGAGCGACCGGCCGGTTCTGCGACCCGCCGCCACCACATCTCCTCGCAGAGCTCGAGGTACTCCGCCTGACGGGCCGGCTGCACGTGGATCTGCTCGTGGGAGCACAACTTCGCGGAGACGTTGCCGGCCTTCAGCTCGGCGACCGTCGGCGTCAGCTTGCTCGCGAAGCACACCAGCCCGTCGGTCTTGTGGATCCACTCGCCGGTGCCTTCGTACCAGTCGCGCAGCTCGGCATCGAGCCGTTCCGGTTCGCGCTGCTTGCGCACGATGTCGGTGTAGTGCGCGAAGTCGTCGAGCTCCCAGACAGCCACCGTCTCGGGCCGCGGCCCCTGGCCGATCGCGGTCTCCCAGTAGCCGACCAGCCGCATGCCGTTGCGCTCGGCGATCGGCAGGAAGTCGTGCTCCACCGCATGCAGCAGACCCGCGGTCTTTCCCGGCCTGATCTGGTGGATCTCGTGGAGGTAGAGCAAGTCGGCTCCTTCGCTCGGCGGACCCGGAGCACGGGTCCGGCTTCGGGTGGGCGGGATCAGGTGCGCGCGCTCAGGCCGACGCTTCGGGCTCGCGCGGCAGCCCGAGCACCCGCTCTGCGATCACGTTGCGCTGGATCTCGTCGGTACCTCCGGCGACCCGCACCCCGGGCGCGCCCAACACCAGATCGCTCCAGACGTACTCGCCCCACTCCCCCGTGTCGGCGGCCAGGCGTGGCCCGAGGATCGAGGTGACGGCCGCGCTCATGCGTTGCAGGTTGCCCGCGTGGGCGAGCTTGCCGATGGATCCCTCGGGACCCGCGGCGCGCCCCGCGCGCCCGGCAGCCTGCACGCGCTGCGCGGTGAGATCGACGAGCCGTACGCGCGTGTAGATGTCGGCGAGCTGCTGGCGGACGCACGGCTCGGAGGCCGCACCCGAGTGGCGGGCCAAGCACAGGATCCGGGCCAACAGGCGCGGTCCCGGTGCGGTCGCGCCGCTTCCGACCCCGGCCCGCTCGTTCGTCAGCGTCGTGCGGACCACCGACCAGCCGTCGTCGACATCGCCGACCCGTCGCGCTGCGGAAACGCCGACGTCGTCGAGGAAGACCTCGTTGAACGACGCCCGGCCGTTCATCTGCCGTAGCGGCCGGATCTCGACTCCGGGCGCGTGCATGTCGACCAGGAACACCGTGAGCCCTCGCTGCGGCGGGCCGCCCGCGCCGGTGCGCGCGATGCAGAGGCCCAGGTCGCCGAACTGCGCCTTCGACGTCCAGACCTTGTGGCCGCGGATCATCCAGCCGTCGCCGTGGCGGACCGCCGTCGTCGCGATGTTCGCGAGATCGGAACCCGCGCCCGGCTCCGAGAAGAGCTGGCAGCCGACGAGGTCGCCGCGGTTGAGCCCGGGAAGGACCTCGGCCCGCAACTCCGGCGACCCGTGGGCGAGGATCGCGGGGACGAGCATGCCGAGCCCGATGTTGAGCGAGGTGCGGTCGGGAGCGGCGAACTCCTGCTCGAGCTCGCGCCACCGCCGCTCGTAGGCGGCCGCCAGCTCGCGACCCCCGTACGCGAGCGGCCCGGTGATCCAGGCGTACCCCGCGTCGAAGCACTGCGCCTGCCAGGACCGGGCGGCGGCGACCTCGGCCGCGACCTCGGCGTCGGAGCGCCGCTCCAGCCCGTGCAGCTCGATGCGGTCGGAGCCCGCGCCCCAACGGGTGTCGGCGTGCTCGCGCCGCTTCAGGTGCGACGCGAGGAATCCGGAGGCTTCGGCCGAGAACGTCTCGAGATCGATCACGCCGGTGCAGCCTCGTGACCCGGTGCAGCCTCGTGACCCGGTGCAGCCCCGCCGGCCTCGGGCGGGAGATCGGTGCTCGCCGAACCCGTCCAGTCGGGCGGTCGACGGGCCACGAAGGCTGCGACCCCTTCGGCCGCATCGGGCTGCGTGCTCGTCCAGGCGAACAGTGGACGCTCGTGCTCGAGGGTCGCGGCCACCGAACGGTCGAGACCGTTCCAGAGCAACCGCTTCGAGATCGCCACGGCTACCGGCGCCGCGTGCAGCACCTCGCCGGCCCAATCACGCGCGGCGTCGAGGACCTGCGCCGCAGGCAGGGCCCGGTTGGCGATCCCGAGCCCGGGCGCGTCGCGGCCGAGGAACTGGCGCCCGGTCAAGAGCAGGTCGGCGGCGTGGGCGAACCCGGCGACCCGCGGCACGATCGCGTGCGACCCGAGCTCCGGGATCACCCCGCGACGGACGAACGCGAAGCTCAACTTCGCGTCCTCGGCGACGAACCGGACGTCGCACTGCATCGCGAACGTGAGCCCCACCCCGATCGCGTGGCCGTTCACCGCCGCGACCACCGGCTTGCGCATCTGCCACGGCTCGATGCGGGCACCCGGCTCGAGCTTGAAGGCGTCGTCGCGGCCGAGGTCGGCGCCGGCGCAGAACGCGCGGCCGGCTCCGGTGACGATGACGACCCGCACCGCGTCGTCGAGGTCGGCGGCCCGGAGTGCGTCGTCCACCTCGCGCATCATCTGTGGATTGAACGCGTTCAGCGCGTCCGGAAGGTCGAAGGTGAGCGTGGCGACCCCACAGTCGACCTCGTTCCGGATGGTCTCGTACCGCATCGCTCCCCCGCCGCGCCCATTGCCTGACGCCCGGACCCCGTCCGGCCATCTTCTCTACGATTGATCCTATGGTGGCTGGCCCGGGGTGGCTCCCGACAGCCTGCATGCGCCAAGGTGAGCGGCACACGACGAAGGCGGAGGCATGAGCGACGAAGGCAAGCAGGGTCAGCCGTACGAGATGATCGTGGAGGCGGGCAAGGTCCGCGAGTTCGCGCGGGCCGCGAAGTCGAGGAATCCGGCGTACTTCGTGCCGGCGGAGTCGCATCCCGTGTCACCGGTGACGTTCCTGGCGTCGTCCGCGTTCTGGTCGACGCCCGAGAGCAGCCCGTCGCGTGGCGGCCCGCCCCCGAACTGGGAACGGATCCTCCACGGCGAGCAGGAGTTCGTGTTCCCGAACGGACCGCCGCACGCCGGAGACGTGCTCACCGCGACCACGCGCATCGGCAAGGAGTACGAGAAGGAAGGCAAGCGGGGCGGGACGATGAAGTTCAGCGAGCTCATCACCGAGTTCCGCGACCGCGACGGCAACCTCGTCGCCGAATCCAAGTCGACCGCGATCGAGACCGGGAAGGCGACCACCGAATGAGCCCGCAGAGTGCGACCAAGACCCCGGCCGTGGGCGACGAGCGGGAGCCGTTCGTCGACCAGCCGCTCACCATCACCGACTTCGTGCGCTACCAGGGCGCGTCGGGCGACATGAACCCGATCCACCACGACACCGGGTTCGCCCAGAAGGCCGGGTACCCGACCCCGTTCGCCGTGGGCATGCTGCAGGCGAGCGTGCTCGGCACCTACGTCACCGACTGGCTCGGTCCGGAGAACATCCGGCGGTTCAGGGTGCAGTTCCGCGAGCAGGCCTGGCCCGGCGACGTGCTCACCTACACCGGGGTCGTCACCGACGTGCGGACCGAGGGCGACGAGACGCTCGTCGACGTCGAGCTCGCGTGCACCCGCCAGACCGGCGGCGTCCACCTGAAGGGCTGGGCCACCTTCTCGGTCTGAGCCGCCGAAGCGCGGGCCGCGGAGGCGGGGGCCGCCGCGGCGCTACGTTGCCCGTTTGCCGAGCTACCTGGGGGGGAAGCCGTGGAGCTGAAGGATCGGACCGTGGTCGTCACCGGTGGAGCCGGCGGCATGGGTCTCGCGCTGCTGGAGCGGCTGACGGCCATGGGGGCGCGGCCGGTGGCCTGGGACATCGCCCCGGGCGCCGAGATCCATTGCGACGTGACCGACGCCGCGTCGGTCGATGCCGCGATCAAGCAGACGATCGCGATCGCGGGCGTGCCCACCGCGATGGCCGCGACCGCCGGTGTCGGGCACCACGCGACGCTCGACGACCTGACCGAGGCCGAATGGGACCGGGTCATGAGCATCAACCTGAAGGGACCTTGGCTCTCGATGCGCGCGGTCGCGAAGGCGATGCAGGACGCGGGTGAGGGCGGCGCGATCGTCGCGGTCACGAGCGTCAGCGCGCAGATGGCCGACCGCGCGATGGGCGCGTATTGCGCTTCGAAGGCCGGGCTCGAGATGCTGGTCAAGGTGGCCGCGCACGAATGGGCCGAGCGCGGCATCCGGGTCAACGCGGTCGGGCCCGGCGTGACGGCGACGCCCATGCTGGGACGGGCGCCCGAGACCGGCATGACCGACGAGGTCGTGCAGCGCACCCCGCTCGGCCGCCTCGGCCAAGCCGGTGACATCGCCGACGCGATCCTGGCCCTGCTCCAGCTCGACTGGGTGACCGGCCAGATCGTGATGGCCGACGGCGGCTTGAGCCTCTACAGCCCGATCGACATGGTGGGTGCGGCGGAGCGCAAGGCCGCACGCGAGGCCGCGGGCTCCGCGTGAACGACCCGGAGCCGGACCAGCCGGTCCCCGAGCAGTTCGAGATCGCGATCCCCGACCACGTGCTCGAGGATCTGCAGGTCCGCCTGGCCCGCACCCGTTGGCCCGACGACCCCGGGAACGAGGCGTGGGCCTACGGCACCAATCGCGCCTGGCTCCAGGACCTCGTCGCCTACTGGGAGACCGGCTACGACTGGCGCGTGCACGAAGCGGCCATGAACCGCTTCGACCACTTCGAGGTGGTCCTCGACGACGTGCCGATCCATTTCATCCATCGCCGCGGGGTCGGGCCGGCGCCGATGCCGATCATCCTCACCCACGGCTGGCCGTGGACGTTCTGGGACTTCGCCCAAGTGATCGACGAGCTCGCCGATCCGGGCGCGCACGGCGGGGATCCGGCCGACGCGTTCGACGTGGTCGTGGCGTCCCTCCCGGGCTACGGCTTCTCGAGCCCGCTGCACCGCACCGGCGTCGACGTGCGGACGACCGCGGCCCTCTGGGACCGGCTCATGCACGACGTCCTCGGCTACGAGCGGTACGGAGCGCACGGCGGCGATTGGGGTGCGAGCGTCACCGCACAGCTCGGCCACGAGTTCCCCGCGCATGTGGCCGGCGTCCACCTCAGCCTCCCGGTCCTGATGCACGTCTCCTACTACTCCGGGCTGTCACCCGATCAGTACGGCCCGGAGGAACAAGGGTGGTTCGACCGCATGCAGGAGCGCATGGCCACCGCGCAGAGCCACGTCGCCGTGCACACCGACGACCCGCAGACGCTCGCGTTCGCGCTCAACGACTCCCCCGTCGGCCTCGCGGCTTGGATCCTCGAACGCCGGCGGGCGTGGAGCGATCACGGGGGCGACGTGTACGACGCGCTGTCCCGCGACTTCCTGCTCACCAACGTGATGCTCTACTGGCTCACCGGCACCATCGGCTCGAGCATGCGGTTCTACTGGGAGAACTGGAAGAGCCCGGTCCGCCTCGCCCACGACCGCATCCCGGCGATCGAGCCGCCCACGGGCATCGCGGTGTTCCCCAACGATCTCGTGTTCGTCCCGAAGGCACTCGCCGAGAAGTACACCAACCTCCGCCAGTGGACGGTCATGCCGCGCGGCGGGCACTTCGCCGCCGCGGAGCAGCCCGACCTCCTCGTCGACGACATCCGGAGCCTCTTCCGGGGGTTGCGGTGAGCATGGACAACGCCGGCACCCCGGATTCGGTCGAGCGGTACTTCGCGTCGATGGCGGCCCACGACTGGGTCGCGTTCCGCGACTGCCTCACCGACGACTTCACCCGCGTCGGGCCCTACGAGGATCACGTCTTCAACGATCCCGAGACCTACGTCGACTTCCTCGCCACCACCCTGCCGGCCCTGGAGTCGCAGGACGTCCGCATCACCCGGGTCAACCGCGACGGCGACACCGTCCACGTCGAGGTCACCGAGAGCGTGGTGCTGCCCGGCGGGACGGCGAGCACCGTGCGCGTCAGCGGCACGTTCGAGCTTGCGGACGACGGGCGGATCCGCTTCGTCGAGGTGTTCGTGCGCCGGCCCCGGGCCGAGGCATCGTGAGCGAGACAGAGGGGGAACGATGGTCCTGATCGTGGACACGGTCCAGGTCGAGGAGAAGCACGCCGAGGAGTATCTCGATCTCGTGCAACGGCTCGGCGTCCCGATGATGACCGAGGCGGGCGCGAGCTTCCTCTCCTGCGCCACCGGCAAGGGGTACGGCGAGCCCGTCGACATCCAGATCGTGTGGTCGTTCCCCAACCACGGCGAATGGAACCGGATCCGCAAGACGCTCGTCCTCGACCCGCGCTGGCACGAGTACGGGAGCGGCACCGCACCGCTGTGCATCACCGGCACCCGACGCTTCCTGTATCCGACGATGTTCTCCCCGGGGGCCTGACGATGTTGCGCCGATTCGAGATCTACTCGCTGCGCGAGGGCGCGCCGGCCGACGCGGTGGCGCGCCTGCGCCTCGCACTGCGCGACTGCGCGCGCTACATCCCCGAGGTGCTGCATTCGGCGATCGGCACCAACATCGCCGACAACGCGCTCGAGATCGCGTGGGAGCACGCCTACGAGTCACCCGAGGCGTACCAGCGTTACATGGTCCACCCCTTCCACGCCGGCATCCTCGACCGGTACCTCATGGCCGGCCCCGAGCGGGTCACGAGCGACAACGGTCTCGGCGCAGGGATCGGCGGGTACGAGTGCGATACGCCCGTCTACTTCCAGCCCAGTGGCGTGCGACGGATCGTCATGCTCCAGATCGCGCCGGACGCCACCACCGAGCAGCTCGAAGGCTTCTCGGAGGCCGTCCGCAACGCCCCGGAGGACTCGCCGGAGCTCACGACCTCGGTCTTCGCCGAGAACGGCATGGCGACCCGTTGGTTCGACGGCGTCACGCCGGTCACCGCCGCGGCCAAGTGGACCCATCTGTGGGAGCAGGGCTTCGTATCGCTCGACGCGTGCAAGGCGTACCTCACGGGCCCGAGCGCGCTGGCCGAGGCCGAGCGCGGCCGCTGGGCCGACTGGCTCGACGGCATCGTCCTCGACGAGCTGCACGTCACCTACGAGCTCGAGCCCGGCTTCGGCTACAACGACTCGCTGCGCATCGACAAGAGCGGCGCCGGGGCCTGACGTGGACCTCGAGGGCCGTACCGTCGTCCTCATCGGCGGCTCGTCGGGCATCGGCCTGGCCACCGCGTCGGCCGCGGCGGCTGCCGGCGCGCGGGTTCTCATCGCGGGACGCGACCGGGAGCGCCTCGATGCCGCGGCCGCCTCGATCCCCGGTGTCGTCGGTGTGGTCGCCGACGTCCTCGACGACGACGCGCTGATCCGGCTGTTCGAGACCGCGGGGACCGTCGACCACCTCGTGCAGCTGGCCTCGAACCCGAAGGGCGGCCGCCTCCTCGACACCGACGACGAGCACCTGCGGCCCGTGCTCGAGGTGCGGGTGTGGGGCGCCATACGGGCGGTCCGCCACGCGGCGCCGCGGCTCGCGCCCGACGGGTCGATCACCCTCGTGTCGGGGGTCGTCTCCCAGCGGCCCACGCCGGGCACCGCGATGGTCGCGGCGTCGGCCGGAGCGGTGGAAGCTATGACGCGCGCGCTGGCCGTCGAGCTGGCGCCGATCCGGGTCAACGCGGTGTGCCCGGGTGCGGTGGAGACGCCGATGCTCGAACGGGCGCTCGGCGACCGCTACGACGACGTCATCGCGGCCATCGGCAAGAAGCTCCCCGTCGGCCGGGTGGGTACCGGAGCCGACATCGCCGACGCCATTCTCTTCCTCGCGACCAACGGCTACGTCACCGGCGAGATCCTCCACGTCGACGGCGGCGACCGCCTCGTCTGAGCCGCCCGCGCATCCACCGTGCGTTCACCGATCCACTCCCGGGTGGGCGGTGAAGGCACGAAGTACGTTCAGAAGATCGAGCAAGGGAGAACCCATGGCCAGGCTCCTCAACCACGTCGAAGCCGTCTACCGCCCCGGAGACCGCGCCCTGGTCGGGCGGCTCTTCGAGCTCCTCGGCTGCGCCGCCGTCGACACCGGCGGCCCGTTCCTCATCGTGCACGTCGATCCCGAGCAACGCGACCCCGCGATGCTCGACAACTGCATCTACGCGTCGGAGGTGACCCCGGCGCAGCTCGCACTCGAGGACGCGTTCACCGCCGCGCTCGCCGACCAGGAGAGGCTCGCGGACGGCCACGCCGGGTACACCGACCACAACACGACGAAGCCCCAGTTCACGACCCACTTCGGGATGGCGATGAGCATCGAGGCGCTCGACGCCGCGATCGACCGGGTCGAGAACGTGCGCGACACCGATCCCGAGCTCGCGGAGCACGTGGCCGTCACCGGTGTCTTCCGACCTGGTGAGCCGGGCTCACTGTCGCCGACCCTCGTCCAGGCCTTCGTCCAGACGGATCTGTGCGCCGCGGGCCTGATCGCGCTCGGCCAGCGCTTCGAGCTCCAGGCCCGCGTCCCCGCTGTCGCCGCGTCGTGAGGATCGGCGTCATCACCCCCATCACCCTCCTGCTCCCGCGTTCGTTCAACGAGTGGGAGGTCGACGCGTCGGTCGACGACCTCGTCACCGTCGCCCAGGCCGCCGACCGGCTCGGCTACCACCACCTCACCGCGAGCGAGCACATCTCGGTGCCGAGCGACGCCGAGCCCCGAAGGGGTAAGCGGTACTACGACGCGCTGACGACGCTGGCGTACCTCGGCGCGGTCACCCGGAACATCCGCCTCGCCACCAACATGGTCGTGCTGCCCTATCACCACCCACTCGAGATCCTGAAGCACTACGGAACCCTCGACCGACTCACCGGCGGCCGCCTGATCCTCGGCGTCGGCGTCGGCAGCCTGAAGGGCGAGTTCGACACACTGGGCCACACGTTCGAGGGCCGGGGTGAGCGGGCCGACGACTCGCTGCGCGCGATCAAGTCGTCGTGGGGAGACCGCGAGCCCGAGTACCAGGGCACCCACTACTCGTACGGCAACGTGGTGGTCGATCCCACGGGGGTGCAGCCCGAGCTGCCGATCTGGGTCGGCGGCCGGACGATGCGCTCGATCCGCCGCGCGCTCGAGTACGGCGAGGCCTGGGTGCCGTTCCTCATCGGGCCCGACGACGTGCGGGAGATGCTGAACCGGGCCGAGGACACGCCGGCGTGGGAGGCACGCGACCGCCCACTCGACGTGGGCGTGTGGCCGGAGCCGGCGCTCGACGTGATCGACAACTCGGAGCAGATCCTCGAGCAGGCGGAGCGCGAGAAGGCCGCGGGCGCGACGATCCTCAACTACCGCTTCCCGAGCCGATCCCTCTCCCACCACCTCGAGCAGATGGAAGCCCTCGTCCAGGTGCTCGACCCCGACTGGACCAAGCCGCTCTAGCTCAGGATCCGTTTCGTGCGTCCCGGGAGCACGATATGTGTGCTCAGGGGACGCACAAACTGACGGGTCAGTTGTTGCCGACGACGTCGCGATTGCGTTGGGTGTGGATCAGGCCGACCTCGCTCGTCAGCACGAACGAGACGACGCTCGCCAGCAGGGTCGTCGGCAGGAGCCGCATGCCCGCCATCTCCGACACCACGAGCGGGGAGCCGAGCGGGGTCTTGGTCACGCCCGCGTTGGCCGCGGCCATGCACGCGGCCACCATCACGGCCTCGTCGGTACCGGGCGCGACGACGTGGAACGCCCGGCCGAGACACGCGCCCATGAAGAACAGCGGGATGATGAAGCCGCCCCGCCACTCCGACGACAACGTCACCGATGTGCCGAGCAGCTTCGCGAACGCCGCCAACGCGAAGAACGCCACCGTGCCGCCGTGGTGCGCGAGGACCGAGTCGATCTGCACCTCCCCGAACGTGAGGGCGTAGGTGGAGGCGAGACCCAGGGCCGCGAGCACCAGACCACCGATCAACGGACGGAGCTCCGGTCGGACCCGGCGGGCGACGAAGCGCAAGCCGGTGCTGAGGTACGTGAACGCCACCGCCACGGCCGCACCACCGACGCCTGCCGCGGCCGCCCACACGAGGTCGATCGCCCGGAGGGAGATCGGCGCCGACAGGTGGAACACCGGATGCAGGCCGGCACCCGTCACCACGACGTAGACCGCGTATCCCGCCAACGAGCCGAGTACCGACGGCAGCAGCGCCTCGTAGTACTGCAGGCCGCGACGGTGCAGGATCTCGAGCGCGAAGACCGCGGCCCCGAGGGGCGCGCCGAACAGCACGGTGAAGCCGGCGGCCATGCCGGCGATCGTGAGCACGCGCGCCTCGCGGACCTCGAGGCCGAAGCGGCGCGCGGTCCACGACGCCAACGAACCGGTGGTCTGCACGAGCGGCGCCTCCGGGCCCATCGCGCCGCCGGAGGCGATGCACAGCCATGAGATCGGGATCAGCGAGCGCAGCATCCGCAGGCCGGGCGCGGAGCCCGACACGTGGATGTTGTCGACCATGAGCTCGACGTCCCCCGGACTGCCCACGAACCGCGTCACGAGACCGGCGAAGAGCCCCACCCCGCCGAGGATGGCGAAGCCGATCGCTCCACGCCATTGCGTCGGCCAGAGCACGTGCTCGAGGAGGTGCAGCACGAGCAGGTAGCCGGCGCCGACCAGGCCCGAGCCGATGCCGACCAGCACCACGAGCCCGAGCACGCGCGCGTCCGCGCCGAGGAGGACGTCGTCGAAGATCCCGGTCAGTCGAGGTCGCGGCACAGATATATATCGTAGTACGATGTATCTATGCCGACCGACCGGCTCACGAACCGCGACTACCAGCACCTGCTCGAGTTCCGTACCGAGCTCCGCCGCTTCCTGGCGTGGAGCGAGGAACAGGCCAAGACCCTTGGCCTGACCGCGCCGCAACACCAGCTCCTGCTCGCGGTCCGGGGGCACCTCGATCCCCAGGGTCCGACCGTCGGCGACGTGGCCGACTTGTTGCTGCTCCGCCACCACAGCGTGGTCGGCCTCGTCGACCGGGCGGTGGACGCCGGACTCGTCCGCCGGAAGGCCGACGCCGTCGATCATCGGGTCGTGCGCCTGACCCTCACCCCGCTGGGCACCCGCAAGCTCGCGGCGCTCAGCCGCCGCCACCTCGAGGAGCTCGCCCGCCTGAAGACCGGCGTCCTGTCGTCGTAGGCGGCGCCCGACCCCCGAACCGCAACCTCGCGCGCTAGTTGTTGCCGCCGTCGATGACGATGGCCTGGGCGGTGAGGTAGGACGACGCGTCGGAGGCGAGGAAGAGGATCGTGGGCGCGATCTCCTCGGCCGACGCCTGACGGCCCATGGGCACCGCGGCAGCGACGAGCGCGGCGTGGGACTCACGACCGCCCATCACGGTGACGATCGGGTCGTTGAAGCCCGTGTCCACCCAGCCGGGGCACACCGCGTTGGCTCGGATGCCGTTGGCGCCCTCCTCGCGGGCGAGCGCCTTCGTCATCGCGATCACCGCCCCCTTCGACGCCGAGTACGCCACCGCACCGGGAACCCCGATGACCCCGGTGACCGACGCCATGTTGACGATCGTGCCCCCGCCCGCCTCCCGCAGCATGGGAACGCCGAGCCGGCACGCCAGCATCTGCGCGGTCACGTTCACGCGGAACATCAGCGCCCAGTCGTCGTCGCTGGTGTCGACCAGATCGACGACCCGCAGGACCCCGGCGATGTTGACGATCGAGTCGAGACCGCCGAGCTCGGCACGGACCGCGCCGAAGAGCGCCGACATCTCCGCCGGTTCGCCGACGTCGGTCCGGACGAACGTGGCCTCCCCGCCCGCGTCGCGGATCTCGGCCGCGGTCGCGTCGCCGCCGTCCTCGTCGAGGTCGGCCAGCACGAGGCGCGCGCCCTCGCGGGCGAACAACAGCGCGGTCGCGCGCCCGATGCCGTGCGCGGCCCCGGTCATCACGACCCGCATGCCTTCGACCTGTCCCGTCACCCGCGCTCCTCCCGATCTCAGTGGCTCAGAGGAGGACGGCGCCGCCGTCGACCATGATCGTGCAGCCGGTGACGAAGTCGGAGTCCGGCCCGGCGAGGAACACCGCCACCCGTCCGATGTCGTGCTCGCAATCGCCGACCCGCTGGATCGGGTTGCGCTCGATCGAGCTGCGGGCCCGATCGGGGAACTGCGCCGCGTACTGCTGCCAACCCGGCGAGTTGCCCCAGGGGCTGATCGCGTTCACGTTGATGCCGTAGCGGCCCCACTCCTTCGCCGCGACGCGGGTGAGCCCGTTGATGCCCTCCTTGGCCGCCGCGTACGGACCCTGGGTCGGCATCCCCTCCATGCCTGCGGACGAGCGGAAGTTGATCACCTTGCCGCCCCGCTCCTTCAGGTGGGGGAAGCAGTCGCGCATCATGAAGAACGTCCCGAACAGCCCGCTGTCGATCGCGCGGTGGACGTCGGCATCGGTCATCGTCTCCAGTGGCTTGGCCACCGCGGTCTGCGCGTTGTTGACCAGGATGTCGACGCGACCGAAGCGCTCGACCGCCGCCGAGACCGCCGACGCGACCTGGGCGGAGTCACCGACGTCGCACTCGATCGCGTCGGCCGCGGCACCCAGCGGTTCCAGCTCGGCGACGACGCCGCGTGCCGCGTCGATACCGACGTCGGGAATGAAGATCGACGCGCCCTCCTTGGCGAAGGCGAGCGCGACCCCGCGGCCGATGCCCCGTCCCGCTCCCGTGATGATCGCGACCTTGCCGTCGAAGAGGCCCATGGCGCGGGAATGTATCCGACCGCCGGCGCCGGGGCGCTAGGAACAGGGGCGCTAGGAACCGGAGCGGCGGAACCGGTTCGTGAAGCCGCGGTCGCGCGGCGGCTCCGGCGGGACGAGATGCGGCGCACACCGGTTGAGCAGGTCGAGCACCTCGTCGACGCCCGGGTTGACGAGGAACTCGCCGCCGAAGCCGATTGTCGGGACGGTCTCGTTGCCACGCGCCGCGGCCCGCACCGTGGCCGCGGCCTCCGGGTCGGACCAGATGTCGTGCAGCCGCATCGGGATCCCCCGGTGGTCCAGGCCGCGGAACAAGCGGGCCGAGAACCCGCAACCGGGACGGGTGTAGAAATCGACCGCGCCACTCTCGTCCGGAGGCGCGCCGACGTCGGACTCCGGGATGTCGTCGGTCGGTTCGTAGGCGGCAGGCAACTTCGACCTCATGCGTGGCGGGCGAGAGCACGCGACAGTAGATGGACACGCGCCGACCGGCGCGCTCAGGGGGGATACGACATGACCGACGAGATGTTCTCGCTCGACGGCCGGGTGGCCATCGTCACCGGTAGCGGGTCCGGGATCGGCCGCGCCACCGCGTGCGTGCTGGCGGAGCACGGCGCCGACCTGGTGCTGGCGGGCCGGCGGCCCGACCCGCTCGAGGAGACCGCCGAGACCATCCGCGGGATCGGCCGCAAGGCGCTCGTCGTGCCCACCGACGTCACCGACGACGTCGCGTGCGCGGCGCTCGTCGACGCGGCCGTCGCCGAATACGGGCACCTCGACGTGCTGGTCAACAACGCAGGCGGCACGATCTCGCGGCCGCCCGAGGAGTGGACCACCAAGCAGTGGTTCGCGATCATCAACCAGAACCTGTCGAGCGCGTGGTTCATGTCGAAGCTCGCGGCCATCCCGATGGTCGCGCAAGGTCGCGGGTCGATCGTCAACATCTCGTCCGGTGCGAGCTTCCTCCCGCTGCCCGACGTCGCTCCCTACGGCGCAGCCAAGGCCGGGATGAACAGCATGACCCGATCGCTGGCGGCCGCATGGACGCCGAAGGGCGTGCGGGTCAACGCGGTCGCATGCGGCGCGGTGAAGACCGAGGGCTACCAGTACTCGGCCGACAAGGCGAACGTCGGCGACGACGTGCTGCTGGGTCCGGGCAACGCGCTCGGGCGCATCGGTCTCCCCACGGAGATCGCCTACCCGGTCCTGTTCCTCGCGTCCGACGCGTCGAGCTACTGCTCGGGCCAGACCCTCTGGGTCAACGGCGGCCAGAAGGCCCCCGGCCCCACCTGAACCGCTCCTCCAGCGCTGGAACCCTCCCCATCAAGGGCGTGAAGTGTCGGGTCGGGGATCGACGGGTAGGTCTGCGCGATGCAACGATCCAAGGCGAAGCAACCATCGAAGAAGATCGAGCAGTTCGAGTGGAAGATCGTCAGCGCCGCGTCCGCGGCGTTGGCGGGGCTCGTGTCCCGGCGGATCCTCCTCGCCGCCTGGGCCCGGTTCGCGCCGGGTGACCCGCCCGACAGTCCCGAGGATCCTGCCGCGCCGATGCGCCAGGCACTGGCCTGGGCGGTCGCCACCGGCGTCGGCCTCGGTGTGGCCCGCATCCTCGCCGTCCGCGGCGCGGCCAAGGTCTGGGA
This sequence comes from Actinomycetes bacterium, assembly GCA_025463865.1. Classification (GTDB taxonomy): domain Bacteria; phylum Actinomycetota; class Acidimicrobiia; order IMCC26256; family Chersky-534; genus Chersky-534. Next base: position 10,964 of record JAODBH010000189.1, on the reverse strand, counting down.
GCGAGCGGCGCACGAGCCCCCGCCCACGCGCTAGTCGAGCGCGGGCCGCACCTCGCGGTTCCAGAAGTCGACCGTGCCTTTGATGTCGTCGGTCACCGGCAGGATGCTGATGTTCTCGAAGCCTGCGGAGCGGTACGACTCCACCGCGTCGATGAAGGCTTTCGGGTCCGGGCCGTAGGGAATGGCTCCGCCGACGTCCTCCGGGCGCACCGCCTTGCAGGCCGCGTCGAAGTTCACCGGGTTCGGCAGCTCCGACATCACCTTCCAGCCCAGGTTCCCGAACCGGAACCGCTCGTGCGCGATCCGCAGCGCATCGTCCGCGTCGGGGCCCCACGCGAAGGGCACCTCGGCCCACGTCGCGCCACGCGACCCCTGTCGGCGCTCCCAGCCGTCGACCAGCTCCGCTCGCGGCTCGTTCGACATGATCCCGTCGACCTGCTTGGCCGCGGCGAGATCGAGTGACGCCGGCCCGCTCACGGCGAGCACGATGTCGATCGGCTGGACGGGACGCTCGAAGATGCGTGCGTCCTCGACGGTGAACGCATCCCCGCGCATCGTCGTCCATTCGCCCGTGAGGAGACGGCGGATGACGTCGATCGCCTCGCCAAGCATCTCGTGGCGGCGGTCGACGGCCGGGAACGGTGCGCCGGTGACGTGCTCGTTGAGCCGCTCCCCCGCTCCCAACGCCAGCGTGAACCTGCGGTCGGTCATCGACGCGACGGTCGCCGCGGCCTGGGCGACGATCGCCGGGTGGTAGCGGACGATCGGGCAGGTGACCCCGGTGGCCAGGTCGAGCGTGGTCGTGCCACTCGCGATGGCGCCCAGCACGGTCCACGTGAGCGGGCTGTGGCTCTGCTCCGGGAGCCACGGGTGGAAGTGATCCGAGATGGAGACGAACTCGAAGCCCTCGTCCTCGGCGAGCTTCGCCTGGTCGACGAGCTCTCGTCCGCTGCGGATCTCGCCCATGAGCTTGAAGCCGAATCGCGACATCGCGGGTCCTCCGTTGGCGGCGGCTGGCGCGTCCCCCGGTCGAGCCGACCGGGCGTCTGGGTGAACAGCGCAAATGTGTGCGTTACCCAGGGGCCGCGGGGGTAACACCTCGACATGCCGGGGCGGCGGTGCGGGGGCAGCGCAGGTGGTCTACGGCGCGCAGCACTCCCTTGCGCCCTGGTCGCCATTCCGGTGGGCGCGGCGATCGCGCTGACCGCGTTGATCTGGTCGCCGGGCGGGACCGCAAGCGCGGCCGCGCGGTCCTCGGGGGCACGGTCCTCGCGGGCACAATCCTCGGGGGAACAGGCGCCGGCCGGAGCGCCCGCAGCTCCCCCGTCCGCCGGGCAGGCCCGGTTCGTGTACCTCCGCGACTGCGCCGTGTGTCACGGCGCCCGGGCCGGGGGAACGCCGAGCGGGCCGTCGCTGCGCGGCGTCGGCGCCGCGTCGGTGGACTATTGGGTGAGCACGGGCCGGATGCCGCTCTCCTCACCCCACGAGACACCCCGCCGCCACAAGCCCAAGTACAAGCCCGCCCTCGAGCACGCGCTCGTGCAGTACGTAGCGCGGCTCGGTGGTGGCGGCCCGGCCATTCCGGACGTGGTGGTCACTCCGGCACTCGTTCCCCCCGGAGGCGTGCAGTACCGGCTGAACTGCGCCGCGTGCCACTCCTGGGCGGGCACCGGCGGTGCCCTGCTCCACGTGCAGGCACCTCCGCTCAAACCGGCGACCCCGACCCAGATCGCGGAGGCGGTCCGCACCGGTCCGGGCAACATGCCCGCGTTCGGGCGGGCGGCGCTCACGCCGAAGCAGCTGAACGGCGTGGTCGCCTACGTCCGGTACCTCGATCATCCCGTCGACCGGGGTGGGAATCCGCTCTGGTACCTCGGGCCGTTCGCCGAGGGCGCGGTCATCTGGATCCTCGGCATCGGCGTCGTCCTCCTCGTGATCCGCGTGATCGGCACCCGGTCGTGAACCCGTCGTCGCCGGGCCAGGAGCGACGGACCGAGTGGTTCGTCTTCGGATGCTTCATCGTCGCGGCTGCGGGCGCGATCGCGCTCGCCGTCGTCTACGCGTACGGCGGCCGGCCGACGGCAGAGGGCAGCCTGCTGGGCCTCTCGTTCGCGGCGCTCTCGGCCGGGCTCGTCACGTGGGCCCACCGCCTGTTGGCGAACCGGCAATACGCCGAGGACCGTCCCCTCCTGCGCAGCTCCGAAGCGCAACGGCAGGCACTCGTCGGCGACATCGAGCGGGAAGGCCTGCTGAGCCGCCGGAAGCTGTTGCTCACGGGGTTGGGCACCGCGGTCGGGGCGATGGCGGTCGCCGCCGTGTTCCCGATCCGATCGTTGGGCCCCAGTCCGGGCAACTCGCTTTCCACCACCCCGTGGCGCAAGGGCCTGCGCCTCGTCACCGAGAACGGCGCGCCCGTCCACGCGGCCGCCGTGCCCGAGGGCGGCCTGGTCACCGTCTTCCCCGACGGGTTTCCGGGATCGGCCGACGGCCAGGCGGTGCTCGTGCGGGTCCAACCGGAGCGGCTCTCACGCGCCCGGCGCGCCGGGGCGCCCAACGGGCTGATCGTGTTCTCGAAGGTCTGCACCCACGCGGGCTGCCCCGTCGGGTTGTACCAGGCCCAGATCCACCAGCTCCTCTGTCCGTGCCACCAGTCGGCGTTCGACGTGCTGCGGGGCGCGGTGCCGGTGTTCGGACCCGCGGCACGGGCACTGCCGCAACTGCCGATCGAGATCGACAGCGACGGCGTCCTCCGCGCCACGGGCGACTTCCCCGAGCCCATCGGCCCCGCCTACTGGAACCGTCGATGATCCGCCGCGCCGCGACCTGGACGCTGGTGGTCGTCGGGACCACGTTGGTGCTGAGCGCGTGCAGCTCGCCGTCGATGCTGGATCCGAAGGGGACCGAAGCGCGCAGCGTCGCCCGCATCTGGTGGCTCATGTTCGGCCTCGCGGCCGGCGTCTACCTGGTCGTCGGCGGATTCATCCTCGTCGCGGTGATGCGGGGCCGAAGGACGTCCGACGGCCGCAGCTCGCGCATCTCCGACCACGCCTTCGTGTGGTTGGGCGGCATCGTGGTGCCGATCGTCATCCTGTTCGTCCTCGGCGTCGTCACGGTGAACACGACCGCCGCGCTCCGCCGGCCCGATGCCGATCCGCTCCGCATCCAGGTGGAGGGGAAGCGTTGGTGGTGGGCCGTGAGCTACACGGGCACCGGCATCACGTCGGCCGGTGAGATCCATCTCCCGACCGGCAGACCGATCGAGATCACCCTCACCTCCGACAACGTGATCCACAGCTTCTGGGTCCCGCAGCTCGCGGGGAAGCTCGACGTCATCCCCGGTCAGCGCAACGTGCTGCGCTTCAAGATCACCCATCCCGGCGACTACCGGGGTGAGTGCGCCGAGTTCTGCGGCATCCAGCACGCCAACATGAACTTCCGGGTGGTCGCCGAGAGTCCCGGGCTCTACGAGCGCTGGGTGTCACAGCACCGCAACGCGCCGATCGAACCCGCGTCCGACGTCGCCGCGAGCGGCGAGCACGTGTTCCAGAGCCAGTCGTGCGCGGGCTGCCACGCCGTCCGCGGGACCCAGGCCCACGGGACCCTCGGGCCCGACCTCACCGACATCGGCGCGCGGCCGCTGCTCGGTGGCGGCGTGATGACCAACACGCCGGCGAACCTCGCCCGGTGGATCAATGACGCCCCGAAGTACAAGCCCGGAGTGCTGATGCCCGCCATCCACCTCTCGACGTCGCAGACGAAGTCGATCGTGGCCTACCTGGAGAGCTTGAAGTAGCCATGGCCACCACCGAAGTACCTCCGCCGAGCGTTCCCGTCCACCCCGACGACGCCGCGGACCACGAGCGGCACGAGCAGCTCGAGGCCGTGTGGGGCGACCCGCCGGGGATCCTCGGCTTCTTCAAGACCGTCGACCACAAGCGCATCGGCATCCGGTACATCTACACCTCGTTCATCTTCTTCTTCATCGCCGGTCTGTTGGCGCTCGTGATGCGCGCGCAGCTCGCGCAGCCGAATGGCACCGTGCTCGGACCGCAGTCGTACAACGAGTTCTTCACGATGCACGGCACGACGATGATCTTCCTCTTCAACACCCCCGTGCTGGCGGGCTTCGGCAACTACCTGCTGCCGATGCAGATCGGGACGCGCGACATGGCGTTCCCCCGGCTCAACGCGTTCAGCTTCTGGATCTTCGTGCTGTCGGGGATCTTCCTCTACTCCAGCTTCGTGTTCGGCAAGGCACCCGACGGCGGCTGGTTCGCGTACACCCCGTTGACCGACCGCGTGTACTCGGGGGGCGTGAACCTCGACTTCTGGGGCCTCGCGGTCATCTTCACCGGGATCTCCACCACCGTCGGCGCGATCAACTTCCTCGTCACCACGTTCAAGCTGCGCGCGCCGGGCATGACCTTGAACCGGCTGCCCATCTACGTCTGGTCGATGGTGGTGTTCTCGTTCATGGTGCTGTTCGCGGTGCCGGTCGTGACGACGGCCGCAGGGCTCCTCGAGCTCGACCGGCTCTTCGGCACCCAGTTCTTCGTGCCGGCACACGGCGGGAGCACGCTCCTCTACCAGCACCTGTTCTGGTTCTGGGGCCATCCGGAGGTATACATCCTCTTCGTCCCCGCGACCGGCATGGTCTCGCTCATCATCCCGGTGTTCGCGCGCCGCGCGCTCGCGGGCTACATCTGGATCGTCACCGCGCTGGTCGCGGTCGGATTCATCAGCTTCGGCGTCTGGGTGCACCACATGTTCGCCACCGGTGTCCCGTCGCTCGCGATGTCGTTCTTCTCGGCCGCGAGCCTGATCATCACGATCCCGAGCGGCATCCAGTTCTTCGCGTGGATCGCCACGATGTGGCGAGGGGTGGTGAAGCTGACCACCCCGATGCTGTTCATGATCGGGTTCCTGCTGATCTTCCTCCTCGGCGGCATCAGCGGCGTGATGGTGTCGGTCCTGCCGTTCGACTGGCAGGTCACCGACAGCTACTTCGTCGTCGCGCACTTCCACTACGTGTTGAACGGGGCGGTCGTGTTCCCGATCTTCGGCGCGCTCTACTTCTGGTTGCCGAAGATGACCGGCCGGATGCTGTCCGAGCGACTGGGCCGTTGGAGCTTCTGGACCATGTTCATCGGCTTCAACCTCGCGTTCTTCCCGATGCACATCCTCGGCTTCCTCGGCATGCCGCGGCGCATCTACACGTATCCCGGCGGCCTCGGCTGGGACACGCTGAACCTGATCGTGAGCATCGGCAGCCTGGTCTTCGCGCTCGGGACCCTGCTCACCCTGATCAACTTCTTCTGGAGCCGGACACGAGGCGAGCACGCCCTCCCCAACCCGTGGAGCGCCGACACGTTGGAGTGGGCGACGACGTCGCCGCCGCCCGACTGGAACTTCGAGGCCATCCCCCTCGTCGAGAGCCGCCACCCGTTGTGGGATCAACAGCCGCTGCCGGTCTGCGCGTCGGAGCCTGGCCCCGGCCTCGAGGCGCTCGGGCCCGAGGGCGCGCTGGCCCGCACCACGCCGTTCACGACCGGGCTGCGCGCGGAGCCGGCCGACACGATGCACATTCCGGAGGCGACGTACCTCCCGTTCATCCTCGCGGTCGGCGTCGCCGTCATCATCGTGGGCCTGCTCATCGACGCGGTCCTCGTCGGAGTGCTCGGACTTGCGATCGGTGGGGTCGGCCTCCTCCGTTGGGCCTGGCGGACGGGAGAGCACTGATGACCACCACCGACCCCGCCGTCGGCCGCCCCGAAGCGCCCGGGCTCGTGTACTCACCGCCGGTGCCGCTGCTCGTCCCCGTGCCGCCGCCACCACCGGCGAAGCGGCGCGGCTACAGCACCGGATTCTGGGGAATCGCCCTCGTCATCACGACCGAGTCGATGATCTTCCTCGCCCTGCTGGCGTCGTACTTCTTCCTGCGGGCGACGAGTCACCAGTGGCCGCCGCCCGGCATCGAGAAGCCCGACCTCCAAACCGGGTGGATCTTCTCCGTCGTGCTCATCGGCAGCAGCATCCCGGTCCTGTGGGCCGAGGTCGCCATCGCCCGCGGCAAGGTCGGGCAGCTCCGTGCGGGTCTGATGATCAGCTTCCTGATGGGGACCGCGTTCCTGCTCTACACCTACGACGACTTCCAGAAGCTGCACTTCGGTTGGAAGGACAACGCGTACGCGTCGATCTTCTACGTGACCGTCGGCCTGCACTCGCTGCACGTGCTGGCGGGCCTCCTGATCAGCCTCGTGACCCAGGTGAAGGCGTGGCTCGGCCTGTTCGACGCCGAGCACCACGTCTCGGTGCAGATCTTCAGCCTCTACTGGCACTTCGTCGACGGGGTGTGGATCTTCGTGTTCTCCAGCCTCTTCCTGTCGGCGCACATCCGATGACCACCACCGTGCCGCCCGCAGAGGCAACGGGCGTCCAGGCGTCGGACGACCAGGCGGTCCGGTGCCGGGCGAGCCTGGTCGACTGGATCGCCGCGACCGCGCCCATCCTCCTGTGGATGATCCACCTCACGTTCGAGGCCTCCTTCGCCCGGCACGTGGACGTTCACCCGTCGACCGAATGGCTCCTGCACCTCGGGACCGTGGTGACCGCCGTGCCCACTGCGCTGTGCCTCCTCTGGAGCTGGCGGGTCGTCCAGCGGGCCGGTGACCGGACCCACGGGCGTGACGAGGCCGGAGTCGAGGCCGAGGTCGAGGCCCTCGAAGACGACGACGGCGGCGATTGCAGCCAGCTGCGGTTCGTCGGTTGGCTCGGTGTGGGCATCGGCGCGTTCAACCTCCTCCTGATCCTCTGGGAGGGCTCCTACGTCCTCTTCCTGGGCCCGCGTGCGTTCTGACCTCGGCGCCCTCGCCGTCATCGCCGCGCTCGTCGCCGCCTACGTGGCAGGCGTCACGCGGATGCGCGACCACACGCCGGGAACCGCCTCGCCGAGTCCTGTGCACATCGGCGCGTTCGCGGCCGGCGGGATCACGCTCATCGTCGCCCTTGCCTCGCCGCTCGATGCACGCGCCGACACGTCGCTCACCGCGCACATGGTCCAGCACATGCTGCTGCTCGGCGTCGCAGCACCGTTGCTCGTGGTGGGCGACGTCCTCGGCGTTCTGCCCTGGGTGCTCCCCGACGACCGCCGCCGCCGGTGGCAGCGCCCGTTGCGACGGATGAGCCGGTCCCGGCACGGGCGCGTCGCGTTCTGGGCGGCGGTCGGGCTGGTCGCGCAGACCGCGGTGGTCGTCGCGTGGCACATCCCGAAGCCGTACGACGCGGCCGCCGCGAATCCCGCGCTCCACGCGGTGGAGCACGCGAGCTTCATCGGCGTGAGCATGTTCTTCTGGTGGATCCTGCTCGGCGCAGGCCGGGGCGACCGGTTCGCGGCGGGAGTGCTCGCGCTCTTCGTCGGCACACTGCCGTTGAGCGCGCTCGGGGTCTTCATGACCCTGGCCCGGACACCGTGGTACCCGCGCTACATCGGCTCGTCGACCGCGTCCGCGCTGCGGGACCAGCAGGTCGCCGGCGTGATCATGTGGGGCTTCGGGGGCATGGCGGCCGCCGTCGGCGCGGCCGCCTTCTTCGCGTCGTGGTTGCAGAGCCTCGAGCGCCGCGACCCGGCGCGTGGGCCCGGTGTGCGTGAGCCACGTGCACCCGAGCCCGGGAGGGTGCCGGCATGATGCGGCGCCTGGTCCGGTGGGTCGACGAGCGGCTCGGTGGCACCCACTTCGCGCGTGAGGCGCTGAACAAGGTCTTCCCGGACCACTGGTCGTTCATGCTCGGCGAGGTGGCGATGTACTGCTTCGTCATCCTCGTGGCCACCGGCACCTACCTGACGTTCTTCTTCAACCCGAGCCCGCAGGACGTCGTGTACCACGGGTCGTACAAGGCGCTGCGCGGCGTGCACATGTCCGAGGCCTATCGCTCGACGCTGCGGATCTCGTTCGACGTGCGCGCCGGTCTCGTGATGCGCCAGATCCACCACTGGACCGCGCTCCTGTTCGTGGCGGTGATCGTCGTGCACCTCTGCCGGGTGTTCTTCACCGGCGCGTTCCGCAAGCCGCGCGAGCTCAACTGGATGGTGGGCGTCACGCTCCTCGTGCTCGCCCTCGCGAACGGCTTCACCGGGTACTCGTTGCCCGACGACCTGCTCTCCGGCACCGGTCTGCGGGTCGCCTATTCGTTCGTGCTCTCCATACCGGTGGTGGGCACGTGGTTGGCGTTCCTCATCTTCGGCGGCGAGTTCCCGGCGGGCGACATCCTCAACCGTCTGTTCGTGATCCACATCCTGGTCGTCCCGGTGCTGATCGGGGTGGTCCTGAGCGCCCACCTCGCCATCCTCTGGCGTCAGAAGCACAGCCAGTTCCGGGGACGCGGGCGCAAGGAGCACAACGTCGTCGGCTCGAAGCTGTGGCCGACGTACACGATGAAGAGCGGAGCGCTGTTCGCGGCGGTGATCGCGATCGTCGCGCTGCTCGGTGGCCTCGCCCAGATCAATCCGATCTGGCTCTACGGACCCTTCACACCGGCCGCGGTCAGCACCGGCGCGCAACCCGACTGGTACCTCGGATGGACCGAAGGTGCGATCCGCCTCTTCCCGCCGTGGGACATCCACATCTTCCACCACACGATCTCGGAGGTGTTCTGGCCGTCGATCGCGCTCCCCGGGATCACGTTCCTGCTGCTGTACCTGTGGCCGTTCCTCGAAGCCCGGTTCACCGGTGACCACGAAGAGCACCACCTGCTCGACCGGCCCAGTGACCGACCGGTTCGCACCGCGATCGGCATCGGCGTGCTCGCCTTCTACGTGGTGCTGACGGTCGCCGGCGGCCAGGACATCATCGCCCAGAAGCTCCAGGTGTCGGTCGTACCGGTGACCCGCACCCTGCAGGTCCTCGTCTTCGTCGTGCCGATCATCGCGGCGCTGTTCACGTGGCGCCTGTGTCGCGATATCCGGAAGTCGGGATCGGTCCGGATCGAGGAGGGCCAGACCGAGATACCGGTGGGCCCCAACGAGGAACCGCTCGTCGACGAAGACGGCGAGGCCATCGTCGGGACAGCAGGCGGCACCGTTGGCATGCCACCCGACGACCGGAGCGCCGACGCTCGAGCCGACGCGGGGGACGAGGCCGCGGTGCCCGCGCACCGGTCGTTGTTGGCCGCGGGCTCGACGGTCGCCGGACTCGCCGTCCTGGCGTACCTGCGGCGTCGATTGACCCGTCGCGGCCGCCGGGTCATCGAGGTCTACCGCCGGGACGGTCCGGGCGGCTGAGCCTCGAGCGCGCCCTTCGGACCCGAGCGTCGAAGGGTGCGCCGAGGTCCCGCTCGCGGCCGCGAGCTGCGGTTACGGTCAGCCGGGCGGAAGACCACGACGAGGACACGGTGAGCTTGGACAGGACGCGTCCGACCGCGATCGAGCGGTACCTCGAGGGGCGCTTCCCCGAATACCGGTTCGGTGTCGTGATGATCCTGCTGTTCATCACGTACGTGTTCATGGCGTCGAGCCCGCCGGACACCTGGGTGCGGGTGATCACGGTCGCGCTCCAGGGTCTCACCCTGCTCGCCGCGCTGTTGGCGTCACGTGCGCATCGCCGCATCTTCCGGGTCGCGACGGTCGTCGTCGCAGCCGCGCTGCTGGCCTCGCTCGTGTCGCTGATCGCCGGCTCGTCGCACGAGCCGACCGGATTCTTCTTCGCGCTCAACGTGCTCCTCGTCGGCGCGACGCCGATCGCGATCGGTCGGGCGCTCTGGCGCCAGGACGGCGTCGACATCCACACGGTGTTCGGCGCGATCTGCATCTACGTGCTGCTCGGCATGACGTTCGCGTTCTTCTACGCCGCCCTCGGCACGTTCCAGTCGCAGCCGTTCTTCGCCCAGACCGATCACGGAACGCTGCCCGACTTCCTGTACTTCGCCTTCGTCACCCAGACGACCGTCGGATTCGGCGATCTCACCGCGCGCGGCGATCTCGGGCGTGCGGTGACCGGCCTCCAGGCGCTCGTCGGCCAGCTCTACCTCGTCACGGTCGTCGCCGTCCTCGTGAGCCGGATGACCGTGACCAGGCGCCGTGACCCCGCGTCCGACGGCAGCCCCGGCGACGATGCTCCCGGCACCGCGACCGCGGCGGACGCGCCGCCCGTCTGAGGCGGCCGCTACCCGCAGGGCAGCAACGTCGCGGCTTCGGAACGGCCGACGCGGATCTCCCCGACGCCGACGCGGGCCTTCACCTCGAGCACCCCCGCGCTCCCCGGACGCGTCGAGGTCTCGCGCACGCGCGTGTCGGTGCCCGCATCCCGGTGCCCGAAGGCGCAGATCTGGCCGCCCTCCACCTTGCCGTCGAAGTGCACGGTGACGTCGGCGGGCACCACGATCCGCACCAGACCCAGCGCGACGGACGCGGAGACCGACCGGCCCCGCGCGCCCGGACGCACGCCGGTCAGATCCAGCCGCAGACGACCCGCGGCGAGCTCGTACGACCGGTCGAGCTGACCTGCGTTCGCGGGCCGGACCTGGCGGTCGCCGAACCCGCCCCGCAGCGGCGGCCGCAACCACGCGGCGAAGCTCAACACGAGGATCACGGCCACCGACACCGCGAGCAGCTCGGGGATCCGTCTCCACAGGAAGCCCAGGCCCACGCTGATCGCCAGCAGGCCGACGGCCGTGAACACCACCTCGGTGGGCGTGAAGACCAACGCGTCGCCGCCCTCGAGCAGCAGCACCGCAAGCACTGCGAGCACGAAGGCCAGGGCTGTGCCGCCCACGGCGAACGCGATGCGCCCGATCACGGGCGCGGCCCGACGGAGCGGCGACGGGCGTACGGCCGCGGCCGCACGCGCCGGGGGCCGGGACGCGGCCGGGTCTGCGTCCGGCGTGACGGGAACGGGCATCGAGCCCGTCGACGGGTCGACGCGCAGCGCGACCTCGGTGGTGTCGGAGCGGCCAGGATCGGAGCCGCGGGG
>JAODBH010000186.1 GCA_025463865.1 Actinomycetes bacterium | reverse complement strand
GCGCTCCAGCAGCTCGTGATCGAGGACGAGTTCCGCAAGGCGAAGGTGATCCGCCCGACGATCGCCGTCGGCGCGTGGGCCCTGCCGAACCTGATCGTCTACGGGACACCCGAACAGCGCGAGCGGTGGATCTTCCCGACGCTCCGGGGCGACATCACCTGGTGCCAGCTCTTCAGCGAGCCCGGAGCCGGCTCCGACCTCGCGTCGCTCACCACGAAGGCCGAGCGGATCGAGGGCGGCTTCCTGCTCAACGGGCAGAAGGTCTGGACGTCGATGGCGCAGACGTCGGAGTGGGGGCTCCTCCTGGCCCGCACCGACCCCGACAAGCCGAAGCACGACGGCATCAGCTGCTTCATGCTCGACATGAGCCTGCCCGGAATCGAGATCCGGCCGCTGCGCGAGATCACCGGGGAGGCCTGGTTCAACGAGGTCTTCTTCAACGACGTGTTCATCCCCGACGACTGTCTCGTCGGCGACATCAACGACGGTTGGCGCGCGGCGCGCACCACCCTCGCCAACGAGCGGGTGTTCATGGGTGGCGGCTCGTCGATGGGCGCGGGCGTCGAGGGCGTGCTCACCATCATGCGGGAGCAGGGCCTCACCGACGACAAGCTCGTGCTCGACGAGATCGGCGCGATCGCCGCCGACGCCCACGCGCTGTCGGTGCTCGGGTTCCGCCTCACCCTCAAGGCGCTGGCGGGCGCGAACCCGTCGGGCTCCGAGGCGTCGGTCCGCAAACTGCTCGGGGTGCAGAACGATCAGCGCGTCCAGGAGGTGGGCCTCTCGCTGCTCGGCCCCGACGGCGCGGTGAACGACGGCGCGGCGGCGCGTTGGATCCACGGGTTCCTGTTCAACCAGAACCTCACCATCGCCGGAGGCACCAGCCAGATCCAGCGCAACGTGATCGCCGAGCGGCTGCTCGGACTCCCGCGCGACCCGTGATCGCGGGCGTGACCGCCGCGATCCGCGCAAGTTGACACAGGCGTCAGGGAACCGATAGCAAGCATCCGTATCTCGACGAGGGGGACCCGCAACGCGATGGCCGAGCAGAAGCTGTTCTTCGAGGACGTGTCCGAAGGCGATCTCGCGCCCGAGGTCGCGCACGAGCTCACCCGCACCGACCTCGTGCGGTACGCGGGCGCGTCGGGCGACTTCAACCCGATGCACTCCGACGAGGTCGCGGCCAAGGCCGCCGGTCTCCCGAGCGTGTTCGGTCACGGCATGTTCACCGCCGGGCTCCTCGGCCGGGCGATCACCGACTACGTCGGCGTGGGCAACCTGAAGAACTACAAGGTCCGCTTCACCAAGCAGACCTGGCCGGGTGAGGTCCTCACCACCAAGATCACGGTGAAGAACAAGAGCGCCGACGACCGGATCGTCGAGCTCGAGTGCGTCGTCACCAACCAGAGCGGCGAGAGCAAGCTCGAAGGCGTCGCCATCGCATCCCTCCCGAGCAAGGGCTGATCGACATGGCCTCCACCGGCGTCCGCTTCGACCTGCCCATGCCCGACCTCGAGTCCCAGCCTTTCTGGGACGGCCTCCGCGAGGAGAAGCTCCTCCTCCAGCGGTGCCTCGACTGCAAGGGAAGCTACTTCTACGCCCGTCCGTTCTGCCCGAAGTGCTGGAGCGACAAGGTCGAGTGGTTCGAGGCCAGCGGCAAGGGCATCCTCTACTCGTACTCCGTCGTCTACTCCAACGACCTTCCGCCGTTCGGTGAACGCGTCCCCTACGTCGCGGCGGTCGTCGATCTCGAAGAGGGCCCGCGGATCCAGACCAACGTCGTCGACTGCGAGTTCGACAAGTTGTCCGTCGACATGCCCGTCACGGTGGGCTTCCAGCCGATCAGCGACGACATCACGATCCCGGTCTTTCGACCCGCGTGACGCCTGTCGCCCTCGGTAGGGTGGCGACGCGGCTCACAGATCGCGGTCGCGTATTGCCGGAGGTCGCGCGATGCCCGAGAACGCTTACGACTGGAACTTCCCGTTCGAAGGTCCGTTGCACGACGTGTTCCCGGCGTTGCACGACGCGCAGAGCTCGTGGCTCAGTCAGCTCGACTCGCTCAAGGCCCCGGACCGCAAGACCCACGAGCTGATCCGGATGTCCTGCACGGTCGGCTTGCGCAACGCCCCCGGCGTCCGGCGTCACTCGCAGCTCGCGGCCGAGGTCGGCGCGAGCTGGGAGGAGATCCTCGGTTCGATCATGCTCACGGTGCCGAGCTTCGGGCTGCTGCCCGCGGTGGAGGCCATCCCGCAGGCCCGCGCCGGTTTCGAGGCTGCGGGCGAGATCGAGTCCGAGGACGACTGACGCAGGTCGCGTCACCCGAGCGAATCATCGCAACACCCGAGCCGACGAACCATGGGGGGAAATCGTGGCCGAAGCGCCGCCGTTCCGGATCCTGCCGCGCGTCACATCGAACAACGAGTTCTTCTGGACCGGGGGGCTCCACGACGAGCTGCGCTTCCTCCGGTGCCAGGACGACGGCTACTACATCCACCCGGTGCAACCGATCTGCCCGATCTGCCACGGCAAGAACCTCGCACCGGAGACGGTGTCGGGTCGGGCGACGGTCGTCAGCTACACCGTGAACCACCAGGCCTGGATGCCCGCGCCGGAGCTGCCGTACGTGGTCGCGCTGGTCGAGATCGAGGAGCAGGCGGGGCTACGGCTCATGACCAACACCGTCGGCATCGCGCCCGAGGACGTCCGCATCGGCCTCGAGGTCGAGGCGACCTTCGAGCACCATGTCGACGCCGACGGCGACGTGTGGATCCCGCTGTTCCAGCCCCGCTCCGGGAAAGGTGCCTGAGATGCCGAGCGATCCGAACGAGTTCATCGAACAGCGCTCCGTCATCACCGGCATCGGCCAGTCGGCCGTCGGCCGTCGGCTCGGTGTCGACCCGCTCGAGCTCACCCTCGACTCGGTGCTCGACGCGATCGAGGACGCCGGCCTCACCACCAAGGACATCGACGGCGTCTCCACGTATCCCGGCCCGATGGACAACCCGCCCGGATTCTCGGGCGCGGGGGCCTACGACATCATGGAGGCCCTGCGCCTCAACGTCGGCTGGTACGGGAGCGGGCTCGAGACGTCAGGCCAGCTCGGCTCGGTCATCAACGCGTGCCTCGCGGTCGGCGCCGGCCTCGCCAATCACGTCGTCTGCTTCCGCAGCGTGTGGGAGGGCTCGGCCCAGGGCGCCGGCGGGCGTGCCGCGGTCATGCCCGGCGGTACGCCCGGCTCCGCGCGCGTCGGCGGCTTCCTCCAGTGGACGCTGCCGTACCGCGCCCCGTCGGCCGCGATCTGGATCGCGCTCTACGCCCGGGCGCACATGGAGAAGTACGGCACGACGGAGGCCCAGCTCGCGCAGATCGCCATCAACTCCCGCAAGAACGCGGCGCTGAACCCGAAGGCCATCTACACCGACCCGATGACGCTCGACGACTACTTCAACGCGCGCATGATCTCGTCGCCGTTCCGGCTCTTCGACTGCGACGCCCCGTGCGACGGGTCCACCGCCGTCATCGTGAGCCGGGCCGATCGGGCCAAGGACATGCGCAAGCCCGGGATCCAGGTCGAGGCCGTCGGCAGCGCCATGCACGACCGCCCGAGCTGGGACCAGCTCTACGAGCTCGGCGCGATGTGCAACCGCGACGCGGCCGCGCAGATGTGGTCCCGCACCGACCTGAAGCCGAGCGACGTACAGGTCGCCGAGCTGTACGACGGCTTCAGCTTCCTCACCATGAGCTGGATCGAGGCGCTCGGTCTGTGCCCGGTGGGGGAGAGCGGCCCGTTCATCGAGGACGGCAAGGCCATCGCGCGCGACGGCGTCATCCCGGTCAACACGCACGGCGGCCAGCTGTCGTCGGGACGGCTGCACGGGTACGGCTTCATCCACGAGGCCTGCGTGCAGCTCTGGGGTGAGGGCGGCGCCCGTCAGGTGCCCGGCACGCCCGAGGTGGCGATCGCCGCGGCCGGCGGCGGCAACACCTGCGGCTCCTTCCTCCTCTCCAACCGCCGCTAGGCCGTCCGCGCCTGCCAGCTCCGTGCGTTCACA
>JAODBH010000185.1 GCA_025463865.1 Actinomycetes bacterium | reverse complement strand
GTCGCGACCAAGTTCCTGCCCCGCCCGGCGGGCGACCCGTACGAGCCGGGGGCGCTGCGTCGTCGCATCCTGGAAGGCTGCGAGATCAGCCTGACCCGCCTGGGAACCGACCACATCGATCTCTACTACCAGCACTACCCCGATGCCGACGCGCCGGTCGACGAGGCGCTCGAGACGCTCACCGAGCTCGTGCAAGCGGGGAAGGTCCTGCACATCGGGTCGTCGAACGTCACCGCGGCCCAGGTGTTCGCAGCCGACGGCGTGGCGCGCGACCGCGGGTTCAGCCGGTTCGAGGTCTGCCAGCTGGAATGGAGCCTGCTCCAGCGCGACGCCGAGACCGAGCTCGTGCCGACGTGCCGGCAGCACGGTCTCGGCATCGTCCCGTACTTCCCACTCGCGTCCGGGATGCTCACCGGCAAGTACCGCAGGGGCGAGGAGTTCCCCGCCGACTCCCGGCTCGCGGCCAACGCCTACTTCGCGTCGGTGGCCACCGACGAGAACTTCGCCAAGGTGGAGTGGCTGACGAAGTACGCGGAGGAACACGGCCACACGCTCATGGAGCTCGCGGTCTCGTGGCTCGCCGGTCAGGAGGGCACGCTGAGCGTGATCACCGGCGCGACCAAGCGCGAGCAGGTGCTGGCCAACGCGGGTGCCGCCAACTGGAAGCTCACCGAAGCGGACTACCGGGCCGTCGACGAGGGTCTCGCCGGCATCGCCTGAGACGAATATGCGGATCGCCGACGCGCCGGGTCAGACCCGGTCGAGGTCGAGCATCTTGATCGCGTTGCCGCGCAGCACCTTGTAGACGACCTCGTCGGTGAGGCCGACGACCATCTTCTCCACGTATTCCTTGGTGAACGGCCACGTGGTGTCGGTGTGCGGGAAGTCGGTCTCGAAGCAGATGTTGTCCTCACCGACGCGCGCGAGCGACTCCAGACCGTGGAAGTCGGAGGTGAAGCAGCCGAAGATCCGCCCGTAGTAGTAGGTGGACGGCGGCTCCGGGATCTCTTCCTTGGCGTGGGTCCACGCGTTGTGCGTCTCCCAAGTGGTGTCGGCCCGCTCGAGCGCGTAGGGGATCCAGCCGATCTGGCCCTCCGAGTACGCCAGCTTCAGCGTGGGGAACCGCACGAGCACGCCGGAGAACAGGAAGTCGGCGAGCGACGCCATCGAGTTGTTGAACGCCAGCATGTTGCCGGTGCCGGCGGGCGCGTCGGGCGACGCGGCCGGGTTCTTCGACGACGAGCCGATGTGCATGCAGACCGTGGTCTTCGTCTCCTGGCACGCTCGGAAGAACGGGTCCCAGTAGCCGGTGTGGATGCTCGGCAGGCCGAGGTGGGGCGGGATCTCGCTGAAGCAGACCGCCCGCACACCGCGCGCCGCGTTGCGCTGGACCTCGGCGACCGCGAGGTCGACGTCCCACAACGGGATGAGGCAGAGCGGGATGAGCACGCCACCCGACGGCGCCGACCACTCCTCGACCATGAAGTCGTTGTAGGCCTTGACGCAGAGCAGCGCGAGCTCCTTGTCGTCCGCCTCGAGGAACGTCTGGCCGCAGAAGCGCGGGAACGTGGGGAACGCCAGTGAGCCGTCGACCCAGTTGAGCGCCATGTCGGCGACGCGGGCATCGCGCTCGTAGCAGCCGGGGCGCATCTCGTCGTACGTGATCGCGGTCATCACCATCTGCGTACGGTCGAACTTGGTGACGTCACCGCCCTCGGTGGCGGACAGCGGGATGGTGACGAAGCGCTTGTGGACGTAGATGACCTTGTTCTCGTAGATCCAGAAGTCGCCGGGCTGCCCGTCGGCGATCTGCTCCTGCCCGTACTTGGCGCCGCCCTTGAGGCGGAAGTCGCCCCAGAGGCCGCGCTCGACGCGGGGGCCCTTGTCGAGCCACTTCTTCGGCAGGCGGTCCTGCCACACGTGCCGGGGCTCGACGATGTGGTCGTCGACGCTGATGATCTTGGGCAGCTCCACGGGACGCTCCAGACGTTGTGGGAAGGAATCGGCCGGCTCTCACCGCAGGGGGCGCGGCGGCCGTCGGCGCTCGTTCCGGACCCGACCAGCCTACGCAACCCTGACGATCATGTCAGGTGATGTCAGGAATCGCGCAGCGGGGTTCGGGGGGCTCGGCCGACGCCCGGGGCGGGTCCGCGGGCTCCACCGGCTCCACCCGCTCCACCGTCGGTGCCGGCGCATCCGCCGTGCGGCTCTCCTCGGCGGCGCGCGCCGCTTCCGCCGCCGCCTGTTCCCTACCGCCGGCCCGGGACAGCACCAGGATCGCGGCCACCACCATCGCGGCCGAGATCGCCACCATCGTGGCGTCGAACACCCCGTTGGTCTGGACGTGCTCGTCGAGGAGGCCGACGCCGAACACCACGGAGACGACGGGCTCGGTCGCCTCGAGCCCCGCGACCGACGCGGCCAGCGAACCGGCCTGGAACGCGCTCTGAGCGATCAGGAACCCGACGATGATCACGACCGCCATCACGTACGGCTCCCAGTGGCTCAACCAGCCGAAGGGTCCGTCCCGGAAGTAGTGGACGAAGCCCTTGGTCAGCACGGCCGAAGCCCCGAAGCAGGTACCGGCCCCCACGCCGAGCAGGGCGGCCCGGGGCGCTCCGCGCGTCCCGCGCCCCAGCACCACCAGGACCGCCACGACCCCGATGATGACGGGTGCGGCGATCACCCAGCGGTGCACCGGAACGATGTCACGACCGCCCGTGGCCGACGTCTCCAGCAGGAACACCGCCAGGCCCAGGCTGAAGCAGCCGGCCGCGGCGAGGTCGATCCGTCGGAACCGGTGGTGGTTGATCGCGGCCGCGAGGAGCAGCGAGATCAGGAGGCCGCTCGACAGGATCGGCTGGACGAACACGACCGCCCCGAAGGCGAGCGCGATGGCGGCGAAGAGATAGCCCCCGGCATCCGCGGCGAATCCCACCAACCACCGGGGCCGACGGACGAGCCGGAAGAACAGCGACGGCCGGAGCGAGTACTCGTCGGGGATCTGCTCCGCCTCGCTCTGCTCGAGCACGTTGCTGGTCGCGTAGAAGAACGCCGCCCCGACGGAGAACGTCACGGTTGCGATCACCCGCACGGACATGTCCCGATCATTCCCCATTCGCCCCATGCGTCACCACGGTGCACAAACGGACAACCGGTCATGTATCCGAAGAACCCACCCGGTTGGCATCAACTCGGGCCCGGACACCGCCGATACACGGACGCAGATTCCGACGCGAGGGACGTCCCGTGCAGCCAGTCCGGAGGTTGAAGGCGTATCAGAAGGTCCTCCTGGTGACCGTCGTCGCGGTCGTCGGAGGCTTCATCGTCTTCGGCGTCACGTTCGCCGGCGTCGACGACGCCCGGAGCCGCTTGCTCGCGGTCCAGGAACAGGCCGCACCCCAGGTCGCGGTCCTCCAGAGGCTCAGCGCCGAGCTCACCGCCGACCGGCTCGAGTTCCAATCCGCCGCGGACGCGACCGACGCCGTCAGCCGGACCGCGCAGTTGCAGGCCACGGGCGACACCAGCGCGCAAGCCACCGCGGACTGGAAGATCTTCAAGCGGCACTCGCTCCACCTCTCCGGCGAGGACGCCCTCGTCACCCACTACGACGACACCGCGGCCACATCCAAAGACGTCGGCCGACGGGTGGCCCTCGCCATCATCGCCACACCCGCCGGGCAGTTGTCCGCGCGTAGTGCAGATCTCGCGGACCTCCTCGGCAAGATGGAGTCCCGTATGGCCGACGTACGCCAGATCAACGAGATCTACACCACGGCCTCCGACGCGGGGTTGGCGGCCACCATGCATTCGATCGACGGAGCCATCCGCGACGGCATCATCGCGTTCGTGACCGCGATGGTGGTCGGCCTCGGCATTGCGTTCGTGAGCGTGCGCGACACCCGGCGCCAGGAGCTCGAGCAGGAGCGCAAGGAGCGGGAGCGCGCGGACGACGCCCGTCGCACCGCGTTCGACCACCGTCTCGGGATCGG
The DNA here is from genome assembly GCA_025463865.1 of Actinomycetes bacterium. Taxonomy (GTDB): domain Bacteria; phylum Actinomycetota; class Acidimicrobiia; order IMCC26256; family Chersky-534; genus Chersky-534. The sequence goes on along the minus strand of JAODBH010000185.1, from coordinate 4,689 downwards.
GCTCGACATGGTGCGCGCGGAGTCGGACGCGTTCACGGTGCTCCAACGCGCGCTCGTCGAGGTGGTCGAGGACCGGCCGGTGGAGCTGCTCATCGCCGACTCGAGCATGTCGCACTTCCGCCGGTCCATCGCCGTCGACCCCGAAGGCACGCATGGCTGCGACGTCGCCACGCCCGAGGCGTGCCCGGCGACGCGGTCGGGCCAGACCATGGTCTTCGAGAGCAGCACGAGCCTGGAGGCCTGCCCGCACCTCGCGGAGAGCGCCACGCCCCTGTGCTCGGCGCTGTGCGTTCCCGTCGCCACCAGCGGCCAGCCGATCGGCGTCATCCACATGAAGGGGCCCGACCACGAGCCGGCGGTGCCGAAGATGATCGACGACGTGAAGATCGTCGCCCGCAAGGCCGGCGAGCGCATCAGTGCCCTGCGCGTGCTCGCCGACACGTCGGCCCAGGCCCGCACGGACCCGCTCACCGGGCTGATGAACCGGCGCAGCGTCGAGAACCGCGTGCGCGAGCTCGTGGCGAACGACCGCGAATACGTCGTCGCCTACGCCGACCTCGACCACTTCAAGCGACTCAACGACAAGCACGGGCACGACGCCGGCGACCGCGCGCTCCGCCTCTTCGCCCAGGTGCTGGCCGACTCCGTGCGCCCCGACGACATCCCCGCCCGCTACGGCGGCGAGGAGTTCCTGATCGTGCTCCCCGACTGCACCGTCACCGACGCACTCCAAGTGCTCGAGCGGGTGCGCGAGATGCTCGCCCAACGATTGGGCAACGCGACCCTTCCCACGTTCACCGCGAGCTTCGGCCTCGCGGGATGCGGCGAGAACGCCGACTTCGGCGAAGTGGTCGCCCGGGCCGACGCCGCCCTCCTTACCGCCAAGCGCGAAGGCCGCGACCGCATCGTGGTGGCCGAGCCCAAGCCGTCGGGCGAACCCGACGCGCAGGCACCGACCGGGTTCGGGACCGCAGCGCGCCCGTCGCGCCCGGGCATCGGCGGGATCGACCCCCGCCCGGTGACCGCGATCCGCACCGAAGCCGCGAACGACGCCGCCGGGACCTCGGATCCGGTGTCGCCCACGGGCCCGAGGTCACCGACCAGAACGGGTTAGGCGTCGGGCTCAGCCCTGCTGCTGGATGACCTGGCGCGCCTTGGCGAACAGCCACAGGGTGATCGAATGCATGATCTCGCCCAGCTCCTTGGGTGCCTGACCGGCCAGCGAGCGGGCGTAGGTGCCTTCGAGCAGGATGCCGAGCTTGTAGCAACCGAGCACCTCGAACCACGGCACGTCGGACATGTCCCGACCACTGACCTCGCCGTAGCGCGCCACGAGCTCGGCCCGCGACGGCATGTCCTCCCACGGCTGCAACCCGGGTGCCCGCCCTGCAGGGTCACCGGGCTCGATCCACGACTGCAGCACCCACGCGAGGTCGAGCAGTGGGTCGCCGAGCGAAGAGAGCTCCCAGTCGACCGCGGCGGCCAGCCTCGGCTCGTCGTAGCTGAACATCACGTTGGCGAACTGGTAGTCGCCGTGGATGATGCCGATCTTCGCCTCGGCCGGCTTGTGCTGCTCGAGCCAGTCGCCGATCTCGTCGACGCCGGGGATGTCGGGCTTCCCGTAGCCCTCGATCTGCGAATAGCCGTCGAGCTGCGAGCGCCAGCGGCTGACCTGGCGCTCGAGCCAGTTCTCGGCCTTGCCGAACTCGGAGAGACCGACTGCTCCGTAGTCGATCGCCCCGAGCTCGGCCGCGGCGTCGACCATCTCGAACGCGAGCTTGCGGCGCCACTCGGCGTCGGTCGCGTACCGGCCCGGGAGCTGGCCCATCGGCGTGAAGCCGTTGATGGGCTCCATGACGTAGAAGTTGACGCCGATGACCGACTCGTCGTCACCGGTGGCGTAGAGCTCGGGGTGCGGGACGTCGCTGCCCTTGATCGCTCCGAGCACGGTCGCTTCGCGGAGCATCGTGCCGTTGCTGTTCTTCCGCAGGTGCTTCGGCGGCCGGCGGAGCACCGACTTCGCGCCGTTGCGGCTCATCAGGAAGATGTTGTTCTGGGAGCCGCCGGTGAGCTGCGTCACCTCGGTCACGGGACCGCTCCCGGGGATGCCGGGCTGGGCCTGGATCCATTCCTGGAGCGCGCCCCACTCGAGCAGGCCGTCAAAGTCGGAGAGCGCGTCGGTCATTCGTAGCTCCTGATTCGGGAAGCGATCACGGGTTCGGATGGGCTCGGGCGCGGCGTGGACGCGGCGCTCACGTACCGGTGAAGTCGGGCGGACGCTTCTCGGCGAAGGCGCGCGCGCCTTCTTTGGCGTCGTTGCTGGCGAACACGGGTGCGGCCTTCTCCCGCAGCGCGGCGAGGTCGAAGTCGACGAGGCCGCGGGTGTCGTAGACGATCTCCTTGCTGACCCGGACCGCGAGCGGAGCGTTGGCGGCGACGAGCTCGGCGAGCGCGACCGCAGCCGGCACCTCCTCACCCGCGGGGACGACCCGGTTCACGAGCCCGAAGTGGTGGGCGCGTTGCGCGTCCATCGGCGCGGCGGTGAGTGCGAGCTCGAGGGCGATCGCCGGCGGGAGGCGCAGCGCGGCCCGACTGCCCGAGCCGCTACCGACCAGTCCGCGCGCCGCCTCCGGGAGGCCGAACGTGGCGTGCGCGGCCGCGACCGCGAGGTCGCACGCGAGCATGATCCCGAAGCCACCACCGACCGCCGCGCCGTTGACGGCGGCGATGATCGGCTTGGGGTAGAGCCGTTCGACGAAGACCTCGGTGCCCGGCCCGCCGCCCGAGCCCACGCCGGCGCCCTGCGAGAATGCCTTCAGGTCCATGCCCGCGCAGAACGAGCGGTCACCGGCGCCGGTGAGGACCACGACCCGCACCGAGTCGTCGTGCTCGGCGTCGACGAACGCGGCACCGAGGCCGGTGAACGTCTCCGGGTCGAGGGCGTTGCGGCGTTCCGGGCGGTTGATGGTGATGATCCGCACGGCACCACGGTTCTCGACGTCCACTGCCATGCGCGCAGTCTCACCCGAGTGTGACGCCCGTGTCACCTTGCCGAGGCGCGACCGGCGTCCTCCACCGCGTCCGTGATCCCGGGTTCCCTATCCCGGGTTCCCTATCCCGGGTTCGCCGGCGGCTGGAACATGAACGACTCCATCGTGGGCCGCAGCGCGGCATCGACCAGCTCGATCCGGACTCCGAGCGGATCTCGGTGGTAGCTGAACATCTCCGGGGCGTGGACACCGGTGCGCCCGCAGATCTGCAAGGGGCACACCGACTCCGTCAGCCGGGCCGAATCGGACTCGAGCGAGTCGGTCCAGTACCCGATGTGATGGAGATTGGAGTGTTCGTTGCACTCCCACACGCTGCCCGGCACCTCCTCGACGAGCTCGATGTGCGGAGCCGTCGTCGAGTAGCAGAGCTTGTTCGGGAGGCTCAGGTCGTTGCCGTCGGCGTCTCGGAACTCGACCGCCTCGATGTCCATGACCGGGCCCCAGGTGACTCCGAGCAGAGCCGACAGACGGGCCTGCGCCGCTTCGAGATCGGGAACCACGATCCCCACGTGGTAGAGGGCTCCGTCGATCGTCATGGCGTGCACAGGTGCTGGGCGCGGTTCGACTTCGTGGAGGGCATGCGGTCGTCTCCGTGGCGGCTGCGGTGACACTATCGGCGAGGCTCCCGGCCGCCAACGGACGTATCCGGAGCGTCCCCGACGCCCGATCACGGCGCATGACACGCGCGTCACGTTGCATGCCATGATTCGGCCGTGAGCACGGACGACGCACCCACCGGCACCACCGACCTCTCGGGTGTGTCGCCACCTCCCGACAGGGTGGGCCTGCTCGAAGGCATCTCGAGCACCCGTGCGATCCGTCGCTACACCGACGATCGGGTGCCCGACGAGGCGCTGCGCGACATCCTCTTCGCCGCGACGCGCGCACCCACCGGCTCCAACCGTCAGCAGTTCCGGTTCATCGTGCTCACGGACGGCCCGAAGGCGGTCGAGGCCAAGAAGCTGATCGCCGGCGCGGCGCGCAGCGCATGGGGCTTCAAGCGCGGCAACGACAAGTACGACGAGGGCTCGGGCGCGGTCGCCAACTCTCCCAAAGCACGCATGGCGGCCACGATGCAGGCGTACGCCGACGGCTTCGAGCGTGTCCCGGTCGTCATCCTCCCCTGCCTCATCCGCTACCGCGAAGCCAACTCGTTCGAGGGCGCGTCGATCTACCCGTCGTGCCAGAACATCCTCCTCGCCGCGCGCGCCATCGGATACGGGGGCGTGCTCAACGGGTTCCACTTCCTCGTCGAGGCCGAGCTGCGCGAGCTGCTCGGCGTCCCCGACGAGGTGTTCATGGCCGCGACGATCACGCTCGGCAAGCCCCAGGGATCGCACGGACCCGTGCGCCGCCGGCCGATGTCCGAGCTCGTCTTCGCCGACGAGTGGGGCGCGGCGCCCGCGTGGGCCGCTGATCCCCCCGGCACCACTCACACCTCGGCCGGCCCACCCAAGCCGGTGGATCCGAACGGCGGGCCGACCATCGATCCGACACAGAAGGGCAACTGATATGGCGTGGGATTTCTCGACCGACCCCGAGTACCAGGAGAAGCTGGACTGGGTCCGCGAGTTCGTGAAGGAAGAGGTCGAGCCCCTCGACCTCGCGTTCCCGCACGAGCTGGTCTACGACAAGGAGC
>JAODBH010000178.1 GCA_025463865.1 Actinomycetes bacterium | reverse complement strand
CTCAGTCGTTGCGGTTACCACTGCGCTGCGTAGGTGATTCCCGTTGTCGCCGTCGGGTCGGCCGGCGGCTGGCAGGCGCCTGTGGCCGGGTTCGAGGTGAAGGTCCCGAACGTCGTTCCCTGCGGGTTGCCGGTACTCGCCGGTCCGACGTTGTCCCGGATGACGTAGCACTTCCCGGACGACGAAACGGCAGCCATTGCGATCACGCTGGTCGTGGCCGAGACCGACACGCTCTTCGGGCCGGCTGAACCAGTGGTCGCATCCACGAACGCCAGGCTCGGCTCGACGCCGAGAAGAGCGGCCGGGGTGGCCTTCGAGTAGTCCTCGCTGTCGGTGTAGATGGTCTTCGCAGCCGTGAGCGAGTTGCGAAGGCTGGACTGTGCGCTCTTGTCCTGGGCACGCGAACGCGCACCGAGGAAGGTCGGGATGGCGATGGCAATCAAGATGGCAATGATCAGCACCACGACCATGAGCTCGATGAGCGTGAATCCCTCGTCGGAGTCTTTCCTCCGCTTCAGGCCGGCTAGGGCTTGCTTCATGCTGTAACCCCCTTCGGGTCCGTGTGGGTTCTGGGCTGCGAGCCAATGCCCCGCCGCTCGAACCGCACCCCGACCGCCTCGACGCTGAGGCGATCCACCCTGGGGTCAGGTCCTCCTGGTAACCCGGCGAACCTGGCCTGCACCGCTCGTGCCGGTCATCGGTCCCGTGGCTTTGCGTCCCCGCCTCCCGACGGGTTTGCCTTTGCTGAGGAGTCCACTCGCACCGTGTTGATCGGCGCTGAGCCTGAAGAAACTTGAGCCGTACGACCACTTTCCGTGGCTTTTTCCGTCGTCTCCCGCGACGGCGCGCGGCGACGTTCGCCCGGTGCGGATCGAGGCGGATCGACGCAGACGATGCGGATCACGACCCGACCACGGCGCGCGGGTGGCACGCCCCCGCGGCACGATCGGCGGCGCTCCGAACCCGAGTCCGGAGCGCCGTCCGATCAGGTGAAGCCGGGCGACTAGGTGAAGATGCTCACGCCTCCAGGGCCGATGAGCAGCCCGAGGATGATGAGCGCGATGCCGTAGAGCACCGCGCCACGGATCAGGGAGACGATCCCCGCGATCACGAGGATCACGGCGATCAGCCAGAGGATGAAGTCCACGGAACGCCTCCGAAGTTGGAGCCCCGGACGTTCCGAGGTGGGCCGATACTCCCCGCGGGTCATCGGCCATAAACGCCGGTTCGCGGTCGCCGAGAGGGGCCTCGAGGGCGCTCCGCTACGGCGGATTGCGGAGCGGTCCCGGGGGGTATGCGGTGTCCATGTCTTCTTCCCCACGTCTCCCTGACGCGCGTGGTCCGCTCACCGAAGCGCTCTTCGACCACCTGCAAGGCGGCTCCCCGCGGCTTCCCGCTCCGGACCCGGAGGCCGACGACCCGCTGATCGGCGACGACTTCCACCTCGCGCTGCACGTCGCGTACGACCTCGCCTATCGCGGCTTCGAAGGCATCGACGACGGCTACGAGTGGGATCTCGACGTCCTGCGCTTCCGCCGAGGGCTGGAGGACGCGTTCGAGACCGCGCTGCGGGCCGAGTCGAGGGCGCAGCCCAGCGAGGTGGGCCACGTCGACGCACGCGCCACGCTCACCCGGATCGCCACCGAGCCCGTCGGTCCCTCACTCTCGACGTACGTCGAGGAGCACGCGACCCGCATGCAGCTCGAGGAGTTCCTGATCCACCGCTCGGCGTACCAACGCAAGGAGGCGGATCCCCACACGTGGGGACTTCCGCGCCTCGACGGCCCGGCGAAGGCCGCGTTCGTCGAGATCCAGGCCGACGAGTACGGCGAGGGACGTCCCGGTGAGGCCCACGCCGACCTGTTCGCCGTCACCATGTCGGCGTTCGGGCTGGATCCCACCTACGGCGCCTATGTCGGCGCGCTTCCGGGCTCCACCCTCGCGACGGGCAATCTCATCAGCCTCTTCGGACTGCAGCGACGCCTGCTCCCCTGCCTGATCGGCCACCTGGCGCTGTTCGAGATGACGTCGGTCGGGCCGATGGGCCGCTACGTGCAGGCGATCCGCAGGCTCGGCGGGACCGGGGAGGCGCAGCGCTTCTACGAGGTGCACGTCGAGGCCGACGTCCGCCACGCGGAGATCGCGCGCGACCGCCTCGTCGGGAGCTACGTCGACGAGCATCCCGAGCACGCCGCGGAGGTGGTCTTCGGTGCCGAGTCGTTGAGCGCGGTCGAGGGGCGCTTCACCGCCCACCTGCTCGCGACGTGGACCGCCGACCAGTCGTCGCTGCGCGAACGCATCCTCGCCGGCGCCGCGTAGGACCTGGGTCCGTGCGGAAGGGCGCGACGATGCCGGGCCCGGAGGCCCGGCATCATCACCGCTTGGGTCGTTGCCGAGGGATCTACTCGGCGGATCCGGTCAGGACAGGAGGAGCCACCGTGGCGCCGGTACCCCCGGTGGTGGACCAGCCGGTGTAGGCCGTCTCCGGGTGGTACGCAGGTGCGCCGTGGTCGTGGATGTCGAGCCCTTCGAGCTCGCCTTCCTCGCTGATCCGGAGCAGACCGAACGCCTTGATGAGGTACATCAACGCAAAGCCCGAGGCGAGCGTGGCGCCCGTCATCACCGCACTCCCGGTGAGCTGAGCGACCAGCTGCTTGCCACCGCCTCCGTAGAAGAGACCGCTGATCTTGGTCGACGTGTCGGCACCGAGCTGGCCGGGAAGCCCGTAGCTCCCGGTGGCGAAGAACCCGAGGCTCAACGTCCCCCAGATCCCGGCGAACCCGTGCACCGCGACGGCCCCGATCGGGTCGTCGACGCGGATCCACTCGATGAAGTCGATCGCGAGCACACAGACGATGCCCGCGATGCCTCCGATGACCACGGCCCCGAACGGCGAGACCCAATAGCAGGGGCACGTGATCGCGACCAGGCCGGCGAGGAAGCCGTTGGTCGTGATGCCGATGTCCCACTTCTTCGACCGTGGGAACACCAGGAACATCGCGATCAGACCGCCGGCACATGCAGCCAGCGTCGTGTTCGTCGCGACCCGGCCGATGCCGTTGAAGTCCATCGCACTCAGCGTGCTGCCCGGGTTGAAGCCGTACCAACCGAACCACAGGATGAGACCACCGAACGCGGCGATCACCATGTCGTGACCCGGTGGGAGACCTCCACCGTCGCGCTTGAACACCCGGCCGAGGCGCGGCCCGAGGGCGATGGCTCCGGTCAGAGCGAGCATGCCGCCGACCGTGTGCACCACGGTGGAACCGGCGAAGTCACGGAACGGCGTGTCGAGCGTGGCGAGCCAACCATTGGGGCCCCAGACCCAGTGGCCGAGAATCGGGT
>JAODBH010000132.1 GCA_025463865.1 Actinomycetes bacterium | reverse complement strand
GACCTGGTACGCCCTCAGGGACTCGAACCCTGAACCTACAGATTAAGAGTCTGTTGCTCTAACCAGTTGAGCTAAGGGCGCTCGGCGCCGGTCGGTGAACCGGGAGTCGTATGGTAGCCGGGCCGTCTCGGTGGCCGTTGGTCAAAGGAGTTCGATGGACGTCGTCGTGAGCGGTGCCGGCGGTCTCATCGGCGCTGCGCTGACCCCGGCGCTCGAGCGTTCGGGGCACCGGGTGATCCCGTTGCTCCGCGGGGGAGACGAAGGCGGGCTGCGTTGGGATCCCCGGCAGGGCATCATCGAGGCTGCCGGTCTCGAAGGGGTCGACGCCGTGGTGCACCTCGCGGGATCGCCGATCGCCAGCAGCAAGTGGACGCCCGAGCAGAAGGCGCTCATCCTCGACAGCCGCACCAAGGGCACCACGCTGCTCGCGACCACACTGGCCGGGCTGCAGAACCCACCACAGGTGATGGTTTCGGCGTCGGCCGTCGGGTACTACGGCAACCGCGGCGACGAGATCCTCACCGAGGACAGCGCCCGCGGCTCGGGGTACCTCGCCGACGTCGTCGAGCAGTGGGAGCAGGCCGCGCAGCCGGCGTCCGACGCCGGCATCCGGGTCGTCCACCCCCGTACCGGCATCGTGCTGAGTCCCAAGGGTGGAGTGCTCCACCAGCTGCTCCTGCCGTTCAAGCTCGGCCTCGGCGGCAAGCAGGGCTCGGGCAAGCAGTACATGAGCTGGATCTCGATCGACGACGAGGTCGGGGCGCTGATCGCGTTGCTGGAGGACCCTGCGCTCTCCGGGCCGGTGAACCTCACGGCGCCGAACCCGGTGACCAACGCCGAGTTCGCCCAGACCCTGGGGAGGGTCCTCGGCCGGCCCGCGGTCCTGCCGACCCCCATGCTGCCGCTCAAGATCCGGTACGGACCCGAGCTGGTGCAGTCGCTGCTGCTCGACGGCCAGCGGGTGTTGCCGGCCCGCCTCCAGGGCCAGGGCTTCGGGTTCAGTCAGCCCGATCTCGAGCCTGCACTCCGCGCCCTCCTCGACAAGCCCGGCGGTTGATCTCCTGCGACCGATAGGATGCCGGATCCCGGTGGGACGAGCGCCCGTAGCTCAGGTGGATAGAGCAGCCGCCTTCTAAGCGGCTGGTCGGGGGTTCGAGTCCCTCCGGGCGCGCCGAGCCCAGTGCGTCAGGCTGGCTCGCATGGTGGCCGTAGCTCAGGTGGTTAGAGTGCCAGGTCGTGGCCCTGGAGGTCGGGGGTTCAAGTCCCCTCGGTCACCCCATTTCGAAGCGGCGCAGGTCCTCTGACCTGCGCCGCTCTCGCGCCCGAGCCGGTTTCGCGCTTCGGACCCGTTCGCCCGTCGTCGGGTCGCCGTCCGGGGCAGACTTCCGCCCATGCCCAACCGTGCCGGACTGCGCTCGAGTCCATGGAAACGACTGCGCTCGGAGCGCATTTCCGAGCGCCGGCGGGTGATGATCTGCCTGTTCATCGGGCTCGTGGCCGGCGCCATCGCGGCGCTTTTCGGCCCGTGGCAGATCGCGGTACCGCTGGTGTGGGACGTAGCGGCGGCGGTCTTCCTGGTCTGGGTCTGGTCCGAGATTCACCACTTCGGCAGCGAGGAGACCAGAGCGCGCGCCCGGCTGGAGGACCCCAGCAAGCGGTCGGCCCGCCTGATCCTGCTCACCGCGAGCGTGACGAGCCTGGCCAGCGTGGCCCTGGCGCTGATGAAGGCTCAGCAGTCGGGTGGGTTGGAGACCTTCATGCTGACGCTGGTTGCGGTCCTCACGGTCGCTCTGTCCTGGGGATCGGTGCACACCGTGTTCACGTTGCGGTACGCGCACCTCTATTACGAGGAGCCGCAGGGCGGCATCGACTTCAAGAGCAAGACCGAGACCGATCCCGACTTCCGGGACTTCGCCTACGTCGCGTTCACCATCGGCATGACGTTCCAGGTCTCCGACACCGACATCCAGAAGCGCCGCATCCGTCGGTCCGTTCTCGGCCACGCCATGCTCAGCTACCTGTTCGGCACCGTGATCGTGGCGGTGACGATCAACGTCCTCGCGGGACTCGTGAACAAGTAGCGGTGCCGGGGTCTGAACACGCGGGGCCGTCCGGGGGGCTATTAGGGTCGCCCGGTCACCCCACGGAAGAAGGGCGCTCGCGACGATGACACCTCCTGATTCCGCCGCCGGAGCGGACGAGGACCAGACCGGAACCGATACCTACCAAGGGTTTCGCGATGCACTCGGGCAGGAGTTCGAGTGCACCGTGATCCGGGAGGAGGAGCGCTCGATCCTGAAGATCCGGGGGAGTGAGCTCGACCTTGGCACCGAGGCCGCGGTCAGGGGTCCGCTGCTCGCGCTCCTCGACGAGAAGCCTCCCGTCGTACTCGTCGACGCCGGCGAGCTCTCGTTCATCGACTCGTCGGGCATCGGCATGCTCGTGATGGCGCAGCGCGTCGCCGAGAACCAGGGCACGCAGCTGCTGTTCACCGGGTTCCAGGCCCAGCCGTTGAACGCGATCCAGATCTGTGGTCTCGACCAGATCTTCGCCATCGAGCCCTGAGCGGCGCGTCAGAGGTCGACCGTCGTGTGGGTGAGGGCTTCGGAGATCGTCCAGAGTCGGGCCGCGTCCGCGGTGCTCCGCGCGCGGCGGCTGGGCGTCTCCCGCACCGGTCGCCCGGACATCAGCCACCGGGGCCCGTAGTACTCGCCCCCACGAGCCGCGGGGTCCGTCGCCGCCCGCAGGATGGGAAGCGCCCCGCCTTCGACCGCTTGCCCCGCGAGCGGGAAGAGCGGCTCGATCAGGCGGTTCGTGAAGCCGGTGCCCTCCGTGCCCAGATCGGTGCTCGTCGAGCCGGGATGCGCCGCGAGCGCCACCGTCGTCGCGCCGGACCGCTCCAGCCGGCGTTGGAGCTCCGCGCTGAAGAGCAGGTTCGCGAGCTTGCTCTGGAAGTACGCGGGCCAGCGCGAGTAGCGGTGCCGCTCGAACATCAGGTCGTCGAAATGCATGCGGCCCATGCGGTGCCCGAAGCTCGACACCGTGACGACGCGCGACGTGGGCGACGCGAGCAGCAGCGGCAGCAGCTGGGCGGTGAGCGCGAAGTGTCCGAAGTGGTTCACGCCGATCTGCATCTCGAAGCCGTCGGCGGTGCGCAACTCGTCGGTGGCCATCAGCCCCGCGTTGTTGACGAGCAGGTCGATGTGGTCTTCCGTGTCGCGCGTGTCGGCGGCGAAGTCACGGACCGACTCGAGGCTCGCGAGGTCGAGGCTACGCACCGCGACCTCACCTTTCGGGTCCGACGCGCGGACGCTCTCGGCCGCGCGTTCGGCCTTCTCCTGGTTCCGACACGCCATGAGGACGCGCGCCCCGTTCGTGGCGAGCACGCGCGTGACCTCGAGTCCAAGGCCGGAGTTCGCGCCGGTGACGAGCACGACCTTGCCGGTGACGTCGGGGGTGTAGCCGCTCGGCCAGTCGTTGCTCATGCGGGATCTGTAGCACCTCCGTGCCCGTCGACCGGCAGTGGAGAGGCGTCGCTCGTTCGCGACGACCCTCGACCTCCCTCGACGTCATGCTCGACGTCTGGCTCAGGTTGCGTCCCGCTCGACGTCTGCTAGGTGGCGAGAGTCGGACGCGCGCAGTGACCGTTTCCGGTCGTGCGCGCTGCAATCCCGGGGCGCACGCGCGTCGAGCGTTCACGGTCCGTAGTGGTGACACGCGGCCGCCGTGGCTCCCTGCGGCGGCGGTTCAACTCCGTGGTGCAGTGCAAGCGCAGGGGATCGGCGGTGCGGCTGGCGGGTGGGCCGGGGCTTGGGCATGATGCGGCCATGTCCGGTCCGCGCCCATCGACGGTGACCCGAGGCGACGGCCGTTGCTGATCCCGGTGCGGGGCGTGCGGCTCAACGTCGAGGTGACCGGGGTGGGAAGCCCGCTCGTCCTCCTCCACGGACTCGGCGGCGAGGTCGGCCACTGGGCCCCACAGATCGAGGCGTTCCGCGCCGGCCACCAAGTGGTCGCCCTCGACCTCCGCGGCTTCGGTCGGTCCGACCGCACGCGGGGCGCGATGTCGCTGGCCGATTTCGCGGACGACGTCGCTGACGTGCTGGTCGCCCTCGGGCTCGGGCCCTCGGTCGTCGTCGGCGCGTCGATGGGCGGGATTATCAGCCAGGAGCTGGTGCTCCGACGTCCGGAACTCGTGGCGGGCCTCGTGCTCGCGGACACGACGTCCGATCTTTCGGAGGGTCACCGTCAACAGAACGAGGCGCTCCGAACCGTCGCGTTGGATCAGGGGATGGACGCCATCGCCCCCGCCCTCGTCCGCGGTTGCTTCACCAGGGCGACGATGGATGCGGCCGACTCACCGGTAGCCGAGTTCGAGCGGGGTATCCGTGCGACCGACCCGTGGTCCTTCGCGATCGGGATCCGCGCGATCGTCGGGATGGATCTCGGACCCCGCATCGCCGACATCCGGGTGCCCACCGCCGTTGTCTGGGGCGTCGAGGACGCACTCGCAGCCGACTGCGAGGTCATCGCGGCGACGATTCCCCAGGCCGAACGGCACCCGCTCGCCGCGGCCGGACACGCCGCCAATCTGGAGCAGCCCGGGGCGTTCAACGCCGCGGTCCGTGCACTCGTCGCGCGGGTCGCAGCGACGGAGGCCCGATGAGGTTCGGTCACTACTGCGTGTTCCAGTGCCCTCCCGGTACCGACCCGGCGCTGGTGATGCGGCAGGAGCTCGAGCGGGCCCGGCTCGCCGAGGAGCTCGGCTTCGACGACGTGTGGGTGCCGGAGCAGCACTTCTCGCCCTACTGCCTGTCGGGCGACGCGCTGCTGCTTGCCGGCCACATCGCCGCGTGCACCGAGCGGGTACGCATCGGCACCGCGGTCGTCAACCTCACGTTCACCCACCCGCTGCGCTTCGCCGAGCGCGTCGCGATGCTCGATCACATCTCCGGCGGCCGGGTGGAGGTGGGCGTCGGCCGCGGATACCAGTTCCCGCAGTACGGCGTGATGGGCGTGCCGATCAACGAAACCCGGGCCATCTTCGAGGAGTCGCTCGACATCGTCATGAAGGCGTGGGCCCCGGAGGAGTTCACGTACAAGGGTGAGCACTTCGACATCCCGTCGGTGCGCATCTGGCCCACGCCGGTGCAACCGCCGTCGGCGGTGCTGCTCCAGGCCGTCAACAGCCCCGAGAGCCTGGAGTCGTCGATCCGACGTGGCCTGCCGGCGCTGATGGCGCGCGTGCTCGACCGCTACGAGGAGCAGGTCGACGAGTTCGTGCGGTACCGGGCCGCGCTGGCCGACGCGGGCGTGGATCCCGAGCCGTTGCTCGATCGGACCACGGTGCTCAAGTACGCGCTCGTCGCGCCCACGCGCCAGGAGGCGAAGGACCTGTCCCGCGACGGGCTCGAGTGGGACCTGGAGATCCTGCAGAAGCTCACGACACCCACGGCCACCGAGATGCCCCAGGGCTACGCGATCTACGAGAAACGGGGCGGTCAGCTTCCCGACCGCACCTACGACGACTGGGCCGAGAACGTGATGCTGTTCGACGACCCCGCGGGTGCCATCGAGAAGATCCGGATGCTCGAGAACGCGGGGGTCCGCCGCTTGCTCCTGTGGATGGGCGTCGGCGGCGTCGACCACGAAGTCGTCGTCCGTTCGATGCGTCTCTTCGCCGAAGAGGTGATGCCGCACTTCCGCTAGACGCCTACTGGTCTTCAGGAGGGGCGGCGCGGCGTTGGAGCAGGTGGTGGAGCGTGAGCGCCGACGGGCCCAGGCCGGCGAGCATCCCGGGCGGGCCCTTCGAGGTGTCGACGCGCTGTGAGCCGTAGATGCCGCGGTGCGACGAGAAGATGTAGGCGACGACGCACGCGACCGCGAACAGCACGGCCGGTCCGGAGCCGAACAGCTCGATGCCCATGATCGTGCAGGCCAACGGCGTGTTGGCGGCCGCCGCGAACACCGCGACGAAGCCCACCGCGGCCATGAGCGGAACGGGTACGCCGAGCAGTCGAGCCAGCGTCACGCCGAGGGTGGCGCCCATGACGAACAGCGGAGTCACCTCGCCGCCCGGGAAGCCGGAGCCGAGCGTGACCGCGGTGAACAGCAACTTCCAGAGGAACGCGGCCCCCACCACACCGGCTCCGCCGGCGAGCGACGCGGTGAGCAACGGGATCGAGAGCCCGAGGTAGTCGCGGTTCCCGACCACTGCGACCAGCAGGATCACCGCGAGCCCGCCGACGAAGAGCCGCGCCGGCGACCAGCGCACGGTACGTCCGAGGACGTGCTTGATCGCGTGGGTGGCCTCGATGAACAGGATGCTGGTGAGGCCGAAGATCAGCCCCGCGAGCACGAACTTGCCGATGAGCAAGGGTGTGAGGTCGACCGCGCCGATCTGCGGCAGCGGAGCGTGCGTCACGCCCACCCCGCGCACCACGAGGTCGCCGACGAGCGACGCCGCGAGAGCGGGCACGAGCGCGTCGTACCGCATCCGTCCGACGGCTTGGACCTCGAGCGCGAAGACGCAACCCGCGATGGGAACGCCGAAGACCGCGCCGAACCCGCCGGCGATCGCGGCGATGAGCATCATCCGCCGGTCGTTGCGGTCGAGGTGCACGAGCCGCGAGAACCCGTCGGTGAGGCTGCCCGACATCTGGATCGCAGTGCCCTCGCGACCTGCGGATCCGCCGAAGAGCTGCGTGACCACCGAGCCGGCGTAGACGAGGGGCGCCATGCGCCGTGGGATCCATTCGGTCGGCTCGTGGATCTCCTCGATGATGAGCTCGTTTCCCCCCGCCGACCGTCCACCGAGGTAGCGGTACACGCACCCGACCGCGAGGCCGGCGACCGGCAGCAGGTACAGCAACCACGGGTTCGACAGGCGGGTGTCGGTCGCCCAGTCGAGCGTCACGAGGAACAGCGCCGACGCGAGCCCGGCGAGCACGCCCGAGACGGAGCCGAGGACGACCCAGCGCACGAGGTAGACGACGATGCGCACCTGCTCGCCGAGGTGGATCTGCGCGAGCTCCCGCAACCGGCGGAACGGCTCTCGACGGTGCTGCACCACGGCGACCACTCCTACCAGTTGACGATCGAACGTCGCATCGATTGGTAGGAGCTATCAGCCCGGGAAGGCGGTTATGGCGAGCCCCATCGCCCCGGCGTACATTACCGCAGCTTGATGCGTCCCGGACGACGGGTCGTCGCCGGCACACGAGCGTTCAGGAGAAGGTGGCGAGGCGGCCGAGGTCGGGACCGCGGCCGAGGGTGGTGGGGTCGAGGCCGTAGAGGGCGAGCGGCGTGGCGCCGAGGATGGTGGCCTCGTCCGCGCGGTCGACGCCCTGATCGCGGCACGCGACGAGGAACTCGTCGATCGCGTGTGGCCACGGGGCCTCGGGGTGCGGGAAGTCGGACGCCCACACCACACGGTCCGCGCCGAACGCTTCCACCGTCTCGCCGACGAACGAGTCCTCGCTGTCGGTCGAGATGACGCACTGACGGGCCGCATACTCGCTCGGCTTCAGCCGGACGCCGCCCAGCTCGGACGCGAGGAACTCGTGGTGCTCGTCGAGGCGGTCGAGCCACCAACGGAGCCAGCCGGTCCCCGACTCGAACAGGCCCACCCGCAGCCGGGGGTTCTGTTCGAACACGCCGTCGAAGATGAGCCCTCCGAGGGCGAGCATCTGCTCCATGGGGTGGGATGCCGCGTGCCGGCCGGCCCAGGTGTCGAACCGGTTGCTGCCGACGGCGTCGACGATGGCGCCCGTTCCTTCGTGCAGGATCATCGGCACGTCGAGGTCGACGAGCTCTGCGAAGAAGCGGGCGTGGTCCGGGTGTGACACCGGGCGGCCGGACACCGGGTTCGGCCGCACCATCACCGCCCGGGCGCCGTCCTCCTCGACCGACCGACGCGCTTCGGCGGCCGCGGCGGCAGGATCGTGCAGGGGCGTCAACGCGACGTGCACGAGCCGCGCGCCCGACGAATCGCACAGTGTGGCGAGCCAGCGGTTGTATGCACGCGCGAGCCCGATGGCCAGCTCCGGGGCGAGGTGGTCGGCCCACGGCACGTAGAGCCCGTAGCTCGGGAACAGCGCGCCGACGTCGATGCCCTCCACGTCCATCGCCTCGAGCAGGGCCGACGTGTCGAACCCGCGCCGCGCGAGCTCGCCGTAGCGGTCGGCCATCTGCGTCGGTCGCATCTCGCGCCGTTGCGGAGACGGCGGGATGTCGACGAGGGCTCGTCCGTCGGCCATCGGCATCGCCGCCGCGACGGTGCCGGTGGTCACGCGGGACCGCAGTCCCGGGTCGAGATGCTCGACCCAGATCCCGGGCGGCTCCTGCACGTGCATGTCTGCGTCGAAGACGAGTCTGCCGTCCCGCATCTGGTCCCCCCGATCGACCGCGTGAATCCGGCCAACGTAGTGGCCGCCGGTCGGTCCGCCTCCGAGCACAAGCGCCGTGCCCCGACGCGGTCGGGTCAGCCGCGGAGCTTGAAGATCGCGCCGGTCGGGTCGGCGAGCGTCGCGAGCCGGCCGTAGGGCGTGTCCTCGGCCGGGGAGACGACCGTGGCACCGAGGTCCACCGCTTTGGCGATCGACGCGTCGACGTCGTCGCTGCCGAAATAGATCGACCAGCGCGACGGCTCGTCGTCGCCGAGGAACTGGTCGTCCCCGACGCCGGCCGCTTGCTCCTGGTCGGCGTCCGAGAACGTGTAGTGGAACTCGGGCTCGTCGGCCATGGTGACGGTGTCCCACTTGAAGACGTCGCGGTAGAAGTCCAGGGTCTTGTCGTAGTCGTGGGTCTGGAGCTCGAACCACGACGGCGTCCCGGCCTCACCGCGTACCGCGAAACCGGTGTGGTCCTTCGGCTGCCACAGCCCGATCACCGCACCGCCGACGCCCACGAACACGCCCATGCTGCCGAGCGTCCCCACGTCCATCGCCGGCACGATCACGGTTCCACCGGCAGCCTCCGCGGCCGCCACCGTCGCCTTGGCGTCGTCGACCTTGAGGTACAGGTTCCAGGTGTCAGGCATGTCGGGGCCGCCGGGATTGCTCATGCCGCCGGCGGCGAACTGCCCGTTGCGCAGGAAGTTGAAGTAGCCACCCGTGTCCGGGTCGGGGTCGGTGGATTCCCAGCCGAAGAGGGCCGAGTAGAACGCTCGGCTGGCGTCGACATCCGAGGTCATGAGGTCGATCCAGATCGGGGCGCCGGGCTTGACGTCGCTGAGGGCGGGCATGGGGACTCCTTCAGGGCGGATGGTGATGTCGAGAGCTTGGACCGCGGCCCCGACCGGAAGTCATCGCTCGGCCGAGGATTCTTCGCCGGCGAGCTTGCGGAGACCCCATGGCGTCCGGGCCCGGGGCTTGAAGACCGACAGCACCGTAGCGACCGTGAGGGCGACCACGTGCGCGATCGCGCCGTCCCGGAGAGGGCCGGCCGCGTGCCCGGCCGCCGCCGCGTCGTGGGCGAAGCTCGCGATGACGACGGCGTCGGTGACGATGACCGCGGTGGCGATGGCAATCTTGGCGACGACCCACCAGTGTCGGACGAATCCCCACGCGGTACCCAGGCTGAGCACTGCGCCGGTGAGGACCGCAGCCGCGCCGACTGGGATGGAGAGCCAGGGGAGGGTCTCGAGCACCCGGTAGCCCGCGTGCCGCAGGTCGGCGTCGCCGGTGGCTCCGGCACCGATGGCGAGGAACGCCACGACGGCTGCGATGCCGAACCATCCGACCGACGCCAGGATGTGCGTGAGCAGCGCCACCTTGTGCCACCGGCCCCGCAACCGGAAGCCCTTGTCGTCGCCGGCTCGCTGCGATGCCCGTCGGGTCGCCAGGCGTTCGAGCCTGCTCGCGGCTTCGCTGCTCATGCGTCCGCGATCGCGTCGAGGATCGGCAGGCGCGCCGCGCGTCGGGCGGGTCGCAGTGCGGCGAGAACACCGGCGAACGCGCCCAGGATCGCGATGATGGCGAGCTGGGTTCCGGGGAAGGCCACGGTTCCGGTGTCGGAGACGGTGAGGAACAGCAGCCCGCCGAGCACGACTCCGAGCCCGAGACCCAGCGCCGTGCCGAAGGTGGCGACGATCACCGACTCCAACCGCAGCATCGAACGCACCTGACGCCGCGTCTCGCCGACCGCACGCAGCAGACCGAGCTCCCGCCGTCGCTCGTAGACCGCGAGCGAGAGCGTGTTGGCGATGCCGAGCAGCGCGATCAGGATCGCGAGCGCCAGCATCACGTAGACGATGTTGAGCAGCGTGTCGAGGCCGGCCGAGCTCGAGCTCGCGAACTCGGCGACGGTCTGCACGTTGCCGCTGTCGCGGGTCGCGAGCGGCGTGATCGCACGCCGGGTCTCGTCGAGGCTCGCGCCGGGCTTCTTGTTCACGAACACCGCTTGCGCGGTCGGCTGGACCGTACCCGCGGCGAACAGACGGTCCGGGACGACGACATCGCTCAGCAGATCGGTGCTGTCGAACAGCGCGCCCACCTTGACCGGTCGACTCGCTCCACCCGGGAACGTCAGGGTCACCGGGCTCCCGACCCGCCAGTGGCGGCTCTTTGCGGTGCTGCGCGTCACCGCGATCTGCGCCGGTCCGAGCGCCCGGACCGCAGCCGCGTCGCCGCCGAGGTCGAGGACTGCGGGGAGCTGGGCGGTGTCGGTCGCCGTCACCACGGTGCCCTTGCGGTTGAGCTCCACCGGGCCCCCACCCATGCCGACGGCCTGCGCCACCGAAGGCAGGTGGGCGAGGTCGGTGGCGAGCTCCGGCGAGAGCTGGCCACCGCCGAACGACGGGGTCGCCACCACCAGGTCGGCCTTGACGCCGTTGCGGACCTCGTCGTCGAGGGTGGCCTTCAGCGACGCGGTGAAGAGGGTGAAGAGCGACACCACCGCGACCCCGATGACCAGCGCCGTGGCGGTGGTCGCACTGCGCCGCGGGTTCCGACGGGCGTTCTGGACCGCCAGCCTGCCGGTGACGCCGCGCACCCGGGTGAAGGCACCACCGATGAGACGCGCCGCGGGCGTGAGCACCACCGGGGCGACCAGCAGCGTTCCGGTCGTCAACGCCAGGGCTCCGATGCCGGTCGTCAGCGTCTGGCCGGCGCTGACGCCGATCGCGGCGAGGACCGCACCTCCCGCCAGAACGCCCAGGGCGACGAGGACCCGCCGCCGGCTGAGCGCCACCGACTCCGCGCCGGCGTCCCGCAGCGCAGCCACCGGTGCGATGGCCGACGCACGTCGCGCGGGCAGCTGGGCCGCCACGACCGTGGCCACCACGCCGACGACGAAGCCGATCACGAGCGCGGCCGGATGCACCGTCAGTCCGCCGGCAGGGAGCGCGAACCCGAACACGTCGAACATCCCCTTGAGCAATCCGGCGACTCCCAGACCCGCGACGATTCCCAAGGCGCCTGAGACCGCGCCGATCAGCAGGGCCTCGAGCGCGACCAGCGCGCGTACCTGGCGCTTCGTCGCGCCGACGGCCCGCAGCAGCGCGAGCTCGCGGGTGCGTTGGGCGACGGTGATCGAGAAGGTGTTGGAGATGCTGAGCGTCGCGACGATGAGCGCGATGCCCGCGAAGACGACGAGGAACGTCTTCAGGATGCCGAGGAACCCGCTCGAGATCGAGTCGATGCGCTCGTTCGCGAGCTGGGTGCCGGTGATCGCCTGCACTCCGTGCGGTAACACCGCGCGCACGCGATCGCGCAACGCGTTGCTGCTCACGCCCGAGTCGCCGCGCACGACGATCGTGCTCACGGCGTCGGCCTGGCGGGTGACCACCTTCTGCGCCTCGGGCAGCGAGAACGCGGTGAACGTGGCGGTGCCGAAGCCGTCGGCGTCGCCGAAGGTGGCGATCCCGACGACCTTCACCGGGATCGGCTGCGGCGTCTGGACCACCGTGCGGTCGCCCAGGTGCAGTCCGCCCGCTTTGGCCGCGCCGCGGTTGATCACGACCTCTCCCGGGCCACGGGGAGCGTGCCCTTCGACGAGGCGGTACGGGTTGAGGGTCGGGTCTTCGACCCAGCTGCCGGCCTGCCTTGGCGGGCCGTTCCCGCCGATGCCTTTGCCGTCCTTGCCGAGCAGCGTTCCGTAACCGGTGATCTGCCCCTCGGCGTCCGCGACCCCGGCGACCGAACGGACCTTTGCCACCAGGTTCTCGG
>JAODBH010000120.1 GCA_025463865.1 Actinomycetes bacterium | reverse complement strand
CAGCTCGACGAGACCGTCGAGCGGATGCGGCGCGAACACTCCGGCGAGTTCGCGACCCGCACCTACAAGAAGCGGGTCCCGGTCACCGCTGAGCGACCTCGCAGGTCTCGAGCTGGAGAACGTTGAGGAATCGCCCGAACGCGAGGTAGGTGCCGCAACACAGGGCGAGGTCGACGATCTCCTCGTCGCTGAACACGTTGCGGAGCTGCTCGAACCAAGCGTCGTCCATGTTCTGGTGGTCGAGCACGAAGCGCTCGCCGAACTCGATCGCGAAGCGCTCCCGCTCGGTGTAGCCGGGCCAGGTGCGCCATTCGGAGACGTGCTTGTAGAGCTCCTCGTCGACGCCCTCGTCGCGCAGCTCGTCGGAGCGCCAGTCGAGGCACAGCGGGCACGAGTTGAGCTCGGCGACGCGGGCCCGCATGGCCTCGCGCTCGCGGTTCGCCAACATGCTGTTGTTTTTGGATTCGTGGATCAGGGCAAGAGAGGCCCGTCCGAACTCGGGACGCATGCCCCAGACCTGGGCGGGGTCGCCGCCTTTGCCCTCGGGAATCTTGATCCGGCTCATCTCGCGCCTCCGTTGGTCTCGAACACCGACAGTAGGCCGCCCCCGAACGTCTTCGAAAGGATCGTTCATGCGCGCGCTCAAGGGACTGGCTCCGATCGTTCTGGTGGGCGCCTTGGTGGTGGGACTCACCGCGGGTGCGGCGGGCGCCGGAGCGGTTCGGGTTCTGCAAACGCCCGATACCGACTTCCTCTCGGCGACGGCGCAGACCGGTCTCGCCCAGCGACAGCTGGATACGAAGGCGAAGTCGGAGGCGTCGGCGGCCGCGGTGAGGAAGTTCGCAGGATCCGCCCTCTCACACCGCAGGTCGATCGACAAGAGCCTGGCCAAGTTGGCCCGGTCGAAGGCCTTCACCCTTCCCACGACGGTTTCCACGCAGGACACCGACAAGATGGCGACGGTGGCGGTCGCGACCGGCGCCCAGTTCGACCTCGCCTACGCCCAGCTCCAGCGGAGCATGTACGCACGGGTCGTCCGCGACTTCCGGACCGAGATCCAGGTCGGCAGGAACAAGGACGTCGTCGCCTTCGCGAAGGTCCACCTGAAGACGCTCGAGTCTGACCGCACCAAGGCCACCGCGCTGGCGAAGAAGCTCGCCCAAGGGACTCCGGCCGACACGCACACCGGCACGGACTGCTCGGCCTCCGGCGGATCGGGCGCGGGCGTGAACCCGTCGGGTGGAGGCAGCGGTGGCAGCGCGGGCAGCAACGGCACCGGTTCGGGCGGCACCGCAACCGGTGCGACGCAGCCACCGGCCGCGAGCGGCAGCGGTTCCGGCACGGGCGGCGTCGCGGGCTGCTCGGCCGGCAGCGGCTCCGGCTCCAACGCCTCCGGCTCCGGCAACAACGGTTGACCCGCGGTGTCCGGAGGCGCCGCCCACCTCTGCGGTGCTCTGGCGGCGCCGCGAGGTGCTTGATCTAGGCGCCGCGGATGATGGTGCCGGAGGTGGAGCCGGTGTAGGTGCCCTGGTCGAGGAGGACCTCGCCGTTCACGATCACCTTGTCGTAGCCCTGCGCGTCGACGACGTAGCGGCCGGCGCCGGCGGGGAAGTCGTGCACGAAGCGGGTGGCCCCGACTCCGAGCTTCTCGCGGTCGATCACGTTGAGGTCGGCGGCTGCGCCCACGCGGATGACGCCCCGGTCGGTGAGGCCGTGGATCTGGGCCGGGATCATCGTGAGCTTGGCGACGGCCTGCTCGAACGGCAGGACCGACGGCGTCCACTCGCTGAGCAGGCGGGTCGTGAAGTCGGCGCCCACGAAGCTCGCGAGGTGCGCACCCCCGTCGCTGCTGCCCGCCATGACCAGCGGGCTGCGCACCATCTCCTCGGTGGCGCGCTGACGGGTCGGGTCGGGCGGCGCCGCGAGCACGAACTGTGTGGCCAGTCCCTCGTCGATCGACAGGTCGAGGAACGCGTCGAGCGGGTCGAGGCCGCCCATCATCGCCGCGACCTCGGTGACCGAGCGCTCGAGGTACTTCCGATTCTCGGGCTTGGCCACGGTCTCGACGACCAGCACCTCCCACACGAACACGAACGACCGGCCGCTCCAGTCGGCGAGGCGGACGCGCATCGCGTCACGGACCTCGGGATCCGCCAGCCGCTTCGACCGCTCCGGCTCCGGAAGCGTCAGCGTGTCGCGGAAGATCTCCATCTCGTCGAACAGGAAGGTGTTGTCGAGCGAGAAGTGGGCTCCCTGACGGTTGGTCGCGAACATCGGGTACACCCGCAGGCCGTCGGCTGCGCTCTCGCGGGCGAAGTCGAGGCTGCGGATCCAGCCGTCGGGCGCGTGCGGCATCATCGTCAGAGTGTTGACGTTCACCGCGGTGCCGCTGACGCGCGCGAGGTCGCGGATCAGCTCGCGGTCATCGTCGTCATAGCCGTTGAGGAACGTGCGGGGGATGAACTCGATCGCCCCGTGGTCGAACTCGGAGAGCACCGACGCCAGGGCGACGATCTCCGCCGCGCTCGCGTGGTTCGACGGCACGCCGCGCCCGTCGTGCGCGACGTGAAGGTCCAGCTGACTCGAGGTGAAGCCCACTGCACCGTCGCGGAACGCGGCCCGGACGAGCTCCTGCATCGCCGTGATCTCGGCGTCGGTGGCTTCGCGCTCGCTGGCGTCGTCGCCCATGACGAAGCGGCGGACCGCGCAGTGACCGACGTTGGCGCCCACGTTCACGCCGACCTTGCCCTCCAGGCCGCCGAGGAAGTCGCCGAGAGAACCGCCGGCGAACGTGACGCCGTCGCGCAGGGCGTCGGCCGACATGCCCTCGACCCTGCTCAGCATCTGCATCAACCAGGGCAGGTCCTCGGGCTTGCTCGGTGCGAGGGTGAAGCCGCAGTTGCCCGTGAGCAGTGTGGTCACGCCGTGCCACGACGCGGGCGACGCGCTCGGGTCCCAGTGCAGCTGCGCGTCGTAGTGCGTGTGGATGTCGACGAAGCCCGGAGTGACCGTGGCGCCGTCGGCGTCGATGGTCGCCGCGGCGAGGCCCGGGTCGATGCGGCCGACCTTGGCGATGTTCCCATCGCGCACCCCGATGTCGGCGGTGAAGCCGGGAACCCCGGTGCCGTCGACGACGGTCCCGCCGCGGACGACGACGTCGAACTCGCTCATCGTGCGACGGGGGCCGGCACCGGGATGTCGTACATGGCGAGGGCGTTGGTGCCCCAGAGGCCGCGCCGGGCCTCGTCTTCCATGTCGGCGGTGTGCTCGATCAGCTCGTCGACCACGCCCGGGTACTTCGCGTCGGAGTGCGGGAAGTCGGAGGCCCAGATGAAGCGGTCCTTGCCGACGAGCGGCCACAGGATCGGCGCGGTGCGCTCGCCCGGGTCGAAGCTGACCCAGCACTGGCGCCGGAAGTAGTCGCCGGCCGAGAGGCTCAGGTTCGGTGTCGCCCACCCGTAGCTCTCCTCGAACTCGTCGAGGCGGTCCATCCAGTGGGCGATCCAACCGCCGCCGCATTCGAGCACGATGACCTTGAGGCCCGGGTGGCGTTCGAGCACGCCGCCGTACGCGAGGTTCGAGAGCGTCATCTGCTGGTCGAACAACAGGATCAGCGCGTGGTGGGTTCCGGGGGCCATCAGGTGACCGAGGGCGCGCGACGCCCCGGGCATGTCGGTGAGGCCCGCCGGGTGGAACGCGAGCGGGAGGTCGTTCTCCTCCAGCGCCTCCCAGAGTGGCGTGTACACCGGGTCGAAGAGCGGGCGGTCGGCGTAGGCGTTCGGCCGGGCGAACCCGGCCTTCAGGCCGAGGCTCTTGATCCGCACGGCCTCGACCGCGGCGCGCTTCGGGTCTTGCAGCGGCAGCGCGCCCACACCGACGAGGCGGTCGGGGTGCGCGTCGGCATAGCTCGCGATCCAGTCGTTGTAGACCTTGCAGCTCTCGACCGCGAGGTCGGGGTCCTTGATCGCCCCGAGCTTCAGACCGAGGCCCGGGTACAGCACCGAGATGTCGATCCGCTCCTCGTCGAGGATCTTGATCCGCTCCGACGGGTCGAAGCCGGCAGGGTTGAGGTCCTCGTAGTGGCGGCCCTTGCCGAACTCGTCGAACGACTCGCCCGCGTTGCCGAGACCGACGAGCCCGCGGTCGGTTGCCATGCCGTCCTCGACCCAGCACTCGTCGAAACCGGGGTCCGCGTTCCAACGAAGACGGATCCCCTTGTCGCGCAGCTTGCTGGGGAGGTTCTTCTCCCACAGGTCGGCCGGCTCGCAGACGTGTCCGTCGGCGTCGACGATCAGATCAGGTCCTTCGCTCATGGTTCCCCCCGAGATCCGGCGCGGGTGACGTCCGCGTGTGGGCGAATGGTCGGTCGCAGGGGGACGCAGGTCAACGGGCAGCCAGTTATCGGACGTCAGCGGGGCGTCCCGGTGCCAGACTCGGGCCTGTGAACCCGAACACCGAGCGGGCATACCGGGCCGACTGGGCCGACTTCCGGGCCTGGTGCAGCGCGGCCCGACGGCGGCCGCTGCCGGCGACACCCCGCACCGTGTCGGAGTACCTCGACGACGTCGCGGCGCGCCGTCGGCCTTCGACCGTGCGACGCCGGCTCGCGGCGATCAACGCCGAGCACCGCGCCGCGGGCTTCAGGGCTCCGGGCGACGCGCCCGCGCCGAAGCTCGCGGCCGCGCGGGCGGACTGGCGGGG
>JAODBH010000104.1 GCA_025463865.1 Actinomycetes bacterium | reverse complement strand
CGCCCGCACCGCGCCGCGGGAACACCCGGCGCGACGGGTCGGCCGGGATGGGCGCGTCCGCCCCGTCGATCCAGCCGAGCTGCGGGCGCGGATCACCGAGGAGCTGGCGCGGCGCCCCGAGGCGTCGTTGCGATCGATCGCCGCGGCCGTCGGTGCGTCGCCCGAGACCGTGCGCTCCGTGCGCGGGAAGCTGGGGGTCGCCGAGGGTGGATCCGTCGTCACCCGGCCGACCACCGTCGACACCGAGGCCATCGTGCTCGGGCTGCTCACGCGCCGGGCGCGTACCGGACATCGGCTCGAGGGCGACCGCGCCTTCGCGGCGCGCGAAGGGGGTGGCGAGTTCATCGAGTGGTTCGACGCCACCGCGGTGGAACCGACCGACGTGTGGACGCACATCGGGACGGTGCCGCGGAGCCGCATCTACGAGGTAGCCGATGAAGCCCGCCGGCGCGCGACGTTCTGGAGCCACTTCGCCGACTCGCTCGAAGGCCAGATCCGCCGTCGCGCGTAGCCCCACGCCCGCGCGACTCCCCCAGCACGAGGAGATGCAATGCCCAAGGTCGACCTGCCGTACGCGATCAACGACGCCGACAACCATTTCAACGAGCCGCCCGACCTCTACGAGCGGTACATCGACCCGGCCCAGCGTGACCTCGCGATCCGGTACGTCACCGACACCGACGGTCGCGAGCTGCAGCTCTTCGCCGGACGGCCGTCGAAGTTCGACTCCAGCCAGGTGACGTACTCGGCCGACGAGCTGGCCAAGATGCTCGGCGACGTGCCGACCCGGGCCGAGAACGAGCCGCAGTCGTCGGGGAGCCCGCTGCCGGGCATGCTCCTCAACCGCCTCAACCCGCTCAAGGGCCTGAGCGACGACGAACGCAAGCAGCTCATGGCCGAGTTCCGCGAGCAGCGGGAGGCATACGGCAACCGCGACGTGCGCCTGGCCCTGATGGACGACCAGGGCATCGACAAGGCGCTCATGTACCCCGCGAGCGCGCACGACATCGAGTTCGAGTTCGCCGACGACCCCGAGGCGCTTTACGCGAACATCCGCGCCTTCAACCGTTGGATCCACGAGGAGATCGGATACGCGTACCAGGGTCGGATGTTCCTCCCGCCGTACCTCGCGCTCGCCGACGTCGATCTCGCCCTGGCCGAGCTCGAGGTGCTGCTGGAGACGGGCACGCCGATGGTGCAGTTCAAGTCGGGTCACGCGCACGGCGGTCGGGACAACCCGTTCGGAGGACGTTCGATCGCCGACCCCGTGTTCGACCCGATCTGGGCGCGGATCGACGAGGCCGGCCTGCGGGTCGCGGTGCACCTCGGCGCCACCGACTACCAGAAGTACGGCGCCGAATGGAGCGAGGACCCCGACGTCACCTTCGGTGGCTTCGACGCCTTCCAGTGGGTCATGTACTGGGGTGACCGCCCGGCGATGGAGCTCACCGCGGGCATGATCCTCCACAACCTCTTCGGGCGGTTCCCGAACGTACGGGTCTGCCTCTCGGAACAGGGCACGGTCTGGCTGCCGTACACGCTGCGCAAGATGGATCACGCCTTCCTCATGGGTCGCAAGGCCAAGTGGGGCGAGCTCACCGAACGGCCGAGCGAGATCTTCCGCCGGCACTTCGTGGTCGCGCCCTTCCCGGAGGAGAACGTGGAGCGTGTGGTGGCCGAGGTCGGGATCGACCCGATCGTCTTCGGCTCCGACTTCCCTCACGGCGAGGGTCTCGCCTACCCGTCGGAGTACGTCGGCGCGCAACTGAAGTCCTTCACGGACGACGAGAAGCGCGCCATCATGCGCGACAACCTCGAGCGCTATCTCCCCGTCGCCTGACGTCGTCCGTCATCGTCCGCGTCGAGGGGGAACCATGGGAAGACTCGAGGACCAGGTCGTCGTGATCACCGGGGCCGGCCACGGGCTCGGCCGGGAGGCGAGCCGCCTCTTCGCGGCCGAGGGCGCGCGGATCGTCGCCACCGACATCGTCGACACGCACGTGAAGTCGTTGGCCGATGAAGTGGTCGCCGCCGGTGGCCGGGCCAAGTTCCTGCGGGCCGACGTGACCAGCGAAGCGGACATGGCCGCTGCCGTGCAGCTCGCGGTCGACACCTTCGGGCGCCTCGACGTCATGTACTGCAACGCCGGAATCCCGGAGGTGGGGTTCGGCGCCGTCAGCTTCGAGGACACGACGCTCGAGAGCTTCAACCGGGTCGTGGCGGTCAACCTCGCCGGTGTGTTCATCGGCGCGCAGGCGGCCACCCGCCAGTTCCTGCGCCAGGGCCGCGGCGGCAACATCGTGGTCACTACGTCGGCCGCCGGCCTGGTCGCCTACCCGGGCTTCCGGAGCTACGTGGCGGCCAAGGCAGGTGCCAATGGTCTCGTGCGCGCGCTCGCGACCGACCTGGGCCGGCACGGGATACGCGTGAATGCGCTGTGCCCGTTCCACGGGATGTCGGCCAACTTCCCCGGGGCGGCCGACGACGCTCCACTGGACCAGTCGTACGAGCAGTTGGCGGGTGCCTGGGACCCCGAACACGCACCGATGCCCCTCCGACTCGACCGCGCGCCGAACCTCCGAGACAGCGCCAACCTCGCCCTGTTCCTGGCGTCCGAGGAGTCGGCCTACATGTCGGGGGTGTGCATCCCGGCCACCGACGGCGGCACGTTCGCCCGGGTCGCCCTCACACTCCCCGCCGACGCGCAGTGAACGTCGGCGTCTACTTCGATCTCCGCAACGCGCCGCGCTGGCCCCAGGACCCTGCACGTCTCTACGGCTTCACCCTCGAGCTGTGCGAGGAGGCAGAGCAGCTCGGTGCGCACTCGGTGTGGCTGTCGGAGCACCACCTGTTCGACGACGGCTACCTCCCGCAACCGCTGACGTTCGCGGCCGCGGTCGCGGCCCGCACGACGCGCGTGCGCATCGGTACCGCCGTGCTGCTCGCGCCATTGCACCGCGCGG
>JAODBH010000097.1 GCA_025463865.1 Actinomycetes bacterium | reverse complement strand
GTAGTTGTCGTCGGTGGGCACCAACGTGCTGATGCGGCTGACGCGGCGCGCGTTGGCCGAGGTGGCGACCACGGCTCCGTTCTGGTCGACGACCTGGACGATGTTCTCGTCGCCCGGTGGCACGGCGAGCGAGCTGGAGAAGACGCCGTCGGCGATGGTCGCCGCGATGTCGCGCGACCGCAGCCGGGCGGTCGTCTCGACCCCGTCGACGAGGTTGTCGCGCTGCGCGTGGAGGAGCCAGATGCCGCCGGCGGCCAAACCGATTCCCACCACCATCACCGCGGCCAGGGTGATGCGGACCCGCACGGTTGCGAAGCGGCCCACGCGGATCAGCCGCCCTCGGGATCGAGGCGGTAGCCGGCGCCGCGGATGGTCTGGATCAGCTGGCGGTCGAAGGGCTCGTCGAGCTTCTTGCGCAGATGACGGATGTAGACCTCGACGATGTTGGGATCGCCTTCGAACGCGAAGTCCCACACGTTGTCGAGGATCTCCGACTTCGACATGACCTCGCCGGCCCTGCGCATCAGGAACTCCAGCACCGCGAACTCCCGGGTGGTGAGCTCGACGTCGGTCTCGCCGCGCGTGCACCGGCGGGTCACCGGGTCGATGCGGAGATCGCCGGCCTGGTACGTGACGGTCTCCGAACGACCGCTGCGCCGCAGGAGCGCCCGCACCCGCGCCAGGAGCACCACGAACGAGAAGGGCTTGGTGAGGTAGTCGTCGGCGCCGGTGTCGAGCGCTTCGGCCTGGTCGTACTCCCCGTCCTTCGCCGTCAGCATGAGGATCGGCGTCCAGTCGCCCGCGGTGCGGAGGCTCTCGCAGATCTTGTAGCCGTTCATGCCCGGCAACATGATGTCGAGGACGATCACGTCGTACCGGCGTTCGGTCGCCATCCACAGGCCGTCGGTCCCGTCGAACGCGACGTCGACCGTGAAGGCCTCTGCCTCGAGGCCGCGCTTGACCGCCGCCGCCACCCGCTTCTCGTCCTCGACGATCAGAACCCGCACGGGTCGCCCCACCCCCTCGTCCGGTCCAGCTTCCCACCATCCTCCTGAACGGTGGTTGAACCACGCGGGTCGAAGAACGCTCGCTGCAGGGCCGCACAGAAGATACTGAGCCCCGGTTCAGCGCCCGTTCAGGGCCTCGACCGTACGGTCCGTTCATGACCCAGGAGGAGCTGAGCCGACCCGCGCGCCTCGATGCCCGGACGAGCTCCGTCCGACGGCAGACGTCGAACGATCGCGCATGATCGCAACCCAGGTTCTCGCCGCGATCGGCATCGACCCGAATCAACTGATCCGCAACGCCGGCTTCGCGGGCCTGCTCGCGGTCGTCTTCGCCGAGTCGGGGATCCTGCTGGGGTTCTTCCTGCCGGGCGACTCGCTGCTCTTCACCGCCGGCCTGCTCACCGCGACGACCAATGTCCTCCCGCCGCTGCCGGTGCTGCTCGTCGGCTGCTCGTTGGCGGCGGTGGTGGGCGACCAGGTCGGGTACTTGATCGGCCGCCGTTTCGGTCCGGGGATCTTCGACCGACCCGACTCGCGCCTGTTCAAGCGCGAGTTCCTGACCCGGGCCGAGAGCTTCTTCGAGCGGCACGGCCCGAAGACGATCGTGTTGGCCCGCTTCGTTCCCATCGTCCGCACCTTCGCCCCGGTGGTCGCCGGCGCGTCGCACATGAGCCACCGCCGGTTCACGATCTACAACGTGATCGGTGGGGTCGCGTGGGCCTGCGGGATGTTGACGCTCGGATGGGTCCTCGGCAAGCGCTTCCCCGGCATCGGCAACTATCTCGATGTCGCCGTGGTCGTCATCGTCCTCGTCTCCCTGATTCCGATCGCGATCGAGTACCTCCGGCACCGGAGCGCGTTGAACCGCGACCAGCAGGGCTGAGCAACGGGTCAGCGCGGTCGGCGGAGCACCGAGGCCAGCAGCACGGCCGGCACCGCGATCAGGATCACGGGCCACGCGGTGACGCCCGCGTCGGCCAGCACCCACGTGACGACGATCGCCGCGATGATCCCGACCGCTACGAACCAGTCGTCGCCGACGATGAAGTCGTACCAGAACGCGAAGAACGCTCTCACGGGATCACCTGGCCCTGGCCTTGGGTCGTGGCGGGCGCGGCGGGTCGTTGTCGACGCAGCCACGCAACCAGCCCCAACGAGAATCCGGCGGTGTAGAGCACCAGGAACAGGATGAACGTGTCACCGCCGGGCCAGTGGGCGCCGGCGCCCTCGGCGGCCCAGAACATCCCGAACGAGGTGAGCATGACGCCCACGCCGAACTTCAGCGTGTTCTCGGGCACACGGGTGAGCGGTCGGTGGAGGAAGGCGCCGGCGATCGCAACCACGACGAGCGCGGCGACGGCAGCAAGTGCCGCGATCCCGACGTGGCCCTGCGTGCTCCCGAACGTGACGACGATGAACGCCACCTCGAGCCCTTCGAGGAACACCCCCTTGAACGCGACCGTGAACCCGTACCAGTCCATCGCGCCTCGGGGCGCGTCGTCCGTCGCACCGCCGAGCTCGGCGAGCTCGCGTGCGTAGATCGCGGCTTCGTCGTGCAGCGCCTTGAGCCCCGACGCGCGCAGCACCGCTTTGCGCAACCATTGCAGCCCGAAGACGAGCAGGAGCCCTCCGACCGCGACGCGCAACGCGTCGATCGGGATCTGCGTGAGCGCCGGGCCCAGTGCGCCGACGACTGCCGCCAACGCCACGAACGCGGCGGAGGACCCGAGCGCGACGGCGCGCCAACCGCGGGTCACGCCAACCGCGAGGACGATCGTCAGCGCCTCGACCATCTCGACGGCGGAGGCGAGGAACGCGCCGAGGGCGAGCAGGGCGAGATGCACCGGCCCATCCTCGCGCCGCCCGGACCTTCGTGCGGCCGGACCTTCGTGCGCCCCGGAGCTTCGTGCGGCCGGAGCTTCGTGCGTCCCTGGAGCACGATATGTGTGCTCCCAGGACGCACGGGGTCAGAGCTCGTGCAGCACGGCGGTTGGCGCCCGGCGGGCCCGTCGCACCGCACCGGCAGCCGCCGCGCTGACCGCCCCGACGGAAACGGCGGCGACCACCGCGAGATACGCCCACGGAACCGACAGGGCGGCAGGCGGCGGATCGAAGACCCCGGTGAGGA
>JAODBH010000096.1 GCA_025463865.1 Actinomycetes bacterium | reverse complement strand
CACACATATCGTGCTCCTGGGACGCACGAAGGGTGACGTGATCCGGGGCAGGGGTCCAGGGCTGGCAGAATCCCCGCCGTGCGTTGGTGGGAGTGGGTCCTCGTGGCGATGGCCGTCGTCCTCGCGGCGGTCGCGGTGTACGACGTCACCCAGAAGCAGCGGGCGATCCCGCGCGTCTTCCCGGTTGTCGGGCACCTGCGCTTCCTGCTGGAGGCCATCGGCCCGGAGCTGCGTCAGTACATCGTCACCGACAACGACCACGAACGGCCGTTCAGCCGCGACCAGCGACGGTGGATCTACGCCTCGGCGAAACGGGAGAACACCTACTTCGGCTTCGGCACCGACAACGACCTCGAGCACACGCCGGGCTACCTGATCGTCAAGCAGTCGACCTTCCCGCTCCGCGAGCCCCGGGTGGGCGAGCCGAGCTACGACGACCGCAACGCGCTGCCGTGCGCCAAGGTGCTCGGCGGCCCGCGCGGCCGCACCCACGCGTTCCGCATGCGGTCCGTCGTCAACATCAGCTCGATGAGCTACGGCTCCCTGAGCTCCGCCGCGGTCGAGGCCCTCAACGCGGGCGCCCGCATCGACGGCTGCCTCCAGGGTTCGGGCGAGGGCAGCGTCACCAAGTACCACGATCGGGGCGGTGACCTCGTCTGGCAGATCGGCACCGGGTACTTCGGCTGTCGGGACCACGCGGGTAACTTCAGCCTTCCCCGATTCCTCGACACGATCGGAACCCACGACAAGATCCGGGCCGTCGAGATCAAGCTCTCCCAGGGCGCCAAGCCCGGACTCGGCGGCGTGCTGCCGGGGGAGAAGGTCACCAAGGAGATCGCCGCGATCCGTGGCGTGCAGGCGGGGGTCGACTGCATCAGCCCGTCGACCCACAGCGCGTTCCACGACGCCGACAGCCTGCTCGACTTCGTGGAGCTGCTCGCCTCGGAGACCGGCCTCCCCGTCGGCATCAAGAGCGCGGTCGGCGACGACACCTTCTTCCGCGAGCTGGCCCACCTCATGGCGGACGGCACCCGTGGAGTCGACTGGTTGACCATCGACGGCGGCGAGGGCGGTACTGGCGCGGCGCCGCTCGCATTCAGTGACCACGTGGCGCTGCCGTTCAAGATCGGATTTGCACGGGTCTACGGGATCTTCGCCGACGCAGGCGTGACCGACCGGCTCGTCTTCATCGGCGGCGGGCGACTCGGGCTGCCGCAGCGCGCGCTGCTGGCCTTCGCGCTGGGCGCCGACGGCATCAACGTCGGCCGGGAGGCGATGCTGTCGATCGGCTGCATCCAAGCGCAGCGCTGCCACACCGGACGCTGTCCCACGGGTGTCACCACGAACTCACCGTGGCGGATGCGCGGCCTCGACCCCGAGCTGAAATCCGTCCGGGTCGCGCACTATCTCGAGCAGCTGCGCAAGGAGATCCTCGAGCTGTCGCGGGCGTGCGGACAGCCGCATCCCGCGCTCGTCGGCCCGGAGCACCTCGAGGTCATCGACGAGAACTTCGGTTCGCGCGGGCTGGCCCACGTGTTCGGCTATCAACCGGGCTGGGGGATGCCGGGACCCGACGCCACCGCCGCCATCCGGTTGCTGATGGCCGACGGCGGTCGACTCGCGGCGGCGGCTCTACCACCGATGCCGGGCGCGGCGGGCACCGAGGCGGCCGGGAACGGCGCGCCGGCGCGGGCGTCCTCGGGGACCGGGCGGACCGATGATCCCGAACCGACAGCGGATCCCGAACCGACGGCCTAGGTTCCCGGGATGCGGATCCTGGTGGTGGGAGCCGGAGGTGTGGGTGGCGCGATCGCCGGCATCGCGGCCCGGCGCGACTTCTTCGAAGCCTTCGTGCTGGCCGACGTGGACCGCGACCGGGCCCGGGCCGTCGTCGACCGCACCGGCGACGCGCGGTTCACGGCCGTCGCGCTCGACGCCTCGTCGGCCGACTCGATCGTGGAGTTGGCTCGGACCGAACGGGTCGACGTCATCGTCAACGCGTGCGACCCGCGGTTCAACCCGCCGATCTTCGCCGCCGCCTACGACGCGCGGTGCACCTACCTCGACATGGCGATGACGTTGTCGCATCCGCACCCGTCCGAGCCTCACGCGCTGACCGGCGAGAAGCTCGGCGACGCCCAGTTCGCGGTGGCCGCGGAATGGGAGGCGGCGGGTCTGTTGGCGCTCGTGGGCATCGGCGTGGAGCCCGGGTTGTCGGACGTGTTCGCCCGCTACGCCGCCGACCACCTCTTTCGCTCGATCGACGAGATCGGCGTGCGCGACGGCAGCAACATCACCGTCGACGGCGAGGCCTTCGCGCCCACCTTCTCGATCTGGACGACGATCGAGGAGTGCCTCAATCCGCCCGTCGTCTGGGAGCGCGAGCGCGGGTGGTACACGACGCCGCCGTTCTCGGAGCCCGAGACCTTCCGCTTTCCCGAGGGCATCGGACCGGTGGAGTGCGTCAACGTCGAGCACGAAGAGGTGCTGCTCATCCCCCGGTGGATCGACTGCAACCGGGTCACGTTCAAGTACGGGCTGGGTGAGGACTTCATCACCGTGCTGCAGTCGATCCACAAGCTGCATCTCGACGGCACCGAGCCGATCTCGGTGCGCGGCGTGTCGGTGTCACCGCGTGACGTCGTCGCGGCCGCGCTTCCGAACCCCGCCGATCTGGGCGACCGCATGCACGGCCTCACGTGCGCGGGCACGTGGGTGCGCGGGACGGGCGTCGACGGCTCGCCCCGGGAGGTCTACCTGTACCACGTGGCCGACAACGACCGGACGATGCGCGAGTACGGCTCCCAGGCCGTCGTCTGGCAGACGGCCATCAACCCCGTGATCGCCTTGGAGCTCCTCGCCACCGGCGTCTGGAGCGGCACCGGAGTCCTCGGGCCCGAAGCCTTCGACTCCCTCCCGTTCCTCGACCTCCTGGTCGCGCACAACTCCCCCTGGTCCCTCGAGGTGCGCTAGCGGTTCGTGCGTCCCACGAGCACGATATGTGTGCTCCAGGGACGCACGAACGCCGTAGTGGTCACAGGTCGTCGGTTCAATGCCCGCATGGCTTCTCACGGACGAGGGACGCCAGCCGACGCAACGATCGCTCGGCTGGCCGCAGAACAGCATGGAGCGTTTTCGCGCCAGCAGGCACTCGAGGCCGGATACACAGCCCGGATGATCGGCTACCGGCTGGAACGAGCTCGCTGGTTGCCCGCCGACGCCGGCGTGTATCGAGCGGCAACGACCCCGGCCAGTTGGAATCTCACCGTCATGGCCGCTTGCCTGGCCGGACCGGCCGTAGCGTCACACCGGGCCGCGGCCCGTATCTGGGGACTTCCGGGATTCTCGCAAGCTCCTGCCGAGGTCACCGCATACCGGCACCGCAGGCGGAAACCGGCTGCGGTCGTCTGGCACGAATCCTTCTTCCTCGAGGGGAGTCGGGATACGACCACCCTCGACGGAATCGGAGTGACGTCGGCGACCCGCACGATCATCGACCTCTCGTCGGTCGTACCGTCCCGCGACGTCGAGATCGCGCTTGACGACGCCTGCCATCGAGGACTCACGTCCCTGGCGTCGGTCGGCAAGGATCTCGAACGGTTGCGGCGCCGATTCGGCACGACGGACATCAGAGCCGTGCTCGAACTGAAGATCTCGGAAGGGAGTCCGTCGGCCGAGAGCCCGCTCGAGAGTCGCGCCGCCATCATCCTTCGAGACAGCGGCTTGCCGAGAGCGACGCCCCAGTTCGAGATCATCGACGGCTCGCAGTTCGTCGCGCGGGTCGACTTCGCGTGGCCGGATCACCGCGTCGTCCTGGAGGTCGACAGCGTTGCCTTCCACGCAGACCGCTGCGCCTGGGAACGGGACCTGGCCCGCCAGAGTCGCCTCGCGGCCGCGGGCTGGAGGGTCCACCGCGTCACCCATCAGGCCCTGAACGACCCTGCCGGAATCGTCGGCGACCTCCGCCGGTCTTTGTGCGTCTCCTGAGCACACATGTCGTGCTCGGGGGACGCTCAAAGCGTGCGGGGGACGGGCGGAGGCTTACGGTTGGGGGCGTGAAGCTGCCGCAGGTGGTGATCGTGGGGGCCGGGTTCGGGGGGATCACGGCTGCGAAGGCGTTGGGCGGCGCGCCCCTCGACGTGACGATCGTCGATCAGCACAACTTCCACACCTTTTCGCCGCTCCTCTACCAGGTGGCCACCGCGGGTCTCGCGTCCGACGACATCGCGCCCAGCGTGCGGGGGATCGTCCAGCCGGACCCGAACGTCGAGGCTCGGATGGCGACCGTGCACGCCATCGACTTCGAGCGTCGCGAGGTGCAGGTCGACAACGGTCCGTCGATTCCGTACGACTGGCTCGTGCTCGCCGCCGGCGCGGTGAGCAGCGACTTCGGGATTCCGGGGGTGAGCGAGCATGCGATCCCGCTCAAGACGATGGCGGACGCGACCCGCATCCGCAGCCGGGTCCTGCGTCGCTTCGAGGCCGCCAACGCGAATCCGGCCCTCGTCGACCAGGGCGCGCTGACCTTCGTCGTGGCGGGCGGTGGGCCGACGGGTGTCGAGCTGTGCGGTGCGCTCGCCGAGCTCATCGAGAAGGTGCTGGCGAAGGACTTCAAGCATCTCGACGTCAATCGGGCCCAGGTGGTGTTGGTCGAGATGACCGACGTGCTCCTCGGCACCTTCTCGCCCCGCTCCCAGGCCGAGGCGCTGCGCGACCTCCGTCAACGCGGCGTCGACGTGCGGCTCGGCGTCGCGATCCAGGCGGTCGAGATGTCCGCCGTGCACCTCGCCGACAACACCACCATCCCGACGACGACGACGATCTGGACCGCGGGCGTGAAGGCGAACCCGATGGCCGACTGGCTCGGGCTGGAGCAGACCGAACGCGGCGAGATCGTCGTGCTCCCCGACCTCACGGTTCCCGGCCGCCCCGAGGTCTTCGTCATCGGCGACCTCGCCGCCGCGAAGGATCGGCACGGCAAGCCGCTCCCGCAACTGGCGCCGGTGGCCATGCAGGGCGGCCGACACGTCGCCCGCAGCATCAAGCGACGCGAGCGGGGTCAGTCGACCCGGCCGTTCCGCTACATCAACAAGGGGACGATGGCGACCATCGGCCGGCGCGCCGCGGTCGCGGAGCTGCCGTTCCGCATCCGGTTCGGTGGCACCCTCGGCTGGCTGAGCTGGCTCGGGCTGCACCTCGTGTTCCTGATCGGCTTCCGGAACCGGGTGGTCGTCCTCGTGAACTGGGCCTGGAACTACGTGAAGTGGGACCGCGGCAACCGCGTGATCCTCACCGACGACACCGACTGACGTGCCTCGAGTTTTGTGCGTCCCTCGAGCACACATGTTGTGCTCGAGGGACGCACGAACAGCGCGGGTCACCAGGTGGCGACGTTCGACTTCCCGTCGGTGGTGAGGGTGACGGTGCGGCCGACGAGCTCGTTGGTCTCGGCGTCGGCCATCAGGTCGGGGTCGGTGATCTTGGCGTAGGCGCGGGAATCACGCTCGGGGAGGTCGACGATCGCGACGCCGAAGTCGGGACCGGTCCGACCGTGGGCGATCGAATACGCCGCGACGGTGGCGGGACCCGCGTAGCTGTCCACCACGGTCGGCTCCCCCGCCGCGTCGAGCTCGGCCTGCACGCGCTCGCGGTCGCCCGGCACCACCGGGCCCGGCGTGGTCGAGTAGATGCCGTAGACGTGCTTGGTCATGTGCATGCCGACGCCCGACAGCAGCCCGAACGAGCCGGGGTCGGCCCGCAGGACGTCGGCCATGGTCGCGATCGAGTGGGTCATGTAGTCGCTGCCCGCACCACCGTGGTACGGCAGGCCGCCGGTGACGGTCAGGGAGCGGGAATCGCCGTCCCGCACACCGAGCGCGTCGCGCGCGAAGTCGACCGACGACGCGAAGCACGAGTAGAGGTCGATGTGCGCGATGTCGTCGATGCCGACACCCGCGCGCGCCAGGGCCTCACCCGACGCGGCCGCCATCGCGGGCGAGCGCCACATGTCGCGGTGCCCCGCGACGTAGTGCGGGTCGGTGGCATAGCACCAGCCGCGCAGGTACACGCGGTCCTCGGGCGGGACGCCCATGGCGTCGGCCTTCGCGTGCGACATCAGGATCACGGCCGCAGCCATGTCGACGTCCATGATCGACACCATGTACTTCGTGTACGGGTACCCCACGAGCCGGTTCGTCGGGGTGACGGTCGCGACCTCCTCCGCCGAGCGCTCGACCGGGAACCACGCGTACGGATTCTTCGCCGCCACCTGGCTGAAGCGGTGCCACAGCTCGCCCAGGTCGGCCCGGTGCTGGTCGAGCCCGATCCCGCGATGCCCGCGCCGGGCGTTGTCGAACATCGCGAAGGTGAGCCACGCGTGGAAGACGTCGTGCGCGGTCTCCGCCGGCAGGAAGGGCGCCTCGTACGGGAACGGCTTCTTCTCCGGGTCCTTGAAGCTCCACGCGGGCTTCTCGCCCCGGGCCCGGATCTTCTTCAGCGTGTCGAGCGACTCGGCTCCGGTGACCAGCGCGACGTCGAGCTCGCCGCGCAGGATCGCGGCGCCGGCTTCCTGGAGCAACAGCTGGGGCGTGGTCCCGCCGATGCCCGAGTAGAAGCGATGCTTGGGCTCGATCCCGAGGCGTTCGCTCAGCCGGCCGACGGGGTCGTCGTACTGCCAGCTCTGCGTGTAGACGATCTGCGCGCTCTCGATCGCCGCGAGGACATCGTGTGACGCCCGCACGTCGGCCGCGGCTTCGCGGACGACGAGCTCCCACATGTCGAGCGGCTCGGGTGCGTCGACGTCGGACGACTTCGGCCAGGTGTGCTTCGCCCCTCCGACGAGACAGGGTGCGTTCGGGTCGACGGCGATGGACACAGGGCCTACCTTCCCTTCCAGACCGGCGGGCGCTTCTCGGCGAAGGCCTTCGGGCCTTCTTGGGCGTCCTCGGTCCGGAAGATCGTCGTGCTGATCCGGCTCTCGTTCTTGTAGGCCTCCCGCAGCTCCATCCCGAGACCCTCCATCACCGATCGCTTCGTCGCCTGCACCGCCAACGGCGCGTTGGCCGTGATCCGCCGCGCGTACTCGTACGCCTTGTCGAGCAGCTGATCCTTCGGGACGACGGCGTTGAGCAAGCCCATCTCGAGCGCCCGATCGGCGGGGATGAGGTCGGCGCAGAGGAGGAACTCCATCGCCTGGGGGAACGGGATCTGGCGCGGGAGGCGCACGGTCGTCCCACCGCCGGCGAAGAGGCCCCGCTTCGGCTCCATCACCGCGAACTTGGCCTCCGGGCACGCGACCCGGATGTCGACGCCGCCGAGCATCTCCATCCCGCCCGCGGTGCAGAAGCCGTTGACCGCGGCGATGATCGGCTTGTAGATCTTCGAGCCCCGCAGGACCGCCTTCGTGCCGTCACTGAGCTTGTAGCCGTCGATCTCGTCGACGCCCTCCTCGGCCAACCGCTGCTGGAGACCGGTGATTTGGGGGATGTAGAGCTTCAGGTCGGCACCGCTGAAGAAGGCCTCACCGACGCCGGTGATGATCGCGACCCACGCGTCGTCGTCCTCGTCGAAGCGGTCCCAGGCCTCACGGAGCTGCTTGAAATGCTCCATGTCGGCCGAGTTGCGGGACTCGGGCCGGTCGATCGTGATGAGGACGACGTGCTCGTCGTCCTTCTCGTAGTGGATCGGCATCGGCCGGTTACCCCCTCGGTCAGCGACGGGCGCATCCTGACACGGCCGTCAGCCTGAACGCATCCGAACCGACACCGGAGCCGGCAGCTGCACAGCACCCGACGAAGCTGACGCTCACGTCACCTCCGTGCGAGAATGCCCCGGTCCCCGGACCCGCCCGAACCTGGTCCCGTACGTCCACAGAGAGGCCCCCAGTGGCAGACCGATCCAAGGCGCTCGTGACCGCGCCCTTCCGCGGCGAGGGCTTCGACACCCTCAAGTCCCTCGTCGACGTCGTCTACGACCCCTGGATCGACCAGGTGCCGCTGCGCCTCTACAAGGGTGAGCAGCTCGCCGAGCGCCTCGAGGCCGAGGGCTGCGACATCCTCATCGTCGAGTCCGACTCGGTGAAGGGCCCCGAGGTGTTCGACGTTTCGCTGAAGGCCATCGGCGTCTGCCGCGGCGGGCCCGAGAACGTCGACATCGCCGCCGCCACCGAGAAGGGCATCCCGGTGCTCCGGGCGCCCGGCCGCAACGCCGACGCGGTGGCCGAGATGACCGTCGCGCTCCTCTACGCGGTCAACCGGGGCGTCGTCCGCGCGGATCTCGACGTGCGCGAGGGCGAGACGTATCGCGACGGCAAGATCCCGTACCAGCGCTTCCGCACGTGGCAGCTCGCCGGGCGGACCGTCGGTCTCGTCGGACTGGGCGCGGTTGGTCGCGCGACCAAGTGGAGGCTCGAGGGCCTCGGCATGAAGGTCATCGCCCACGACCCCTACGCCGCCGACGCCACCCATTCGCTCGAGGACCTCCTCGCGGAGTCGGACGTCGTCTCGATGCACACCGCGGTGACCCCCGAGACCACCGGCATGATCGGCAAGGAGCAGTACGCCGCGATGAAGGAAGGGGCCATCTTCATCAACACGGCCCGGGCGATGCTCCACGACACCGACGCCCTGGTCGAGTCGCTGCAGCAGGGCCACCTCTTCGGGGCCGGGCTCGACCACTTCATCGGCGAGCGCCTCGCCACCGACCACCCGCTGGTCGGGATGGGCAACGTGGTCCTGACGCCGCACATCGGTGGCGCCACGTGGGACACCGAGGCGAACCACTCCCGCATCATCGCCGACGACCTCGCTCTGCTCCTGGCGGGCAAGCGGCCCGTCAACATCGTGAACCCGGAGGTACTGCCGTCATGACCCAAGAGCTGAGCAACGACGAGGTCAAGCAGCAGCTGCTCGACGCCGCGCAGGAGATGTCGAGCTCGGGGCTCGTCGAGGGCACCGCCGGCAACATGGCGGCCCGCCTGGCCGACGGCAACGCGGTGCTCACGCCCAGCTCGGTCGACTACATGACGATGACGCTCGACGATCTCGTGGTCTGCGACCTCGACGGCAACGTGATCGAGGGCGAGCGCAAGCCGACCACCGAGAAGGCGCTGCACCTCGGCGCGCTCAAGCTGTATCCCGAGATCAACGCCACCATGCACTGCCACGCCAAGTTCGCGACGATGTTCGCCCTCACGCGGCAGCCGATCCCGGCCGTCATCGAGGAGTTCGTCGTCTACGTCGGCGGCGACGTCGAGGTGGCCGACTACAAGACCACCGGCTCCGACGAGCTCGGGGCCGAGGTCGCCAAGTGGGTCGCCGACAAGAGCTGCGTGCTGATGGCCAACCACGGCCTCTTCGCGGTGGCGAAGAACCTCCACGACGTGCTCCACGTCGGGCACCTGGTCGAGCGCACCGCCGAGATCATCTGGGGCGCCCGGCTGATGGGCGAGGTCGTGCCGATCCCCGAAGAGATCAACACCACCTTCGCCGGCTACTACCGCTACGGCCGCACCGGGAAGTTCTAGAAGGGCGAGGCCGTCGGCTTCGGCCCCGTCCACGGGTACCGGCCCAGAGTTTCGTGCGTCCCTCGAGCACAACATGTGTGCTCGAGAGACGCACGTCATCGGGGCAGGCCGTCAGCGCTTGCGGGCGAGGGTGAGGCCGTCGGCGATCGGGAGCATCACGACGTCGACGCGGTCGTCGGCCGCGAGCATGTCGTTGAACGCGCGCATGGCCTCGACGTTCTCGGAGTGCTCGGCGGGGTCGAGCACTCCGCCGCCCTGGAGCGTGTTGTCGACGAGGATCACGCCGTTGGCCCGGAGCCGCGGCAGGATCTCCTCGTAGTAGACGGGGTAGGCGGGCTTGTCGGCGTCGATGAACGCAAGCTCGAAGCGGGGCTCGACCGGCAGGCTCCGGAGCGTCTCGGCCGCCGGTGCGATGCGCAGCTCGATCTTGTCGGCGACCCCGGCCTCCGCCCACGCGGCCCGGCCGATCGCGGTCCACTCCTCGCTCACGTCGCAGCACAACAGGTGGCCGTCGTCGGGCAAGCCGCGGGCGATGGACAGGGCGGAGTAGCCGGTGAACGTCCCGACCTCGACGGCCTCGCGCGCGCCGATGAGGCGGGTGAGCATCTCCATGAAGGCGCCCTGCTCGGGCGCGATCTGCATGCCGGAGATCCCGCCGAGCTCGGCGGTCCGCTCGATCAGCGCCGCCTGCACCGGGTCGGGGCGTGTCCCGTGGGCCATGAGGTAGTCGTGGAGCTCGGACGTGAGGATGAACGACTTGGGTGCCATGGCGAAACTTTACGGCGCGACGCTTCAGACCGAGATGTCGTCGATCGGCTTCACCGGGGTGCGACCGCGCCGGGGCGGGGCCGACCGCTGCCGTTCGCGTTGCCGTTCCCGGAGGACGTCGATGAGCACGTCGAGCGCCACGAACAGGACCGCGATCCAGCCGAGCACGTGGATGCGGGAGAACAGGGTCGGCCATTCGAAGCGGGCGGTGAAGTTGTGCCGGTACTGCTGCGCGGCGATGTAGAGGCCGGCGAGCATCAACGCGGCCGGCGCGCCCAGCGTGAGCAGCGGGCGTAGTCGCCCGAACCGCAGGACCAGCACCGCGACCACACCCATCAGCACGCCGACGGCCGGGTTCATGAGGATGCCGCCGACGAACAACGCGATGACGGGCACGAAGGTGTTGATCGCGATGCCGTTGGTCCGGCTGCGGCCACCGAACGGCGAGACGAACCGCGGCGCGGGTGTGACCGTCGACGCTTCGAGCTCGGCCGGGCGACGGCGGCGGCGCAGGCCGAGGACGACCACGAGCGCCAGGCACACCGCGACCCCGAGGGCCGAGAGGATGAGCGACGCCCAGACGAACCGCTGAGGCGTCCAGTCGAGGTGGACGGTGATCGTCCCGCCCGAAGCCTTGGGCGTGACCAACCAGCCGTTCGCGTAGCCGTCGACCAGTGTCGGCTTGCCGACGTGGGCGCCCGATCCCCCGCTGGCGACCCATCCGGTGTTGCGGCTCTGGCCCAGCACGAGCCAGAACGGCTTCGTGGCGCCGGTGATCTTCACCGTCTTGCCGGTCCGGCCGTCGTGGGTGACCGTCACCTTCGGGCCGCTGGAGCC
This sequence comes from Actinomycetes bacterium, assembly GCA_025463865.1. Taxonomy (GTDB): domain Bacteria; phylum Actinomycetota; class Acidimicrobiia; order IMCC26256; family Chersky-534; genus Chersky-534. The sequence continues at coordinate 6,804 of JAODBH010000096.1, read as the reverse complement.
GCCCTTGGCCGGCTCCGCGCCCGGTGTGGGCGTGACCCCCGCCGCGCCGCCCCGGGCCGAGGACAACGAGAGTGCGTCGAGGTCGATCGCGGTCGATCGGCCGACGACCGAGCGGAGGAGGTGGTCACCCTTGCCGAGCTGGATGCCGGCGGCGGCGGACCCGCACGGGGTGACCTTCAGCGCGTTGCGGACCTCGGCGTCGGCGAGCGTGCCCGTGATCGACACCGGCACCGGCTTGCCGTCGACCTTGAGGAGGTCCGTACGGCACGCGCCGCTCAGCTGCGCGGGTGCCGTCCCCCGGGCGAGGCCCGGGATGCCCAGCTCCGCGATGCCTGCCGGCATCACGATCGGGTAGGTCGAGTAGTACTCGACCGTCTGCACCGGTCGCATCGCGTCGATGGTGACCCGCACCGTGTCGCCGGTGAGGGGCTCGAACGTGGGCGTCGTCACCTTCGCCACCGCGTTGGGCGTGGTCTGGTCGGTGACCGCGGGCAGGGTGACCACGCGGGTCTGACCGCCGGCCTCGACGCGGATCCGCGTGGGCACCGAATGACGGCCATCGGCGAGCAGCTGCAGGTCGAGGTGGTCGAAGGTGACCGGCGTGGCCGACTTGAACTGGATCCACTGGTTCAGGATGCCGGCGAACGGGGTCTGCCACGCGGTCGACGGGTCGCCGTCGATCGCGCTCGACGCCCTCGCCTGCACATCGCCCGGCAGGTGCTCGCTCGAGGTTGCCGTCACCCCGCCGTGCGCGGCGTCCGGATATCCGAGGACGGTGTCGACGGTGCTGTCGGGGGCCGTGTCCTCGATGCGGGCCTCACCCGTGAGCGCGAACGCACGGGCGGCAGGCACGCCGAAGCTCCGGGCGAGGAGCAGCTCCTCGTCGTAGCGGGGCGGCACCGGCGTCGTGCGCAGCCGCTCCATGAGGTAGACGAGCGGGTGCTGCAGCGAGGCCGCACCTTCGGCCGCCGTCAGGTCGGTGGGCATGCGCACGACCTCGTCGACCTTGACGTCGGGAGCCTGGGACTGGGCGCCGCCGTCGTGCATCCGCATCTCGGCGAACCCGACCGCGCTCACACCCTTGTAGTCGTCGAGCTGGCCGCGGTTGGTGCCGTCGATCTTCAGCGAGACCGACGCGAACGTCCGGCTCGGGAAGGTGACCGTCTCGCCGGCCGGAACGCGTGACGCCTGGCCCAGGGTGATCGGCACGTCGGACCCGACGGCCTTCCCCGCCGCGTCCTCGAAGTGCAGGGTCGCCTGGGTGATCCAGCGGTCGCGCGGACCCTTCTGCGGCTGCACGAGGTTGATGCGGTCGGTGGTGATCGACTTCTGGAGCTCGACGAGGATGCGCTCGCCCTTCACGTTGTCGAACGCGCCGACCTTCCAGGCCGTGGTGAGGTCGCCGTCCATGGCCCGGGCCGGCCGGTCCTCCGGTGTGTAGGAGACCGGGTTCCCGTAGCGCGTCGCGACGACCGACTTCACGCCGCGCTGCTCCACGACGGTCTGCGCCTTCGTCGAGGCGCCGGGAAACACGTCGAGCCGGGCGTCGTTCGGGTCGAAGGCGAGCGTCGTCTGGTTGGCCTGCTCGGTGAACCCGAGGTTGTCGCGGACGGTGCTCCAACGACGGGCCCGCTTGCGGTTCGAGTCGGTGACGATGAGGGTCGAGCCGGGGACGACGGCCTTGCGCAGCTCGGCCGGCGTGGTGAACGAGCCCGAGTACAGGAGCAGCTGCGAACCGTCGATCGCACCGCTCGCAGCCGCCTCGACAACGCCTTCACCGTCGGCCGACAGCACGATCGGCGCGGCCGCCGAGTTGGTGCGGACGATCGGGATGGTCTTGCTCACCCCGAACGCCTGCACCGGCGCCGGGTCGGTGAGCGTCGGCGGCGCGGCCAGCGCGATCTCGTCGAGCAGCGGGTAGAAGGTGTGGCCGGGAAGCTTCGACCCGAAGTCGACAGGCGGGTCGAGGCCGGCGGGAGTGGGCGTGAACTCCTGCTTGACCACGCGGGGCCGGGCGAGGTTGTAGCGGTCGACCTCGAGGTCGTTGCGCAGCACGACGTCGCCGACGCTCATCAACCGGCTCACGGGCGCGATCGCGTTCACGTCGAGGACGTTCTCCTGCAGGCGGCGGTCGAGCGCGATCAACAGGTCGGCGGACGCGGGCGATCCGTAGGGGATGAGCTCGCGGGCGACATAGGGCCGGTTGGTGAGGCCGGGCGTGATCGGGTCGACGGTGTTGCCCCAGAGGTACGACGAGAAGTCGGCGCCGGGAAGCTCGAGGATGCGGGTGTTGTGCGGCTGGGCGTCGAGGTACTTGATCGCGTCCTTCCAGTACTGCGGGATGGACTCCGGACGCTCGAGGTTGGGGCCGTACCAGCTGCCGGTGAAGATCGACGGCATGTTGACGAGGACGAGCACGCCGACGAGCCCGGCGACGAGCACCCCGCGCGACCGCAGCTTCGGCGCCTGCCAACGGCCGGCGAGCGCGTTGACCCCCATCCCGAGGAGCACCGCGGTCGCGAGCACGACGAGCGGCACCGCACGCGCCGTGCTGCGCATGGCGAGCCCGGCCGTCGAGCCCTCGGCGACGCGCTTGAACAGTGCCCCGAGCGGGCTCGGGTTGTCGTAGGGGTAGGCCCCGACCGCGATGGTCGTGCCGACGAGGAGCATCAGCACGAAGAACACCCGGTAACGCCAGCGGATGCTGGCCGCGGCGAGCAGCGCCAGCGCGGCGAGCCCGTAACCCACGAGGATGAGCCACAGGTGCTGCGTGTAGTCGGACCCGGCCTGGATCCACGGGCCGAGCTTGTCCTGGCCGTAGAAGAACCAGTAGCCGAGGCCGCGGAGGGTCTCGGGCGCGAGGGAGGTCTTGGCGACGGTCTCGATCGTCTCGGTGAACTTGAGGACGTCGAGGCCGTAGCCGGCCTGCGTGCGCAGACCGCTGATCCACCAGAGCGACGTCACCACGGTGAGCAGGCCGATGCGTCCGACGGTCGCCGCCGCGCGCCGGAAGGACACCTCGTGGTTCACCCACACCGCGCAGAAGATCCACAGCACCGGACCGAGTCCGGCGTAGATCAACGACGTGGCGTTGACGCCGCCGACGATGGTGACCGTGATGGCGAACCACGCGGGATAGCGCCAGCCCCGTTCACGGAGCGCCCGCACGACCAGCGCGATCATCCACGGCAGCGCCGCCCACGGCAGCAGGATGGCGGAGATGCGCGCCGCGTAGTCGAGCGAGTAGGGGCTCAGCATGAACGCCAGCGCGGCGACCGGAACCCCCGGGCCCTTCACGCCGAGGGTGCGCATCAGGTAGAGCACACCGAGCCCGGCCGCGAACAGGATGGTGCCGAGCCAGAGCCGCTGCGCCACCCACACCGGCACGTCGATCGTGCGGAACAGCCAGTAGTACGGCGCCATCGGGAACACGTAACCGATGTTCTGGTGGGTGACGGTGCCGAGCCCGATGTTGGGGTCCCACATCGAGACCGCGCGCCCGAGCATGCGGGCCGGGTCCAGGTACAGGTACTGCTTGGTGTCGGCGGAGATCTTGCCGGGGTCGGTGAGCAGGAGCGGGATGTACGAGAGGGCTGCGAGGAGTGCGTAGCCGAGCACGCGCAGCCGCTGGCTCGCGTCGCCCGCGGTGCGCGGCACCGGCTGGCCGATGTTGGGCCCTCCGGTCGTCGTCACACCGTTCCCCGCTCGCCGTCGCTCGGCGCGGGTCTCCTCCGCCGTCGTCATCGGCTACGGCCTCCGGCGCTGCGCGTCGGCGGCGAGGACGGCGAGCGTCTTGTATGCGGTCGCGGCCCACGTGTAGCGCTCGGCGTTCGCGAGCGCGCCTGCGGACAGCCGATCGAGGAGCTGCGGATCCGCGACGATCGAGCCGATCGCGCCCGAGAGGTCGGCGGGGTCGTCGACGAGCAGACCGCTCGAGCCTTCCACCACCGCGTCGACGTGACCGGGGATCCTGGTGACGACGGCCGGCGTGCCACACGCGGCGGCCTCGGTGATCGTCATTCCCCAGCCCTCACGGGCGCTCGCACTCGCGAGCACCCAGGCCCGCTGGTAGAGGGCGATCAGGTCGGCGTCGGAGAGCCGGCCGGCCAGCGTCAACCAGTCCTCGGCGCCGTGCTTCTCCCGCAACGCGTGCAGCATGTCGTTCTCGTAGCCCTCGCCGACGATGACGGCCTCGAGGGCCGGGACGCGGGTCTTGAGGTCGACCAGCGCCTCGATGAGGAGGTCGAAGCGCTTCACCGGCACCAGGCGGCCGACCGCGACGACCAGCGGCGTGGGCGAACGTTGCCCGCCCCGGTGGAACATCGGGTCGATGCCCGGGGGTACGACGGTGACCCGTTCGGAACGGAAGCCGAGCTCGTGCACCAGCTCGTGCTTGCTCGACTCGGAGAGGGTGATCACGGGCGTCTGCCGGTAGAGCTTCGGCGCGACGCGGCGCTCGAGCGTGTCGCCGGCGAGCGCGAGCCGCGGCGGGAGCGCCATCTGCCACATCTGCTTGTGCACGTGGTGGAGGAACACGCACCGGGGTCCGCGCACCCAGAGCGGCGAGAAGAAGGGCATGCCGTTCCAGATCTCGACCAGCCCGTCGCGGTTGCCGTGCCAACCCATCGTCTCGGAGAACGCGGCACGCGGGAACACCATGTAGCGGCCGGCTTTCCGGATGACGCGGTAGCCGTCGCGCCAGCCGACCTGCGGCATGCCGGCCGAGAACGACGTGCGCATCGTGACCTCGATGCCGGCCTCCGCCCAGAGCTTGGCGATGTTGGCGGCGTGGATCTCCGAGCCGCCCGCCTCCGGGTCCTCGAGGTCGCGCCAGGCCAGGATGTTGACGCGATGGAGACCGGACCCGCTCGCCAGCTCGGCGAGCTGTTCGACGCTCGGCGCCGACGGATCGCCGGTCCGGGGCGGCAGCGCATCGTCCTGGGTCAACCTGGCTCCTGCGGACGGCGGGTCGGTGTCGGGCATCGTAGGCACGGCCTCCACGGCGTGCTCGGCCCTACAGGGACCGGACGACGGGCACGCCGCTCGGCCGCTTCCATCGTGGGAACAGCTGCGTCAATGGTCCGACGGGGTGTAGTCGTCGGGGAGCATGGGGGCCGCGCGGCCCGTGCCTCGGCCTTCCTCGCTCCCGGAGCCTTCCTCGTGGTACTCGTCCTCCACGTTGACCTCCCACACGTCGTGGTGGGCGCCGAAGATGTTCTCGACCGAGAGCATGGCGGTGAGCATCGAGTGGTCCTGGTTGTTGTACTTGTGCATCCCGTTGCGGCCGGTCGGGAACACGTTGGGCGTGTGCTCCTTGATCCAGCCGCGCAGGACGTCGACGTTGGCCTGGTACTTGCTGTCGTAGACCGGATAGGCCTTCGGCACCCGCACGACGTAGCCGGCCTCGATCTGGTCGGCCTTGGCGAGGCCGAGGTACTCGAGCTCCCGCTTGCCCTGCTCGATGAGGTCGGCGTCGGACTTGCTCCACATGTCGTCGCCCTCGTTCACGAAGAACTCGAGGCCGAGGCAGGTGCGCCCGTCCTTGACCATGTACGGCGACCAGACCCCGAAGTTCTGGATGCGGCCGACGCGGACCTGCGGGTCGTGGATGTAGATCCAGTTGTCGGGGAAGCCGACCGACTCCGGGACGACCAGCGCGACGGTCATGAAGTCGCGGTACTTCAGCCCGTGCGCGGCGGCGGTCACCTCGGCGGGCACCGGCGGGTCCATCGCCTCGAGCAGGTGGCTCATCGGCATCGACGAGATCACGTGCGTGGCCGGATACGTGGTCGGCGTGCCGTCGGTCTCCGCGGTGACGGAGACGGCCGCGCCGTTCTCGTGCCGGATCTTCGTCACCTTCGAGCGGAAGTGGACCTTGCTGCCCTTGTCGGTGACGAGCTCGGTGGCCCGCTCCCACATCATCCCGGGGCCGTACTTCGGGTAGTTGAACTCCTCGATCAGGCTGGTGACCTGCTTGCTCTTGTCCTTCGAGCGCAGCGCCTTGGGCTTGATCGCCTCGAGGCCGGCCTTCAACAGCGACATGTTCTTGATCCGCTGCGCGCCCCAGTCGGAGCCGAGCGACGAGGCCGGCACGCCCCACACCTTTTCGGTGTAGGTCTTGAAGAACGTGCGGTAGAGGCGCCAGCCGAAACGCGCCGCGACCCAGCCCTCGAGCGTCTCCTGGTTCTTCGGCGGGTTGACCCGCACCCACGCGTAGGAGCCCACGCAGCGCAGCGACTCGATCGGCCCGAGGTTGCGGAGCGCGTTCATCGGGACGAGCGGGTAGTTGTAGTACTTGCCCTTGTAGAAGATGCGGCTCAGACGCGGGCGGCGCAGGAAGTCGTCTTCGCCGAGGATCTCGAACCACAGGTCGTCGACCGGCTTCACCTTGGTGAAGAAGCGGTGACCGCCGATGTCGAAGCGCCAGCCGTCACGCTCGACGGTACGGCTGATGCCCCCGACGACCTCGTCCGACTCGAGGATCGTCGACGGGGTGTCGTGCTTGGTCAGCATGTATGCCGCCGTGAGGCCTGCGGGACCCGCGCCGATGACCACGACCTCGGGCTCGGAGCCCGGCGCGCCGCTGGCGCCGGGAGTCGGGTCGGCGCTGGTTTCCACAACTGCTCGGGGATCCGGATCGACCATGGTGGAGTGGGCAGCCTTTCGCGCAGGGTACGGCGCGGGAAGGCCAATCGCCCCTCGGCCCCCGCCCGCCAGAGCAGGGGCGAGTGTAGGACATCTGGGCGGGAGCCTCGCGCTCGCGGTGGTCGGCCGAACCCCGTTCGGGGCTCCGCCGCGTGGGCT
>JAODBH010000092.1 GCA_025463865.1 Actinomycetes bacterium | reverse complement strand
GAGAGGTTCGGACCGGATCCACGCCCGCACGAGGTCCGCCGCCGCGGCGGGGGGCGAGCCCGAGTCGCACGGGAAGTGGTGCTCCGCCCGCACGAATGACTGGCGCTTTCGGCTCTGGGGCAGCTTCACCGTCCACCCGTCGTCCGAGCGGTACCGCAGGCTCACGTCCGCGCGCGTGAGACGCAGATCGGCGGAGTCGTAGTAGCTCGCGCGCTGATCGACCTCCTCGAGCGTCCAGTCGCCGAGGTCGTGGACCAGTTGGTCGGGAGGCGGAAGATCCACGCCCGGGTCCACGAGCAACTTCACCTCGCGTTCGATCACGGCGGGGTCCCCGTTTCAGCCGCGGTCGGCAACCTGACGCGCAGAAGCTGCGGACACCGTGGGGGCGTCCGCAGCTCGCTGCGGGTTGCCGCGGAACGCGTCAATACCAGCGACGGCCCCAGCTGGCGCCGCTTCCTTGGGCCAGCCACAGCACTGCGCCGATGATCGCGAGCACGACACCAATGGTCCACAGGACCGGGATCCCGAGGACCAGACCCAGCAGCAACAGGATGACTCCGAGTACCAGCACGTTGACCTCCGGTGTGCAGCGGATGTGCATGAGTGCTGACCCGTGTACCCCGCGGCCGTCGGTCAAACACCTCCCCGCACCTCCCCGCCGGGACGGTTGGTCACCGTGTGTGCACCCGGCATCCGGGGTACGCCCGTCGTATGAAGATCTCCGAGGTGTTGACGGAGTCGTTCGACCGGGTCCGGGGCGCGGTGCCCCGGGTCGTCGACGGCCTCGACGTCGACGCGCTCACGTTCCGTCCGAAGTCGGGCGCCAACTCGATCGCGTGGTTGGTGTGGCACCTGACCCGCATCCAGGACGACCACGTCGCCGACCTCGCCGGCCGCGAGCAGGTCTGGACCGAAGGGGGGTTCGCGGCGCGGTTCGGTCTCCCGTTCGGGGACGGTGCGACGGGATACGGCCAGAGCTCCGACGACGTCGCCGCGGTGCGCCTCGACGCCGAGAAGCTCGTGAGCTACCACGACGCGGTCGCGGATCGCACGCAGGAGTTCCTCATTGGCGTCGACGAGTCGACGCTCGATCGCGTCGTCGACCGGTCGTGGGACCCGCCGGTCACCGAGGGCGTGCGGTTGGTCAGCGTGGTCTCCGACTGCCTGCAACACGTCGGGCAGGCGGCCTACGTGCGCGGGCTGCTGCCCTGAGGGTCACCCACTCGACATGAACCCGTCAGGTTCATGAAACCGGCGCCTGCCCGCTCCGGGCTGCGCGTCACGGTTCGGTGAACAGCCAGTTTCGAGCTGGGGCGGGCTGCAGCCTTCGTCATACGGTCAGACCATGGGAACGTGCCAACCGCCGCCGCTGTCTCGCGTCCTCGTCGCGAACCGGGGCGAGATCGCGGTGCGGATCATCCGCACGCTTCGTCTGCAGGGCGTGGCGTCGGTCGCGGTGTACTCCGATGCCGATCGCACCGCTGCGCACGTGCGCGCGGCGGACGTCGCGGTCCGCATCGGTCCCGATCCCGTCGCGCTGAGCTATCTCGACGCCGACTCGGTGATCGCCGCCGCGCTCGCGACCCGGGCCGACGCGATCCATCCCGGATACGGGTTCCTCTCGGAGCGGGCCGACTTCGCGGAGCAGGTGGAGGCGGCCGGGCTCGCGTTCGTCGGGCCCACGGCGGAGCAGCTCCGCGTGTTCGGCGACAAGCACCTCTCCCGCCAGCTGGCGGAGGCGGCGGGGGTGCCGGTGCTCGCGGGGAGCGAACCGGTGCACGGGGTCGAAGACGCACGCGTGGCCGCAGCGTCGGTCGGCTATCCGGTGATGCTGAAGAGCACGGGAGGTGGGGGCGGCATCGGGATGGCCCCCGTGCTCGAGCCGGGCGCGCTCGACGCGGCGTTCGCGTCGGTCGTGCGTTCGGCGGGCGCGAACTTCGACAGCACCGGCGTCATCGTCGAACGGCTGGTCCGCAACGCCCGGCACGTCGAGGTCCAGGCCTTCGGCGACGGCGCGGGACGGGTCGTGACCCTGGGCGACCGGGACTGCTCGATCCAACGCCGGCGGCAGAAGGTCATCGAGGAGAGCCCGGCCCCCGCGCTCCCACCCGATGCCCGGCTCGCGTTGCGCGACGCGGCGCGCGCACTCCTCGAATCGGTGGAGTATCGCTCGGCCGGAACCGTGGAGTTCGTGGTCGACGCCGACGACGCGAGCTTCTTCTTCCTCGAGGTGAACGCGCGGCTCCAGGTCGAGCACCCGGTCACCGAGCTCGTGACCGGCGTCGACCTCGTCGACTGGATGGTGCGCCTCGCCGGAGGTGACGCGTCGTTCCTCGACGGCGGCGACCGCGAGCCCGTCGGACACGCGGTCGAAGCCCGCATCTACGCCGAGGACCCGGTGCACGGCTACCGCCCGCACAGCGGGCTGCTGACGCGCGTCGCGTTTCCCGGCGACGTGCGGGTCGACACGTGGGTGGAGACGGGCACCGAGGTGACCACCCACTACGACCCGTTGCTGGCCAAGGTCGTCGCCGGGGGTGCGGACCGCGCGGCCGCCTGGGACGGCTTGCGCGCCGCGCTCGATGCCACCGATCTGAGCGGCATCGAGACGAACGTCCGCTTCCTCCGCGCGTTGCTCGAGCCCGGGTTGCTTCGCGACGGCGCACTCGGCGACGGCGTCGCTACGACCACGACGCTGGAGCGCCTCGCGCCGCACACCGACGCGGTCGACGTGCTCGAGCCGGGCACGCTCACCACGGTGCAGTCGTATCCGGGTCGCATCGGCTTCTGGGACGTCGGCATCCCACCGAGCGGCCCGATGGATGACCTCTCCCACCGGCTGGGCAACGCCATCCTCGGCAACGCGGCCGACGCCGCGGGCCTTGAAGCGACGCTCACGGGGCCGACCCTGCAGTTCCGGGCCGACGCGGTGGTCTGTGTCACCGGTGCGCCGTGCGTTCCCGAGGTCGACGGCGCGGCCCGCCCGATGTGGGAGCCGTTCGACGTGCCCGCGGGGGCGACGCTCGCGATCGGTCCGATCGG
>JAODBH010000088.1 GCA_025463865.1 Actinomycetes bacterium | reverse complement strand
GGGCGCCCACACCGCGGCCTCGGCCGATCCGTCGCGCAGATGCACGCCGAGCCGTTCGTCGAGCCGGAAGTGGCGGCCTTCGTTGAAGAGGTAGAGGTCGTCGCTGGTGAGGGTCACCGGGACTCCGTTCCCACGCTGCTGATCGAAGGCCCGCTCCGGGTCGGAGGTGCGGGTGCGGGAGGGTCGCGACGGCTGCGGTCGATGGCCTCCAGCCGGGCGAGGATGCCGGCGTCGGCCGCGACGTCGTCGAGCGACCGCGCCGTCCGTCGGCGCCAGTTCGGCACCTCCGCGCCGGTGCCGGGGATGTTCTGGGCCCGGGTCTCGCCCCAGAGGTCCTCCAGCGTGATGAGCACGATGTCGGCGTCCGACGCCGCGGTGAACCCGAGGACCGCGTCGAACACCGACCGTTCGGTGCTCTCGTCCGCCGGGTCGTCGTCCGGGCCGCGGGGCGCGAGGAGCCGGCGGTCGACGAGCGCGTCGACGATCGAGGAACGGAGCGCCGCGCGTTGCGCGCGCTCCTCGGCGGCGCCGGCTTCGTCGGTGTGACCCACCTCGACGCGGGCGTCGATGTCGGTGCCGCGCCAGAACGCCGCGAACGTGGGGGTGTCGTGGGTGTTGAGGCTCGACAGCGTCTCGGCTTCGGGGCGGACGAGAGGGTCGTCGTCGTCCGCGTAGACGTCGAGCTCGAAGACCCGCATGCGGTCGATGCCGTTCCGCTGCAGGGCCTCGTTGACCGACGCCGGAACCGTGCCGAGGTTCTCCCCCACGATCATCGATCCGTAACGGTGCGAGAGCACCGCGAGCAGCGCGTAGATCTCGTCGGACGGATAGGAGACGTACGTGCCCGCCGTCGCCGATTCGCCTTCGGGGATCCAGAAGAGACGGTGCAGGCCCATGACGTGGTCGATGCGCAGCACACGCGAGAAGCGGAGATGGTGTTCGAGGGTGGCCCGCAGCGACGCGAACGCCGTGGCCCGCAGCCCGTGCGGGTCGAGGGGGGGAAAGCCCCAGTTCTGGCCGTCGGCGAAGAAGGAGTCAGGCGGCGCGCCGACCGACATCCCGGAGACGAAGCTCGTGGGGTCCGACGCCACGTCGAATCCCGAGCGGTTCGTGCCCACCGGCAGGTCGAGGTAGAGGGCGCCGCCGCGCGTGGCCAAGCGGTCTGCGAACGCACCGACCGCTTCGTTCGTCGCCCACTGCGCGTACTGGTGGTAGCGGACTCCCGCGTCACCGGTGCCCTCCAGCCGGGCGCGGAAGCGCGCGTACTCGCCGACCTGCGGGTCGGCCGCGAGGTACGCCCGAAGGCTCCGTCGCCGTGCACTGTCCTGGGCGTCGACCCGGGTGGCCGCGGCCTCGAGGGCCGGCCGTAGTCGTGCGGCTCCGGCGCGGGGATCGACCAGGGCGCCCGACGCCGGTTCGGCGAGGACCGACTGCAGGTCGTCGGGATCGAGCTCGGGCAGCGCGCGCGGGTCGAGGTACAGCTCGTTCCAGAACCGGCGGCTCACGGGCGAGTACGGGCTGGGGTCGTACGGCTCGTCGCCTGCGCCCAGAAACGTGGCCAGCAACGGCAGCGTGCCGACGATGCGGCCGCCGCGGTCGAGGGTGATGTCGGCCAGTCGCGACAGCTCCCGCAGTCCGCCGACCGGGCCCGTGCTGCCGTCGTGCAGCGCGTAGGCCGGCGCGAACACCCCCCAGCGCCGGGAGTCCTCGGGCTGGGGCCGGTACGCGGAAGCCGGAGCGACGATCACCGTTGCGGTCTCGGGGCGAGAGCGGTCGAGCGGTTCGAAGCGGAGTTGGTGGATGCCCACCGGCAACGCGCCGATGCGCACGGGCCCGTCGGTCACCCGGTGCACCTGCTGCTCGCCGTTCTCGACGTCGACATGCAGCGAGCCCGCGGTACCGGGATCGAGGGTTACCGGCGTGCCGGGGCGGCCGACGATCACCGGCTCGAGGCGACGGGTTGCGCGTGCCTGCATGAGGTCTCGGTAGGCGGCGGGCGCGTCTTCGACCGAGTCGATGGCGACGCCCATGGCCCGCGCCGCCGCGACGATCGTCTCGACCGGAGCGGCGTGTTCGACGCCGTCGACCGTCTCGTACGTCGTGGCGACGCCGAGCTCGTCCGCCAGGCCGCGGAGCTCGGGGGGAGCGGGGCGTTCCGACATCGTCACGCGCCCATCAACGAGCGAATGCCGACCATGGGGATGCGGGCCCACGTCGGCCGGTGCGACAGCTCGTACGCGAGCTCGTAGAGCGCCTTCTCGAGCAGGTGCGCGTCGAGGCAGGCACGGAGCTGGGTCGGGTCGGTCGGCACGAGCCCGGTTCCTTCGATCGCCGTGAGGTAGCCGCGCAGGTAGGCCGCCCCGGACCACGCCGACCAGGCTTCGGCCCACGGTCGGAAGCGCGTCCAGGGATCGGGCTCGCTGGGTGCTACGCCCCGCTCGACCAGGTCGTCGATCGCCACGTAGCCGCTGTAGTGCAGCGACCGCAGCATCCCCGCGACGTCGCGCAACGGTGATCGCTTGAGCCGGCGCTCGTTCATGGATCGGATCGGTTCGCCTTCGAAGTCGATGAAGACGAAATCGCGTCCGGTCGTGAGCACCTGCCCGAGGTGCAGATCGCCGTGGTGGCGGATCCGCAGTCCTTCGTTCACCTTGGTGACCGCGCGCAGCCGTTCGAGGATCGCGGGCTCGAGTGGGAGGATCCGCTCGGCCTCTTCCCGGGTCGTGTCGGGCAGGCGCTTCGACGCGCGTCGCAGCTCGCGGAGGGTTCGGCCGGCTCCGTTGCGCATCGTCTGGTAGAGCGAGCGCTGGGTCAGCAGCGACACCGGTTCGGGCGCGAAGTTCCGGTTGCTGGTGCCGTCGGACAACGCGAGGTGCAGCTGCGCGGTGCGGGATCCCAGCAGCTCGACCTGGGTGAGGTACTCGCCCGCGACGGAGTCGAAGGCGAGAGGGACCTCGGAGTCGACGAGCTCGATCGCGGGCTGGGAGCGGGGAACGTCGTCGCGGCTCTGGTCGTCGAGGTTCAGCGCCTGCTCGTAGTAGCGGCTGGCGGCGTCGACGGTGTAGGCCCACGCGTCGGTGGAGTTCGGGACGAACTGGTGCACGATGCCGAGCGTGGTCGGCTCCTCGCGGTGCTTCCGGTACTCGAGGGACGCGGCCACCACCGCGACGTGCGCCTCGGTCGGCCGCGAGTTGAGGAACCGACCGATCTCGAGGTCGGGGTTGAGCCCCGGTTCGAGCCGGCGGTACGCCTTGAAGATGTAACGGTCGCCGAAGATCATCGACGTGTTCGACTGCTCCGCGCTCAGCACCGTGACCGGAAGCTCGTTGATCTCGGCGACGGTCGCGCCACCTTCGGGATACGCGCGCGGCACCAGGGTTCCACTGGGGCCGGCGAAGGTGCGACGGCGGATCGCGGCGCCCAGCAACGCGCGGGCGTACGCGGGTTCCCAGTGCGCGTCGTGGAGGATGCCGGACTCGCCGTTGGCGGTGAGCCGGGCGAGCGCGGCCTGCGGGTGGTCTTCGGCGAGGCGCTCGCCGCGGTCGCCGCGGGCGAACGCGAGCGGCAGCGAATACAGGTCGGGCTCGCCGTCGAGATACTCGACCCTCACGATGGTCATGAGGGCCGGGCCGTCGGGACCCGGCAACGGCACCGGCACGACGTCGGCGATCCGGGTCGACTGGATCCGGCGGGTCTTGCCGCCGAACCAGCGCCGAGCGCGCAGGATGTCGGGGAGCAGAGCCTCGAGCGAAGCGCGGGTGCGCGGGCTCTCGGCGACCGAGGTCCATGGTCCGGCGGTCCGGAGCGAGGGCAACGCCCCGGGCTCATGGGTGATCGCCTCGGCGCGGGTGCCTTCGAGTGACAACCAGTAGAAGTCGTACGGGCCGAGCGTGAGCAGGTACGGCAGGTCGCCGATGGTGGGAAACTGCGTGTGCCCGAAGAGCTCGAGCGGGCGCAGACCGCGGAACTCCGAGAGGTCGAGCTCGACGAACTGCGCGGAACGGGAGAGGTTGGCCACCACGAGCACCTGCTCCTCGCCGAAGCGGCGCAGGAATGCCAGCACGTGGTGGTTGTCGGGCGCGAGGAACTCGATGGATCCCCGCCCGAAGACCTTGTGGCGGCGGCGCAACGCGATGAGCTGGCGCATCCAGCGCAGCATCGACTCCGGGTTGTCGAGCTGGGCGGCGACGTTGACCGTCTCGTAGTGGTACTCGGGATCGATCGTCACCGGGAGGTAGAGCTTCTGGGGGTTGGCGCTCGAGAAGCCGGCGTTGCGATCGGCATTCCACTGCATCGGTGTGCGCACGCTGTCGCGGTCGCCGAGGTAGACGTTGTCGCCCATGCCGATCTCGTCGCCGTAGTAGAGGACGGGCGTGCCAGGCAGTGACATCAGGAGGCCGTTGAGCAGCTCGATCTTGTCGCGGTGGTGCTGGAGCAGCGGGGCGAGTCGGCGGCGGATCCCGAGGTTGATGCGCATCTCGGGAGCGTGGGCGTAGACGCGGTACATGTAGTCGCGCTCTTCGTCGGTCACCATCTCGAGCGTGAGCTCGTCGTGGTTGCGGAGGAAGTTGGCCCACTGGCAGTTCTCGGGGATCGCCGGCGTCTGCTCGACGATGTCGATGATCGGGAAGCGGTCCTCCATGCGCGTGGCCATGAAGAGGCGCGGCATGAGCGGGAACTGGAATGCCATGTGGCACTCGTCGCCGTCGCCGAAGTAGGCGATCGCGTCCTCCGGCCACTGGTTCGCCTCGGCGATGAGCATCCGGTCGTCGAAGTGCTTGTCGACGTAGGCGCGCAGCTCCTTCAGGTAATCGTGGGTCCCGGGGAGGTTCTCGCAGTTGGTCCCCTCGGCTTCGAAGAGGTAGGGGACCGCGTCGAGGCGAAGCGCGTCGACGCCGAGGCTCAGCCAGAAGTCGGCGACCTTCTCGATCGCGCGCCGGACCTCGGGGTTCTCGAAGTTGAGGTCGGGCTGATGTGCGTAGAAGCGGTGCCAGTAGTACTGCTGCGCGTCCGCGTCCCAGGTCCAGTTGGACGGCTCGAAGTCCTGGAAGATCACGCGGGTGCCCGCGTACTTGTCGGGCGTGTCGCTCCAGACGTACCAGTTGCGCCAGCGGCTCCCCGGTGCCGCGCGTCGGGCCCGCTGGAACCACGGGTGTTGATCCGACGTGTGGTTCACCACCAGCTCGGTGATGACCCGCATGCCGCGGCGGTGCGCTTCCGCGAGGAACCGCTTGAAGTCCTTCAGGGTGCCGTAGCTCGAATGCACGCCGGTGTAGTCGGCGATGTCGTAGCCGTCGTCGCGCAACGGTGACGGGTAGAACGGCAGGAGCCAGATGGTGGTCGCGCCCAGGTCCTGGATGTAGTCGAGCTTCGAGGTGAGGCCGTTGAAGTCGCCGATGCCGTCACCGTCGCTGTCGGCGAAGGCGCGCACGTGCACTTCGTAGATGACCGCGTCCTTGTACCACTCGGGGTCGCGGTCGAAGGAGGAATCGGCTTGGCGTCGGCGAACCGGCGCCGTCATCGCGCGCCGTCTCCGAGCGGCGTCACGGTGAACACGTGCGCAGGCTGGGAGTCGGGGTCGAGGGAGACGAAGTTCACCGCGCCCGTCCACTCGTAGCGGGCGTCGGTGAGGAGGTCACGCACGACGAACCGCTGGTGCGCGGCGATGCCGATCTCCGCGAGGTCGAGCCGGATCCACCCCGACTGCGTATGCAGGGGGTCGACGTTGGCCACCGTGAGCACCACGTCGGTCAGCTCGGGTGTGCGCTTGCTCCACACGAGGAGCGAGTCGTTGTCGACGTCGTGGAAGTGGAGGCCGGAGTCGCGCCGGAGTGCGGGGTGCTCGGCCCGGATGCGGTTCACCCGCGCGATGAGCGCGCGCAGGCTGTCGGGCGACTCGAGGTCCCAGTACCGGGCCTCGTACTTCTCCGAGTGCAGGTACTCCTCGCTTCCCGGCGACCGGGGCGTGTGCTCCAGCAACTCGAACGGCGGCCCGTAGATGCCGTAGTTCGCGCCGAGCAGCGCGGCGAGCAGCAGCCGGATCGCGAACGCGGGCCGGCCACCCGTCTGCAGGAACTCGTGGAGGATGTCGGGAGTGTTGGGCCACACGTTGGGCCGGAAGTACTGGCGCCCGGGCCCACGGGTCAGCTCGGTGAAGTATTCGCGCAGCTCCCACGCCGAGTTCCGCCACGTGAAGTAGGTGTAGCTCTGCGAGAAGCCGACCTTGGCCAGACGGTGCATCACCTTCGGCCGGGTGAACGCCTCCGCGAGGAAGATCACATCGGTGTCGACGGCCTTGGCCCGCGCGATGAGCCACTCCCAGAAGCCGAACGGCTTGGTGTGCGGGTTGTCGACCCGGAAGATGCGGATCCCCTGGTCCATCCAGAACTGCACGACACCGAACAGCGCCTCCCAGAGCGCGACGCGGTCGGTGGTGTCGAAGTCGATCGGGTAGATGTCCTCATACCGCTTGGGTGGGTTCTCCGCGTACCGGATGCTCCCGTCGGGCCGGGCCCGGAACCACTGCGGATGCTCCTGGACCCAGGGGTGGTCGGGGGAGCACTGGAACGCGAGGTCGAGTGCGAGCTCGATGCCGAAGGAAGCCGCGTCTTTCGCGAGCAGCCGCACGTCGTCGACGGTGCCGAGACCCGGGTCGACCGCGGTGTGGCCCCCCTCGACGCCGCCGATGGCCCAGGGACTGCCGGGATCGTCGGGTCCCGCGACCGTCGTGTTGTCGGGCCCCTTGCGGTGAGTCGTGCCGATCGGATGGATGGGAGGGAGGTAGAGGACGTCGAACCCGAGCTCCGCGATGTAGGGGAGCCGGGCCGACACGTCGGCGAGCGTTCCCGGACGGTCGGGATCGGGCGACGCGGATCGGGGGAAGAGCTCGTACCAGGCGGAGCAGCCCGCCCGCTCGCGTTCGGCGATGATCGGACGCGAACGGTCGAGCCGGGTGGCCCGCCGACGATCGGCGTAGGGAGCGATCAGCCGGTCGAGCTCGTCGAGCCGGGCGAGGTCGCGCCGGGTCAGCGGTCCCCGCAGGCGCTTGGCCCAGGACCGCAACCGGGTCGCGTCGCGGGGGCTGGCCTTACGGGCCGCGGCCGCAGCGAGGCGGGCCCCGACCTCGGCCTCGACAGCCAGGCCGGGATCCTGGACCTCGGCCCAACGCCGGAAGTCGCGAGCCCAGGTGCGGTAGGGGTCGACCCACGCCTGGATCGTGAACTCGTAGTTCCCCGCGGCCTCGACGGCGAAGTCGGCGGCCCAGCGGTCGTTGACCAGCAGGTGCATCTCCTGCTCCTGCCAGGCCGCGTCGCCCACCTTGTGGTGCTGCAGGACAGCTCGGATCTCGTCGTGACCGTGCGCGAACACGTCGGCTTCGACGCGGACCCGGTCACCGACGATGCGTTTTGCCGCGAAACGACCACCGTCGACGTCGGGCGTGACGGCCTCGATCACTGCGAGGGCGGTGTCGGGAGCGGGGGGCACGAGGAGGGGTCTACCCAACTTCCGCACAAGGTTGAACCCGGGGGGCGGGTTCCGAGATTGACGCCGGGGGGTCGGATCTGCCCCCGGTACGATACCGGCCGTGGCGAGACTGGCGTACCTCGGTCCCCCCGGCACATTCGCCGGCGAAGCGATCGCAACCCAACCCGACCTCTCCGAGATGGAGCTCTTGGCGAAGCGCACGGTTCCCGACGTCGTGAACGCGGTCGAGTCCGGTCAGGCCGACCTGGGTGTGATCCCGCTGGAGAACTCGGTCGAAGGCTCGGTGCCCGTCACCCTCGACACGCTCGCGTTCGACACCGAGTTGCTCGTCCAGCGCGAGATCGATCTGTCGATCACCTTGCAGCTGTGCGTCTACCCGGGCACGAAGCTCGCCGAGATCACCACGGTGTCCTCGCATCCGCACGGCAACGCCCAGTGCCGGCTCTGGCTCGCGGCCAAGCTTCCCGACGTGATGGTCGAGGCGGCGAACTCCACGGCCGACGCCGCGCGGCTCATCGCCGAGGCCGGCCCGGGCAGTGGCAAGGCCGCGAACTGCAACGCCGCGGCCGCGCCCCTCTACGGGCTCGAGGTGATCGAGTCCGACATCCAGGACCAAGAGGGCAACTTCACCCGCTTCGTGGTGCTCGGCCGCGGGATCCCGGGCCCGACCGGTCACGACAAGACCGCGATCGTCTGCTTCCAGCGGGAGGACCGCCCGGGCTCGCTGCTCGCGATCCTCTCCGAGTTCGCCGCCCGTTCGATCAACCTCACGAAGCTCGAGTCCCGGCCCACCAAGCAGGCCCTCGGCCAGTACTGCTTCGTCCTGGAGTTCGAGGGCCACGTGGCCGAGGAGCTCGTCGCCGACTGCCTGCGCGACGTCGCGGCGCGGCAAGCCGAGGTCAAGTTCCTCGGCTCCTACCCGGTGGCGGGAGCCGAGGTCGCGAACGATCGCCGCAAGGCCGCCGACCAAGCCGGGATCGCCGCCAGCAAGTGGATCGACGGCCTGCGCGCCGGCATCCGCCCCACCGACTCGCTGCTGCCGGCAACCGACTCCGCCGGTCCCGAGGACACTGCATGATCGATCTCCGGCGGCTGCGCGACGAGCCGGAGTACCGGAAGGCGATCGAACGGAAGCGGGTCGTCTCCGGGCTGATCGACGAGTTGCTCTCGGCCGACGACGAGCGCCGCGGGCTCGAGGCGCAGGTCGAGCAGCTCCGGGCGCGGCAGAACGCGGCGTCGAAGGAGATCGGGCGCGTGCCCAAGGAGGAGCGCCCGGCGAAGATCGCTGCGGCGTCGGAGCTGAAGGACGAGCTGACCGCGCTCACCCCCGATCTCGAGCGGCTCGAGTCCACGGTGCGCGCGCTCGCGCTGCAGGTTCCCAATCCCGCCGACCCCACGGTTCCCGACGGCGGCGAGGACGACGGCGAGGTGTTGCGCGTCGTGGGCGAGACACCCCAGGCTCCACCCCACGACCACGCCGAGTACGGCGAGCGCATGGGTTGGATCGACACCGCCCGCGGCGCCGAGGCGAGCGGATCCCGGTTCGCGTACCTCGCCCGGGAAGCCGTGATGCTCGAGCTGGGCCTCGTGCAGTGGGTGATGTCGAAGCTCGTCGCGGACGGCTTCGTCCCCGTCGTGCCGCCCGTGCTCGTGCGCGAGCGGACGATGGAGGAAGCCGGCTTCTTCCCGACCGACCGCAACCAGGTGTACTCGCTGCCGGAGGACGAGCTCTTCCTCGTCGGCACGAGCGAGGTGCCGCTCTCCGCCTTGCACCGGGGCGAGATCCTCCCCGCGGCCGACCTCCCCGCGCGTTACGCGGGTTTCTCCACGTGCTTCCGGCGCGAGGCCGGCACGTACGGCAAGGACACGCGCGGCATCTTCCGCGTGCACCAGTTCGACAAGGTCGAGATGTTCGCCTTCGTCCCGCCCGAGGACTCCGACGACGAGCACCTGCGCATCCTCGCGATGGAGGAGTCGATCCTCACCGCGCTCGGCCTGCCGTACCGCGTGGTCAACATCGCCGCCGGTGACCTGGGCAACGCTGCGGCGGCGAAGTTCGACCTCGAGGTCTGGCTTCCGAGCGAGGGCCGGTACCGCGAGCTCACGTCGGCCTCCAACTACCGCGACTACTCGGCGCGCCGTCTCGGCACCCGCGTGCGCACCGACCACGGCACCGAGCTGGTCCACACCCTCAACGGCACCGCGTGCGCGGTCGGTCGCACGCTCGTCTTCCTGTTCGAACACGGGCAGCAGCCCGACGGCACGTTCGTCGTGCCCGAGGTGCTGCGCGCGTTCGTCGGCTTCGCGGAGGTTCCGCCCCGATAGCCTCACCCTCGGAGGGGTGCCGGAGAGGCCGAACGGGACGGTCTTGAAAACCGTTGAGCGCAAGCTCCGTGGGTTCGAATCCCACTCCCTCCGCCAGATAGGTCTCGTTCGAACCCAGGCGAGAAGCACAGTGATGCCGGACCGCCTGATCAGCAACGTCAGGGCGGCGACAGAGGCACAGGCGGTCCGATGCGGCCTGGCTTCCGCCTATGCCGGTCGTGGCACCGCGGTGTTCACCTGCGCCCCTCTGTAGCTGGGGTTGCGGGCCTGGCGTTCGTTCTCTCGGGTCGGCGGCTCGTCGAGCACGTATCGGTAGCTGAGCCGGTCCGCGTGGAACAGATAGACGTGGCCGTGGTCGGTCTGCGCATGGAGGATGAGGCACCCGTGTTGATCGGCCAGGCGGACCAGGTCTTCGATCCGGGTGACGTCGACGACGCCGTTCTTCGCCTGTGGCTGATGCGGAGCTGCCGGGACGAGCCGGTGCCCGAGCCTGAGCTCGATGCGAGAGCTCGCACCGTTCCAGCGCCGGCGCAGCGCGACGAGGCAGCCGATCGTGAGTAGCCCGAAGGTTGATGCCACGACGACGGCAGTTGTACGGACGTCTCGAACCGTGGCGCCGCGCCCCGCCAGGTGCAGGCTCCTGGGGACGGTAGAGATCTGACGGACGTGAGCTGTGCTCGTCGGGTTGAGGGCGGCGTTGGCGGTGCGAGCCGGCGCCGATTGGGCGAGACGCAACTGGGTCCGATCCAGGGAGAAGCTGAGGCGAGGCGAGAACACCGCCTTGAGCTTGTGTGCTGCGAGGGTCCCGGCGATGTGGACAGTGGGGACGAGCGTGACGGTGCTCACCGCGTCCGGGATGCCGGTGGCGGTCGCGACGTCGGTGACGAGCCGACGGATCGCGACCGTATCGAGCACGGCCTCGAGGCTGGCGTGGTCGCCGGTGAATGGGCTCGGGGGCGCCAGTTGGATCGTGCGCCGCCAACCGCTCGCATTGCTGACCTGAGCCGCGAGTTCGATCGTGCCGGTGCTCGCACGCGGCGCCGCGGCTACGAACTGGTACTCGAACGCGACCGTGACGGACGGTACGACCTGCAAGAAGACCGGGTCACCCGTTGCGAGGCTACTGCCGGAATACACCGGCCCCGGCGGTACCGGCGCGCTATAGGTGAACCGCCCGTGTTGGCTGTATGTGAGCGGACGTGCCGCAGGCCCGGTGAGCGGACGCGCGAAGGCCACACCAATCGTCGCGAGCGAAGTGAGCGTGACGGCGGCGCACACCGCGGCAGCCGCGAGCCAGGCACGGGTGGGATGTGGACGTCGACTCTCGTTGGCGATCAAAGACAAACTCCGCTTTCGGTTTCGCTCGTTGACAGCGAAACTGGTGATGAGCAAGAGCAGGGCGACGCCGATGACCCACCCGCCGGGCGTACGGAACCACGCCAGAGCCCTTCCGCCGTCAGGGATCCGAATCCATTCCTTGCCCAACAGGTCGCGGCGGGTCGGATGGTCGGCATCGAGCCACCCGTTCTTGTCGCCTTTGAAGATGTATTGGGCGCCACGGCGAGCCACGATCCGGTGCAGGACCGTGGTGTCGAGGACCCGGCTTCGGTAGGCGACAACATCGCCGACCTTGTAGCTGCTCGAATGACGAACAAGAACCAAGTCGCCTTGGTGAATGACGGGTTCCATGCTGGAGCCGCCCGTCGTCGCGTAGCTCACCGAGCCACCGAGTCTCGCGGGCCACAACATCGCGACCACCGCCAAGCCCGCAATGACGAGGATTACGCCGGCCGCCTTGAGTAGCCGTCGCTGTTGACGCCCCATGGTTCGTCCCATCGAAACAAGGTGGGGACCCGGCCGCGTCGCCGGGTCCACACCTTGTGAATCCGAACTGCTGCTACGACGCCACGAGCGCGAACTGCGTCGCCGTGTCCACTGGCTGGCTGAGGAGGCAGGTGTAGGTCGTCGACCCCGCCGCGAATGTCCCGGCGTCGCTGCACGTCGCCGGAGCAGCCCCATTGAACGCGATCTTGATCGTGTTCGCAGTCGTGTCACCGGTCAGAGTCAGACCGACCGACGTGATCGTGTCTCCGGCCGTGTTCGTGTTGTAGTCGACCGCAGTCGCGGTCACCCCGGTAATGGTCTGACTGGCATAACCCTTCGTCGCCGAGTTCGCGGGGAGCGTGTTGCCCGCCGTGAACGCGGAGAGGCCGCCCGCCGCAAGGACGCCACC
>JAODBH010000077.1 GCA_025463865.1 Actinomycetes bacterium | reverse complement strand
AGGCCGGGATCGAGACGATCGCGGCGACGCCGGCGGAGATCGACACCGCGACGGTGAGGATGTAGTCGGTGAGGAGCGACGCACCCGCGAGCAGGCTCGGGTACTCGCCGAGGTTCTCCCGGCTGACCACGTACGAGCCGCCGCCGCTCGGATAGGCGAACAGGGTCTGGCGGTAGCTCGTGACGACGATGGCGAGGAGCACGGCCACCGCGACCCCGATCGGGACGAGGACGTTCAGCCCGAGGGCCAGGCTCGACGCGCCGAGCGCGGTGACGAAGAGGATCTCCTCGGCCGCATACGCCGTCGAGGAGATGGCGTCGGACGAGAACACCGCGAGCGCGATGAGCTTCGGGATCCGCTGATGCTCCTGGTCGACCGTCGGGATCGGTCGCCCGACGAGGAGTCGTTTGAAGGAGGCCACGAAGCTCTCTTTCTCGAGTGTCCGGCTGTCGTCCGGCGAGGTGCTGCAGCGCGCTCGAAGAGCACGGTTTCGTTACCCGATGACCGCATCGGCCGCACCGTCAGGAAGTGGTCATGACCCGGTCGTCTCCCGTGAGCATAAATGGCGCAACTCCCGATACCATTCGCCCTTCCAGAGCAAGCGGAGGCAGCGTGAACGTCGTGGTGGTGGGATGCGGTCGGGTCGGGAGCGAGTTGGCCACCTCCCTGGAGCGGAGCGGGCACAAGGTGTCGATCATCGACAAGAAGCCGACGGCCTTCTCGCGCCTCGACCCGGGGTTCGCCGGAGAGAAGATCACCGGCTTCGGGTTCGACCGGGAGCACCTCACCCAGGCGGGCATCGAGCGGGCCGACGCGTTCGCCGCGGTCACCAGCGGCGACAACTCCAACATCCTGGCGGCCCGGGTCGCCCGTGAGCACTTCGGGGTGAAGCGGGTCGTCGCCCGGATCTACGACCCCCGACGCGCCGCGATCTATCAGCGTCTCGGCATCCCGACCGTCGCCACGGTCTCCTGGACCACCGAGCAGGTGCTCCGGCGCCTGCTCCCCGAAGAGGCCACCGCCGACTGGGTCGACCCCAGCGGCAAGGTGTGCGTGGTCGAGCGGGAGCTCCCCAACCCTTGGGCGGGCAAGAAGATCTCCATGCTGCAGTCGCCCGGGAAGTTCAACGTGGTCCTGCTCACGCGCCTCGGGCTCGCGCAGATCCCCACCGCCGAGCTGCTCACGCAGCAGGGCGACATCCTGCGGTTCGTCGCATCGGTCGACGCGCTCGACGAGCTCGACCACCATCTCGCCCACCCGGAGGAGCACCACTGATGCGCGTCGCGATCGCTGGCGCCGGCAACGTCGGCCTGTTCATTGCCAACGAGCTCCAGAAGACGGGTCATCAGGTCACCCTGATCGAGCAGAACCGCGCGGTCGCCGAGCGCGCCGACGCCGCGCCCGGCATCGAGTGGTGCATCGCCGACGCGTGCGAGGTGTCCTCGCTGCGGGGCGCCGGACTCGAGCAGTGCGACGTCGTGGTGGCGGCTACCGGCGACGACGAGGACAACCTGGTGGTCTCGCTGCTGGCCAAGCAGGAGTTCGCCGTCCCCCGGGTCATCGCCCGGGTCAACCACCCGAAGAACGAGTGGATGTTCAACGAGAACTGGGGCGTCGACCTCTCGGTCTCGACGCCGCAGCTCATCACCGCGCTGGTGGAGGAGGCCGTCACCGTCGGTCGCCTCGTGCGCATCCTGCAGTTCGAGGGTGGCGCCGCCCGCCTGGTCGAGGTCCGGCTCGCGCCCGACGCCCCGGTCATCGACAAGGCCATCCGGGACGTCGACGTCCCCCGCGACGCCACGCTGGTCGCGATCGTCCGCGGCGAGCACGTGGTCATGCCGCGTGGCGACACGGTGTTCGAGGCCGGCGACGAGGTGCTCGCCATGGTGACCCCCGACTCCGAGGACGACGTCCGCGCCATCCTCACCGGCCCCGAGCCGGCCGGCTCGGCCGGGCCACCCCAGGAACCTGTCGATCACCATGCAGCCACGGTCGGCGTCGGCGACCTCTTCGACCAGAAATCCTGATCGGGCCCTGAGCCCGCGCGCCGGGCCGGGCTACTTCAGCAGCGTGTAGATCGGGTTCACGATCACCGTGCGGCCGCTGTCGGTGCCCGCGACCCCTTCGACCAGCATGCGCCGGCCGGGCGTCAGGCCGGCGATCTTGCGCCGCCCGAGGAACACCGCGGTGGCCGAGCCCCGGCCGTCCGTGAAGGCGACCTCGAGGGCGTCGGCACCGGCGCGGGGAACGATGCGGATCGACCGGATCTCGCCGACGTAGCGGCCGCGGGAGCGGAGCACGAGCTGGTCGAGCGGGGTCGCGTCGACCACGCTGCAGTAGGCCTCGAGCTCCTCACGGTCGGCGTCCTCGACCGGCTTGGTGAGGCGCCCGACCATCTTCCTGATACCCACGATCGCTCCCTGCTCCGTTGACACCGCGTCGCGGGAACCAGGTGGCAAGCTACTCGCTCCATGCCCCGCCCTACCGATCACACCCGCGCGCGTCAGCGCCGAACCCGCCCCGCCCTCGCGGCCGCAGCCGCGGCCGCGGTTGTCGTGCTGGTGACCGCCGGGTGCAGCGGCTCGTCCAAGAGCGCGACCTCGACGACCAAGAAGACGACGACCACCAAGGTCGGCAAGGGCCAGGTTGCGCTCACGGTGTCGGTGCCGGGCGTCGAGAGCGCCGGCCAGCCGGCCAACATCCCCGACGACGTCAAGGCGACGATCAGCGAGTCGGTCAACACCTACGTGCAGGGCGCCACCGTCCAGCCGATGCAGACCGGCCAGCCCGCAGCCGACATCACCGCCATGTTCACCGCCGGCGCCGCCGCCCGGCTCGCCACCGACCTTCCGGTGTTCATCGACTCCGGCCTCCCCGCCGCCAGCGGGCCGGTCGCGGCCAAGACCGCCACGCTGACGCTCACCGGCCTCGCCCAACAGGACGGCTCCGTGGTGCTCGTGGACGCCGCGCTCGCGCTCGACGTCGGGGCGAAGACGCAGGGCGGGACCGAATCGGTCCAGCGCGTGGCCGACCTCGTGTACTCGAACGACAACGGCACCTGGAAGATCGCTTCGTACGACGTGCACGTGACCCGCACCGTGCCGGGCGCCGACCCCTCGACCACGACCGCGGTGACGCCGAAATGACCTTCGTCTCCGCCCACTGGCGCCGCATCATGATGGTCACCCTCTCGATCCCGCTGGTGATCGCGCTCGCGCTCGCCGGGCTGTTCACCGCCTGGCTGCACGGCTGGCAGATCCCGCTCGCGTCGGGCAAGACCTACCTGTCGATCGAGAAGGTGGGCGACGCGCACTTCGGGAACGAGCCGACCGGAACCACCTTCTTCCTCGTGATCGGCAACGACTCCCGGCCCGGCGTCGGGGGCTCCCGCGGCGACGCGCTGCACCTGATCGGCGTGAACCCGGCGCTCCACCAGGCGACGATCCTCGATATCCCCCGTGACACCGAGGTGCAGATCCCCGGCCACGGCCGGGACAAGATCAACGCCGCGAACGCCTACGGCGGCCCCCAGCTCACGGCGCAGACCGTGAGCGCGATGGTCGGCTTCGACATCCCCTACGCCGTGCAGACCGACTTCGCCGGCTTCACCTCGCTCATCGACGACATGGGCGGCATCTCCATCACCATCCCCACGCCCATGCACGACTCGTACTCAGGTGCGAACTTCGACGCCGGGCCCGCGCACCTGAGCGGTGACCAGGCCCTGCGCTTCTCCCGCGACCGGCACAGCTTCCCCACCAGCGACCTCGTGCGCACCCAGAACCAAGGCCTGCTGATCATCGCGGCTCTCGCCCAGCTCCGGGCCCAGAACAACTCGGTGACGGGCCAGTTCAAGGCGGTCGCCGCGCTCGGCCGGCACACCCAGCTCGTGGGCGTGAGCATCACGGACCTGTACTCGCTCCTGAAGCTGGGCATGTCGGTCGACCCGGCCCAGGTGCGCAACGTGCTCCTCCCGTGGGGCCCCGGCAACGCGCCCGCGGCGTCGGCGGGCGGGCT
>JAODBH010000037.1 GCA_025463865.1 Actinomycetes bacterium | reverse complement strand
AGGAGGAACAGGGCCGCCGCGATGAGGAGCTTGGGCCACCACCGGAGGAATCCGCTGCTGCCCTCGTACGCCGGTACGTCGAACATCGACTCAATGTACCCAGCCGCGCCGGGATTCCACGCCGGGGGTGACCGAGCGGTCAGACCCCGCTCAGGAACCGGTCAGCGGTCAGCGGTCAGCGGTCGGGCTCAGAACGGTTGCTCCGCGGGCCCGGTCCTGGGCCCGGGCGTGAACGACGCGGGCATCGTGACCACCCCGGTCATGAGCGGGTTCCCGGGATAGGGCTGGAACCGTTCGGCATCGATCTCGTAGTCGGGGATGCGCCGCAAGACCTCGCGCAGCATGACCATGGTCTCGGCCCGCGCGAGGTGGGAACCGATGCAACGGTGGCCGCCCAGCCCGAAGGCCAGGTGCCGGTTGGGCGAGCGGTCGAGGACGATCTCGTCGGCCGCGTCGAAGGCCTTGGCGTCGTGGTTGCCCGACAGCCAGCTGATCCACACCTGGTCACCGCGACGGATCTGCCGGCCGCCCAGCTCGACGTCGCGCGCCGCGGTCCGGGTGAGGTTCTCGTTCGGGCTGTAGAAGCGCAGGAACTCCTCGACCGCGGTGGGCAACAGCTCGGGTTCGGCGATGAGCCGCGCCCGCGCGTCCGGGTGCGTACCGAGGTGATGCAAGGCCCACGACGTCAACGCGGTGGTGGTGTCGAGCCCACCCGCGACGAGGTTCCAGAGGATCTCGGTGACCTCGAGGTCGGTGAGCGCGCGCCCGGAGAGCTCGATCTGCAGCAGGAGCGACGTGAGGTCGTCGCCGGTGTGCGCGCGACGGTAGGTGGCGTACTCGTGGAGCTCCGTCAGCATCTCGGGCGCGCGCTCGACGGCCGCGAGGTAGCCGGGCGAGCCGTTCGGATGGGCGGAGCTCGCGTGGAAGAACTCGGCGTAGTGCTCCCAGTTCTCGCACGGCAGACCCATCATCTGCAGGGTGAGCACCGCAGGGACCGGCGACGTGAAGTCGGAGACGAGGTCCAACGAGCCGCGCTCGATGTGCTGATCGAGAAACCACGTTGCGACGCGTTCCATCGTCGGTCGGAGCCGCTCGACCGCGGGCGGCGTGAACACCGGATTGAGCGCGCGGCGCAGGTCGTGGTGCTCGGGCCCGTCGATCTCGGCGATGCCGAGACGCGGGTTGCCCGGCGTGCGCGGGATGCCGATGATGCCGTGGTACGTGATGCCGTCCGGCGCGTCGACCTCGTAGCGGTGCGCGAACGTCTCGTTGTCGTTGGCGACCGCGACGACGCCGTCGTAGTCGGTCACGAGCCAGAAGCCACCGAGCGCGCCGTCGTACGCCACCGGGCACTTCTCCCGGAGCTCCGCGAAGTGCTCGAAGCGATGGTCGATGAAGTCGAGCGACCCCGGATCGAGATCCACGTCCGGCGCAACGTCACCCATCCGCACTCCGATCCCCGGGCCGCGACCCCCCGCCGCGACGGCTCCAAGCTACCGGGGCGGGCCGGGCCCGGCCCGGAGACCCAAGTTCAAAATGTGCAATTTGCCCGATCGGGGCTATGGTGGCGCCGGGCCCCGGGTGGGAACCGCCCGGACCGATGCGGGTTGCTGTCCGACCACGGTGACGCTCCCATCAGGGGTCTCCGGACCGAACCGGTGTCCGAGCGCTCTGCACGCCGCGACGTGGCGTCGCAGAAGTCCAGCACCCGGTCCCAGAACAGCTCGGCCGAGTGCTCGTCGTACTCCTCCGGCAGCGACGGGTCGGTGAACAGGTGCCCGTGGCCCGGGTACTCGAAGGAGTCGGCCCCAGCTCCGGCCTCACGGACGGACGCGAGCACCGCGTCGACCCAGTCTTGTCGCCGCATCGGATCGCCGACCGCGTAGTGGATCTGAGCGGGAACTCCGGCGGGCCACGCGGTCACACCGATCATCTCCAGCGGGAGCGCCCCGGAGGCCATCACGACCCCGCTGCAGGCGCGCTGGGTCCCGACGAACTCGGCCATGCCGCCGCCGTTCGAGAAGCCCATGGCGATGAAGCCGTCGGGAAGATCGGCGACGGCCTCGAGCGCCCGTTGCATCAGTGCCGGGTAGCCGATCGATGCCGCGAGCTCGCCGGCGGCCTCGTAGTCGTCGAACACCTTGCCGTCGTACTGGTCCACGACGTGCACCACGTGACCCGCGGTGCGCAGCCGTTGGGCCGCTTCGGTGATGCCCGGACGCACGCCGAGCACGGAATGGAAGAGCGCGATGTTCGCCATGCACCGGGTGTGCCCGGGTCTGGCGCCACTCACGCCCGATGCGGAGACTTCGGCGAACTGCCCGTCGCGCGCCTTCAGCGGCGCAAGGAAAGCGCGCCGGCGAGCTCGCGGTAGCCCGGTACCGGGGAGACGCCCTGCTCGGTGATGAGTTGGAGGCACACGTGGTCGGCCCCGTGGTCGAGGTGCGCGGTCACCTTCGGCACCACCTCCTCGGCCGTGCCGTGCGCGACGAGCGCGTCGATGAGCGCGTCGCTCCCCGGCGGGCGGATGTCGTCCTCGGTCCAACCCAGGCGGATGAGGTTGCTCGTGTAGTTGCGCAGCCCGAGATAGGGCGACTCGACGAGGGCCCGGCCGAGCGCGCG
The DNA here is from genome assembly GCA_025463865.1 of Actinomycetes bacterium. Taxonomy (GTDB): domain Bacteria; phylum Actinomycetota; class Acidimicrobiia; order IMCC26256; family Chersky-534; genus Chersky-534. Next base: position 40,879 of record JAODBH010000037.1, on the reverse strand, counting down.
CCCCCGGTCCGGGTCGGGGTCGATCACGACCTTGTGCTCGGGCGCGAGCAACGCGTCCGGACCGAGGATCTCCCGCGCGACCCGAGAGTGCTCGGCGGGCACGAGGTACGGGTTCGCACCGGCCGCCCGCTCGGCCGAAAGTCGCAGGACCTTGGGCCCGAGCGCGGCGAGAACCAGGCTCTCCCGGGGCACGCCGTCCGCGAGCACGACGTCGACGAACCCGGCGAGCGTCTCGAACGGGCTCCGGTACCCCTCGGTGTGCTCGGGATGGCCGACGCCCACGCCGAGCAGGAAGCGTCCGGGATGACGGCCCTCGATGCGGGCAAAGGATGCCGCGGTCTCGTGCGGGTCGGCCTGCCAGACGTTCATGACGCTGGTGGCCACGATCAACGTGGTGGTCGCGGCGATGAGCTCCTCGACCTGGGTCAGATCCGCCGGAGGGGACCCGCCGACCCAGAGCCCGCCGAAGCCGAGCCGTTCGATCTCCGCGGCCAGCTCGGGTTCGAGTTGGAACCGCGACCGCCAGATGCCGAAGCGACCGAGGCGCTCACGAGCGGATGTGGGCATGACGCGGGTCTACACCCGCAGGTCGGAGACCGGTGCAACCGCGACGTCCCCGACGGCAACGACCGCGACGGCAGGGGCGTCATCCGCGCTCGGCGTCTCCTCGGGGATCCGCACGTCGATGTCGACCCGCCCGACCGGGAAGAGCTTCGCGTTCCGGCGGGCCCAGTTCGCGGCCGCGGTGTTCGCGGGCTCCGCCACATCGAACGCCTGGTACTGGAGCATCTGGCCGACCCGCACCACGACGTCGATCAGGGTGCGCGCGGCGGTCCACTCCCGGTCGAACACCACCGCGTCGCCGATCACGGCCCCGAGATTCGGGTGGAACACCGCGGAGTCGGTGACGACGCGCGGGGCGAGGCGCGGGTAGTCGGGTCCGAGCTCGAGGATCAGCGAGTGGCGTCGTGAGAGCCGCGGTTGCAGTCCGCGTTCCAACACCACGCCGGGCACGGTGTAGACGAGCCGGTAGGTCTCGTACGGATCCCAGCCGACGGGCGAGACCTCCACGACCGGGGAGCCCGAGAAGGCGGCCCGCAGCAGGGCCGCTTCGTTGACGAGTCGCTGATCGCGGGGAGTCATGCGAGCTCCGGGAGCGCCACGCCGCAACGACCGCAGTAGTTGTCGACCATGCCGACGCGCGCGCCGCACCGCCCGCAGAACTGGCGCACCGACGGCGCGACGGCCGTCGGGACGATCGTGGGACGGACCGGGGTGGCCGGGACGCGCTCGGGCGAGCCGAGGTCCGACGCCCACCCCCGGCTTCCCGACCCAGCCGGCCGAGCGGTGACGAAGCCCGCGGCGACCGACGGCTCGGGATCGCTCACGGGTCGCAACAGCATGCCGCCGGTGTGGTCTTCGCCCGTCGAGATCCGATCGGCGCGCGCGGGTACCCCCGACGGCGTGGCCTCGCACTGGACGCAGCCGTACGTGGTGCACCCGTGGTTGAGGTCGAAGCACTCGGTGTGGAGATGCTCACCGCAGTCACCGCACGCGTCGACCGCGCCGAGGCTCATGAACGGCTCGAGGCAGTAGAGGCACCGCCGCGCGTCGCTTGTGGACAGCATCGATCTCCCAAACCGCTCGAACTCCGACGACCCGGGATCGTAGGCGCGACGGCGCGGGCCGGCCCAGGAGAGAGGGCGGTACCGGCGGGGCGGGGAGCCGGTCGCGGTAGCGTCATCCATGGCGCGAGGGGTGCTGCTCGACATCGACGGCGTGCTCACCGTCTCGTGGCGGCCGTTGCCCGGTGCGGCCGACACCGTTGAGTGGTTGCGCGACCACGGCATCGGCTTCCGCCTGGTGACGAACACGTCCTCCCGGACCCGACACGAGATCGCGGCGCTGCTCGCGGACGCGCGGATGCCCGTGGGTTCCGATCACATCCTCACCGCGGTCACGAGCGCGGCGGCCTATCTCACCGAGCACCACGCCGGAGCCGGCTGCTTCGTGCTCAACGAGGGCGATCTCGGTGAGGGCCTCACCGGCGTACCGCTCGCGGATGCCTCCTCCGCGGAGGTCGTGCTGCTCGGCGGCGCGGGCCCCGGCGTCGGGTACCGGGAGCTCGACGCGGTGTTCAAGCTCGCGACGGCCGGCGTCCCGGTCATCGCGTTGCACCGGAACACCCGGTTCCAGACCGCCGAAGGGCCCGCGCTCGACATGGGCGCGTTCATCCTGGGCCTCGAGGCCGCGGCAGGAATCGAGATCCCGGTCGTCGGCAAGCCGGCCGAGGCGTTCTACCGCGCCGCGCTCGCCGACCTCGGAAGCGACGCCGACGGCTGCGTGATGGTCGGCGACGACATCGGCTCCGACGTCGTCGGAGCGCAGGAGTGGGGCCTCACCGGCGTGCTGGTCAGGACGGGCAAGTTCCGCCCGTCGGATCTCGACGGGAGCCACGGCCGACCCGACCACGTGATCGACGACATCGGAGGCCTTCCCGTGCTGCTCGAGGCGCTGGACCCGCCCGCCTGATCCCGTCTTCTGCCCCGCGCCGCGGTGGTGCGGGACGGTCGCCGGTGCTAGAAGGGCGGGGCCAGTGTTGCGTTCGATGTGAGGTGCGCGGGGCCGCCCGCCGCCCTTCCGGGGGGAACCGCATGCACGAGATCGTGATCCGCAACGGCGTGGTCATCGACGGCACCGGCGGTGCCCCGCGCCCGGCGGACGTCGCCATCGACGGCGACCGCATCACCGAGGTCGGCGAGGTCACCTCCGGCGGCCGTCGGGAGATCGACGCCGAGGGTCTCGCGATCGCTCCGGGCTGGATCGACATCCACACGCACCTCGACGCGCAACTCCTCTGGGACGACGCGATGGTGCAGTCGTCGGCCCACGGCGTGACGTCGGTCGTGATGGGCAACTGCGGTGTGGGCATCGCTCCGGTGCGGCCCGCGGACCACGGCTGGATCCTCGACCTCCTCGACGGCGTGGAGGACATCTCCGCCGCCGCGCTCGGCGCGACGCTCGACTTCCAGTGGGAGACCTTCGAGGAGTACCTCGACGTGGTCGACCAGGGTCGGTACGCATTCGACCTCGGCGCGCACGTTCCCCACTCGGCCGTGCGCCGGTTCGTCATGGGTGAGCGCGGTGGCGACCAGGACGCGGTGCCCACCGGTGACGAGATCGCCGGCATGGCCGCGCAGGTGGAACGCGGTCTGCGGGCCGGCGCGGTCGGCTTCTCGACCTCGCGGACCATCAACCACCGCAGCCGGAGCAACGGCGTGGTGATCGGCACGATGTCGGCCGCCCCCGACGAGCTGATCGGGCTCGCGTCCGCGTGCCGCGACACCGGTCTCGGCGTGGTGCAGCTCATCAGCGACGTCTACCAGTCGGACGACCCGGAGTACGTCGCGGCCGAGCTCGACCTGGTCGAGGCGCTCACCCGGCTGGGTCGCCCCGTGTCGATGTCCTTGCTGCAACTGAACTCCGAGCCCGAGCGGTACCACGAGGTCCTCGACCGGCTCGACCGCGTCCATGCCGGCGGCGGCAACGTATGGGCCCAGGTCGCGCCCCGGCCGATCGGCGGCGCGCTCGCGGCCGACGCGTCCCGCAACCCGCTGATGCGCTCCGCGTCGTACCGCGACGTGATGGCCGATGCGCCGGCCCGTCGGGCGGGGCGTCTGGCCGACGCCGACCTGCGGGCGCGGGTCGTCCGGGAGGTGCAGGCCAGCATCGACGCCGGCAAGACCCCGGCGCCCGACTTCGACTCGCTGTTCCCGATGTCGGATCCGCCGAACTACTCCCCCACCGTCGACGACTCCGTCGGCGCGCTCGCCCGAGCGGCCGGTGCGTCGCCGGTGGAGGTGCTCTACCACGTCGCGGCCGCGGCGCCGGTCGACGACGCGGTCGTCTACACGCCCTTCGCCAACTTCGCGAGCGGCGACCTGAGCGCGGTCCGGCGCATGCTGACCTCGCCGCGCGCGCTGTTCGGCCTGTCCGACTCCGGCGCCCACTGCACCACGATCTGCGACGCGTCGTTCCCGACGTTCGCCCTCGGATACTGGAGCCGCGACACCGACCTCGCGTCGATACCGGCCGAGTACGTCGTCCACTGCCAGACGCAGCGCCAGGCCGCGTACCTCGGGTGGAACGACCGGGGTGTCGTCGCTCCGGGATACCTCGCCGACCTCAACGTCATCGACCTGGCGACCGTGGGTGTCCGGCGGCCGCGGCTCGTGCGCGATCTCCCCGAGGGTGGCGGCCGCTACCTCCAGAAGGCCGACGGCTACCGGGCGACGTTGAAGCGGGGCGAGGTCGTCTTCGAGAACGGCGAGCTCACCGACTCGCGACCCGGCCGCCTGGTACGGGGTCGGCAGCCCGCACCCGTCTGAACGGAGCGACCATGGCGTTCACCGTCACCGATCTCGACGAGCGGTTGAGCTTCGGCGCCCGGGTCACCGATCTCGACCCGGCCACGCTCGACGATCCCGACGTGCGCGCCGCGCTGCGCGATCTCTGGATCGACCGCGGCGTCGTCGTGTTCCGCGGCGTTCCCGGCGGCACCGCTTCGCAGATATGCCTCAGCGAGGTGTTCGGCGAGTGCGAGGTCCACCCCCTGCGCCCGAAGGACGCGGTGAGCGCGCCGGAGCTCTCCGACATCCGCTACCTCCCCGACGACGGCGACATCTTCGAGGTCGACGGCGACCCACGCGGCGGTTGGCTGCCGTGGCACTCCGATCTCATCTACGTCGACACCATCAACCACGGTGGCATCCTGCGGCCCGTCCGCCTGCCCGAGCACGGCGGCGGCGACACCGGCTTCATCGACCAGATCGGCGCCTACGACGCGCTGCCGGACGATCTCAAGGAACGGATCGACGACCTCGACGTCGTCTACTGGCTGCAGCTCGACGCGTCGACGGCGCGGTTCGTGCACGTACCCAACCTGCGCATGATCCGGCTCCGCAACTCGTCGGCCCGGATCATGGAGAACGTCGATACGTTCCCGCGCGTCGTGCACCCGCTCGTCTTCGTGCAGGCCGAGACCGGCCGCAAGGTGCTCAACCTCTCGCCGTGGTTCGCGCAAGGCATCGCGGGCATGGAGAACGAGGAGGGCGACGAGCTGCTCCACCGCCTGGCGGAGCACGCGGTCGACACGAGCCGGGCGTACGTCCACCACTGGCACGACGACGACATGGTGCTCTGGGACAACTGGCGGATGCTGCACTCCGCGAGCGGTGTCCACCCCGACGACGTTCGCCACCTGCAACGCACGACGATCAAGGGCGACTACGCCCTCGGCCGCATCGAGCTGGCCGAGGGCGAGATCAGCCACGAGATGCGCCTCAACGTCTGACCCGAGGGCTTTTGAGCGTCTCCCGAGCACGATATATGTGCTCAGGAGACGCTCAAAGATCCGCGCGCGGCTGCAGGCGGTCGCGGGTGCGGTGCAGGGCGTCGAGGGCGGCTTGGCGGACGATCCGCGCGTCGACGCCGGTGATGGTGGCGTCGGCCCCGGGCTCGGCGGCCCAGAACCTCACGCCGGACGCGCGGGCCGCGGCGCGGATGCGGTCGATCGCGACCGTGAGCTCGGGCGGGACCTTGCCCCCGGCGACGACGTCGTGCGGGTCGAAGCCCATCGATGCGGAGAGGTCGTGGGTGCCGATCCACGCGAAGTCGATCGGGAGCTCGGAGAAGATCTGCTCGATCTCGGCCACCGCACCCTTGTGCTCGACCAGCATGCCGACCAGTGGCTCGGGCGCGTCGTACGCCTGCCAGATCGTGTCGTGGCGCTCGTTGCCGAGGGAACGCTCGCCGTCGGGCGGGAACTTGGTCTGCGCGACCGCGGCCCGCGCCTCGGCGAGCGAGCTGATGTTGGGCAGGACCACGCCGTCGATGGGTAGGTCGAGGGCGAGGTTCACCTCCGCCGGTTCGGTCGACGCGGTGCGCAGGAAGACCGCCGCACCCTCGGAACGGATCCGGAAGCACATGTTCTCGATCTCCGGCCACGTGTAGGCGGCGTGCTGGAGGTCGATGATGACGAAGTCGTACCCGACCGACGCGAAGAGGTGGCTCACCGCGTAGCCGTCGAGCGCGCAGAACACGCCGAACGCCATGCGGCCCTCGTCGAGCGCTTGCTGGTACCGGCGGGTCACCGGGACCGATGGGCCTGCGGTCACTTGGGCCCGTCGTAGCTCGCCTTGCGGGGCCGAACGACGACGAACGTCAGCGGCTCGTCGCCCGCGTCGAGCGCGTAGTTCTGGTTCGCCGGGATCACGATCACGGTGCCGGCCGGGCACTCGTCACCGCCGTCGACCTTCGCCGATCCCGAGAGGATGATCGTCACCTCGGTCTCCGAGTGGCTGTGCGTGGCGATGTGGTGACCGGCGGGAACCTCGGTGAGGTGCACGTACGGCTCGCCCTCGAGTCCATCGGCGACGACCCGCAGCTGCACGGGGCTCTCGGGCTTCACCGACTCCAGCTCGCGGTCGGCCGGGCGGACGATGCTCACGTTCACGGGTTCTCTCCTCGACGTGGAGGGCGGATGGAGCGGGCTACGACGGGGGACCCTCGATGCCGTAGAGACGGGCCGAGTTGCCCCAGAGGATCTTCTGTCGGACCTCGTCGCTCACGTGGCCGAGACCATGCGCGATGGTCTCGTCGATGTTTCCGTACAGGCACGTGGTGTGCGGGAAGTCGGTCTCGAACAGGATGTTGTCGATCGGGATCACGTCGAGCAGGTAGTTCGGCGCGATCTGCTCGAACCAGTACGTGACGAACACGTGTTGCGCGAACAGCTCGGAGGGCAGCAGGCCCGGAGGCGACTTGCGGCCCGGCAGCGCGTTCTTCCAGCTGTAGTCGGCTGCCTCGAGCATGAAGGGCACCCAGCCCATCCCGCTCTCGACCGACACGAACTTCAGGTCGGGGAAGCGGGGCAGCATGCCGCACGTGATGAGGTCGGCGCACTGCACGCCGTTCTTCAGGAAGAGGTCGGTCGCGACGAACGCCTGCGTCCCAGGGTGGCCGTGCGCCTCGATCCGCTCCGGCGTGAAGATCTCCGGGAGCTCGCCCGCGCTGCCGATGTGGAAGTGGATCGGAAGGCCGGCCTCCTGCGCCACCGACCACATGGGGTCCCAGTGGTGGTCACCCAAGTAGGGCAGGCCGTAGCGCTGGGGCTCTCCGGTGAAGAGCACGCCCCGCGCGCCGGCGTCGATGCCGCGTTCGATCTCGGCGACGGTCTGGTCGATGTCCCAGAACGGGGTCGCGAGCACGGGGAGCAGCCGCTTCGGATCGGCCGAGCACCACTCGAGCAGGAAGTCGTTGTACGCGGTGACGCACGCGAGCTTCAGCTCGGCGTCCTGCAACGCGAGAAAGTGCTCGCTCCCGAATCCGCCCACGTTCGGGTAGAGCACCTGGGCCCAGATGCCGGCTTCGTCCATGTAGCGGAGCCGCTCCTTGGCCTCGCTCGCGGCCGGGAGCGTGTCCTCCAGGGTCGGGGGGTACTCCGGCGGGTGCTCGGGCCAACCGGCCGGTGCGCTCACGCCCATGGTCCCCAGACGCTCACCCTGGAGGTACCACGTGTCGACGCCCTCGGTGCGCTCGACGTGGGGTACATCGTCGCGGAACTTGGCCGGGACCCGCGAGGTCCACACGTCGCGTGGCTCGGTCACGTGACTGTCGGCGTCGATGATCAGCTGAGCTGCGGTCATGGTGCCTCCGAGGTCATGGTGTCCGATCGTGCGGGTGCGCCGCTCGTCGGCAACGATCAATACTCCTCGGGGCTACCCACGTCCAACCGCCCGCCCGAGACCGGCGCCCGCTCAAGCGGCGAACCCGTAGACCCGGATCGCGTTCCCAGCCAGCACCTTCTCCTTCGACACCTCGTCCATCCCGGCGGTCAGCTCCGCGATGTGCTCGGCCGATTTGGGCCAGAGCGTCACGCTGTGCGGGTAGTCGATCGAGTACATGACCGCGTCGGCCAACGTCGGATCTTCCCGGATCGCCGTGTAGCCGACGTGATCGTCGAGCGTGGTCACGAACACGTTGGTACCGACGTACGAGCTCGGCTCGCGCTCGATGGGCAGGTTCGCCCAGTGTCGCTGCTGGTCGAAGTTCTGGTCCATGTTCTCGCGCCAGAAGGGCACCCAGCCGCAGTTGACCTCGCCCGCGACCACCCGCAGGTCCGGGAACCGCTCGAAGGTGCCGGTGAAGATCATGTAGGTGAGCGGCGTGATCGCGGAGAAGAAGCGCACCGCGATGCCGCCGACGTTGATCCCGGGGACGTCGAGCTGCGGCATGTCGTCGCCGCGCGGGCGGCCTCCGTGGTTGCGGTGGAACGACACCGGGATGTCGGCGGCGGTCGCCGCGGCCCACAGCGGGTCGTAGACCGTGTCCCAGTACCCGCGCTCCGGGGTTCCGGGCAGGAAGAACCCGCGTGCGCCCTTCACCGCGCAGCGTTCGAGCTCGGCGACCGCCGCATCCATGCCGTCGTCGACGGGCAGCGCGCACAACCCGATGAGGCGCCGCTTGTCGGCCGCCTCGAAGTCGTCGAGGAGCCAGTCGTTGTAGGTCGACATCACCGCCTGGGCCAAGCCCCGGTCGGGCAGGCTGTAGGCGGCCATCGAGACGCCCGGGTACACGACGACACCGTCGATGCCGTCGCGGTCCATGTCGGCGAGGTGCGCGCTGCCGTCGTGGTTGCCGGGGAGGATCTCCTCGTACGTGAGACCGGTCGGCTTGTAGTCCCCGCCCTGTCCGGGCTGGCCTGCCACCGCCTCGAGCCCGAACGTGCGCGACGGCGGCCCTCCGTTCCAGCTCCAGCCGTCACCGCCGTCGGACCCCCGCACCACCCGCGGCGCCTGCTCCCGGTACTCCTTCGGGAGCCGCTCGACGTAGAGGTCCTTGGGCTCGCTGAGGTGGTTGTCGGCCGAGATCACCCGTTGGGTCACGGTCTGTCGGGTCACGGTGCCGCCTTTCACAGGATGACGTTGCGTTCCTTCAGTGCGGAGATCTCGTCCCACGACAGGCCGAGCCCGAGCAGCGTGCTCTCGGTGTGCTCGCCGTGCTCCGGCGCGCGCGTCGGCGCCCAGGGCTGCTCGTCGAACTGCACCGGCGACGTCACCATCGTGAGCGACGTCCCGTTCTCCATGTCGACGTCGGCGAGATAGCCGTTGGCCGCGACCTGCGGATCCCTGTGCACCTCGAGCGGCGACTGGATCGGCGTCCACACCCCCGCCGCGTCTGCCAGCACGTCGCACCAGTCGGCGTAGTCGCGGCTCGCGAAGATGTCGTCCAGCATCCGTACGCAGGCCTCGGAGTTCGCGGCGCGCGTGGGCATGTCGACGAAGCGCGGGTCGGTCGCCATCTCGGGGTGGCCGATGGTCGTGCACAGGTCGGCCCAGTAGCGGTCGGCGTCGAGCATGACGAGCGAGATGAACCGGCCGTCGCGGGTCCGGTAGGTCTGGACCGCGGGGTTCCACGACTGGTAGCGGCTCCGGACGCCGGTGTGGGTGGACCCGCCCTCTTCGCTCAGCTTGGCGCTGATGATGTCGGGCTGCAGCTGCCACATCCCCATCCCGAGCAGCGAGACGTCGACGACCGACGGCTCTCCGGTCGCGAGCCGCCGGTACAGCGCGGTGGCGATCGCGCCGGCGATGGTGAGGCCGCCCACGATGTCGCCGAACGCGGGCCGCGGAGAAGCAGGCCACTCCGCGCCCGCAGGCGTGAACGCGTCGGCCATGCCCGAACGGGACCAGAAGGCCGCGGAGTCGTAGCCGCCGCGCTGCACGTCGGGTCCTCGCGCGCCGTAGCCGCTGCCGCGCACGTAGATGATCGAGTCGTTGTGGGCCCGGATGTCGTCGACCTCGATGCCGAGCCGGCGGCGCGCGTCGGGCCGGAAGTTCGTGAGGAACACGTCGCAGACCGCCGCGAGCCGGTAGATCAGCGCGCGGCCCTCGTCGGTCTTCAGGTCGATGCCGACGGACTGCTTGCCGCGGTTCGCGTACTGGAAGTTGGGATCGACGCCGTTGTGGAGCTTGTGCAGCCCCGACGTCACGAGCCCGCGGTACGGGTCGCCCGTCTCGGGATGCTCGATCTTGACCACCTCGGCGCCCCACTCGGTGAGCACCGCGCCGGCGACGGGCACGAAGACGTGCGACGCGACCTCCAGCACACGGATCCCAGCGAGCGGTTCGGTCATTGCGGGAGCCTCCACCAGCCGGCGGCATGTCGGGTCGACTCTAGGGTCCTTCACGTCGCCCGGCCCAGAACCCGGATCTTCGGGCGTTCAACGAGCGTGGACGACCGCTCCGCCGATGATCGTCGTCGACACCGACGTGCGGTCGGGGTCGCGCAGCACCGCGTCGAGGGGGCCGCTGAGCACCACCAGGTCGGCGTCGCCTCCCACCGCCACCGATCGCGACCGCCCGAGCCGCCGAGGGTCGGCGAGGTACCAACTGAGCGCCATCTGTGCCGGCACCGACTCCGGTGCACCGACCACCGCGCCGGAGGGCGCGGTGCGGTCGCCCGCGGCGCGGATCGCCCGCCACGGGTCGGCCGGACCGAAGGGCGCGTCGGATCCAGCCGCAACCACGACGCCCCCGTCGACGAGTGACCGGGCGCGGTACAGGTCGGCGACGTCGTGGGCGTCCAGATCGGCGAGGTACCGGTCGCCCCGGTCCGCGATGAAGGCCGGTTGGGTGACCACCGCGATCCCGAGCCGGGCCAGCGTGGGGATCAACGGGGCCGGCACGACCGAACCGTGCTCCAGGCGATCGCCGTCGAACGCGCCGGCCGCTTCGACCGCGGCAGTGGCGAGCACGGTCTGCACGCGGGTCACGCAGTGGATCGCGACCGACGCGCGACGCGTGTGTGCGTCGCGGATCCGGCTCGTGAGCGCGTCGAGATCCGGGAGCATCTCGTCGTCGAGCACGATCTTGTAGGCCCCCGCGTCCGTTGCCTCGTCGTCGGCGGGGAACCACGCGTCGCTGCGGAGGAGCAACGTGCGTTGCGGGAGGGCTCCGATCGCATGTGCGGCCCGCAGGTCGCGCACGCTGTCGACGTCACGGTCGGCGGTGGCGTCGGTGAATCCGGTGATCCCGGCGGCCGCGGCATCCCGCCCGAGCTCGGCGAAGCGGCGCTCGACGGGCGGCGTGACCTCCCGGAGCCAGGCGTCCATCCGCCAGATCCGCCCGGTGACCCGGCCCGCGGGATCCCGCTCGACGCCCGGGGCGTGCAGGTCCTCCAGGCCCGTGGCGGCGATCGCGGCGCTGTTCAACATCCAGAGGGCACCGGTGCTGTGCTGGATCCGCACCGGTACGGCCGGCAGGACGGCGTCGAGCACGTCGCGGTCGAGAGCTCCGGCCACGCGCTCGTGGTAGCCGACGGCCCGGATCCAGCCCCCAGTCGCGGGCTCGGCGGCACCCAGCGCCCGCGCGAAAGCGGCCGGGTCGGGCGTCGCGCCCGGTCCCAGATCGACCGAGCCGAGCCGGGCCGCGGTCGCGGAGAGGTGCACGTGGTGGTCGTGCAGGCCGGGGATGACCGCGGCGCCGCGAGCGTCGAGGACCTCCTCATCCCGTCCCGGCCGGAGGCGGGGTCCGACCTCGGTGACCAGGCCGTTCTCGACCCGGATGTCCACCGGGACCGGCTGCTGTTCCAGCTTGGCGCGGGCGACGAGCACGGCGCGAGACTGTCACGCCCGCGCCGCACTCCCTGCGGCACGGGTCGCCACGAACTACGTTTTCAGCCCTTCCGCGTGTTCGACGATCGCCTTTCGGAGTGTCCGGTGGACTTGAAGCCCGGTACCAAGTTGCGCAGCACCGTGTGTACGACCGAGGTCGTGGTCATCCGCGCCCCGTCCGGGCCCGTGGACCTCGCCTGTGGTGGTTCCCCGATGGTGCCGTCGGCGGATGCGGGCGAGCCCACCGGGAAGCCGGCCCCGGGATTCGACCACGGGACGCTCCTGGGGAAGCGCTACGCCGACGAGGTGATCGGCATCGAGCTGCTGTGCAGCAAGGCCGGCGACGGCTCCCTGTCGATCGATGGCGAGGGACTCGAACCCAAGGGAGCCAAGCCCCTCCCCGCCTCGGACTAGCCGGTGCACCTCGACCTCGTGCTCGACATGGCCGTCTCCGGCCACGCGGACCGCGTCGCCTTCGGTACCCGCGACGGCGGTCTCACCTACGCGGAGCTCGCCGACCGGGTGGGGCGGACCGCCGCGGTCGTGGCATCGAAGGGCGCGCGGCATCTGGTCTTCGTGGGCGCCAACAGCACCGACTTCCCCGTGCTGCTGTTCGCCGCGGGTCGGGCCGGGATCCCCATCGTGCCGCTCAACTACCGGCTCACGCCGGAGAAGATCCGCGACCTGGTCGCGCGGCTCGAGCGGCCGCTCGTGGTGCACGACGCCGAGTTCGGCGACCTCGTGGAGCTCGTCGACGCCCACCTCATGACCACCGCGGAGCTCCGCGCCGAAGCCGCGCTCGTCACCGAGCCCATCCTCGAGTCCGACGGCGACCCCGAGACGCCGGCACTGGTGCTGTTCACCAGCGGTACGACCGCGGAGCCCAAGGCCGCGATCCTCCGGCACAAGCACCTGGCCTCATACGTCATGACCACGGTCGAGTTCTCCAACGCGTCGGACGACGACGCGAGCCTCGTGACCGTGCCGACGTATCACATCGCCGGCGTGTCGAACACGGTCAGCAACATCTACGCCGGCCGGCGGGTCGTGCACCTGGCCAACTTCGATCCGCCGACCTGGCTGAAGACCGCGCACGACGAACAGGTGACCCACGCGCTCGTCGTGCCGACGATGCTCTCCCGGATCGTGGAGCACATGGACACCGTCGGCGGCGAGGCACCGGGAAGCCTGCGGGCCCTCGCGTACGGCGGGGCCCCGATGCCGGCGACCGTCATCGAACGGGCGCTGACCCTGTTTCCCGCGGTCGACTTCGTCAACGCCTACGGGCTCACCGAGACCAGCTCCACCATTGCGGTCCTCGGGCCCGACGAGCACCGCAAGGCCCTCGAGGGCGCCCCCGCCGACCGGAAGCGGCTCGGCTCCGCAGGCGTCGCGGTGCCCGGCGTGGAGCTCGAGATCCGAGACGACGACGGCAAGCCGCTCCCCGTCGGTGAGGTCGGCGAGCTCTGGGTGCGCGGCGAACAGGTCTCGGGCGAGTACGAGGGCCGGGGGCCGGTCGTCGACGCCGAAGGCTGGTTCCCCACCCGCGACCGCGCCTGGCTCGACGACGACGGCTACCTCTTCATCGAGGGCCGCTCCGACGACACCATCATCCGCGGCGGCGAGAACATCGCCCCCGCCGAGATCGAAGAGGTGCTGCGCCGCCACCCGGCCGTGGCCGACGTCGCCGTGGTCGGCCTCCCCGACCCCGAGTGGGGTCAGCGCATCGGCGCCGCGGTCGTCCTCCGGTCGGGCCAAACGACCGACGAGCCCGAGCTCCAAGCCTTCGCCCGGGCCGAGCTCCGCAGCTCGAAGACCCCCGACGAGATCCGCTTCGTGCCCGAGCTGCCGATGACCGACACCGGCAAGCTCCTCCGGCGGGAGGTCGCGCTGACCTTCGCCGAACCCGCCGCCGAGCGGTGAACGCGGTCCCGACCGGACCCGCCACCGATCCCGACCCCGAAGCCCTCGCCTGGCGCGACTCGGGCCTGCTCGATCTGCATGCGCCGCGGACGCGCAACCAGACCGTCCCTGCCGGCGCGCTCGCCCGGCTCACCCGGGTCGGCGAACGCATCGATCTCACGGCGCGGGACTTCGACTGCGAGACCACGACCGACGTCGTCGCACTCCTGCTCGCCCGCGCGCAGCACGTCGACGCGCGTGGCAGCGGTCAGGTGTCGGTCGGTGGGAGCGCCCGACTCCTCCGAGCCTCCGACGACTGGATCGCCGTCAATCTCGCCCGACCCGACGACGTGACGCTGTTTCCCGCCTGGCTGGGCTGCGCGATCCCGGACGACGACCCCTGGCCCGTCCTCGTGGCCGCCGTCGCCGATCGCCGGGCCACCGACGTCGTTGCCACGGGCCAGGACCTCGGCGTGCCCGTCGCCGTCGTCGGTCCGTCCGACGACGACGCGCTCCGGGAGCGGCACCCGGGGTCGGTGCACCCGTGGCTGGTCGACGGCCCGGCCCCCGACGCCACGCCGGTGCGCGAACCGCTGGTCGTCGATTTCTCGTCGCTGTGGGCGGGCCCGCTCTGCGCACGCCTGTTGCGGGCGGGTTGCGGGGCCCGGGTGATGAAGGTCGAGTCGACCCGCCGCCCCGACGGTGCCCGCGCCGGATCGCCCGGCTTCTACGCGGCGCTGCACGACGGCGACGAGACCGTCACGGTCGACTTCGGCTCGGCCGACGGCCGGGAGACGCTGCAAGCGCTGGTCGCGCGGGCCGACGTCGTGATCGAAGGCTCCCGCCCCCGGGCGCTCACCCAGCTCGGCCTCAGTCCCGCGTCGGGCCGCGCCGCGCACCCCGGACAGGTTTGGACCTCGATCACCGCCTACGGGCGGACCGGGTCGTGGTCCAACCGGGTCGGCTTCGGCGACGACACCGCGGCCGCTGGTGGCCTCGTGGCCTGGACCAACGGCGAGCCCGCGTTCCTGGGCGACGCGATCGCGGACCCGATCACCGGCGCGCTCGCCGCCCTCGCGACGCTGACCGCGCTGGCTCGCGGTGGCGGGGTCACCATCGATGTCGCCCTCCGGGATGCCGCCTGCTGGACCGCCGGCGGCCGCCACCCCACACGCGTCCGCATCTGACCGACACGGCGACCGACAAGGCGTCAGTCGGCGGTGATCTCGTCGACGAGACCCCACGCGAGCGCGCGGCGCGCGTCGAGGCGTTCGCCGGTCAGCGCGAGGTACGCGGTGCGGTGGCGCCCGATGCGCCGCACGACGCTCACGGTGCCGCCCGCCCCCGGCACGAGCCCCATCGCGACCTCCGGCAGCTCGAACGTCGAGTCAGGCCAAGCGACCACCCGGTCGGCGAAGGCCATGAGCTCCACGCCGGCACCGAGGCAGCGCCCGTGGACGTACGCGTCGATCGGTACCGCGCAGTCGAGCATCGCGGCGGCGGCGAACCGGCTGCTCCGCACCAGGTGGCCGAGCACCGGGTCGGCCACCGTGCCGAACTCCGAGAGGTCACCACCGCTGGAGAACGTCGGCCCGTTGCCGCGCAGCTCGACCCGCCGGATCGACGGGTCGGCTGCAACCAGCTCGAACGCGGCGACGACGCCGTCGCGCGTGCGGATGTCGTAGGCGTTGTGACGTTCGGGCCGGTCGAGCACCACGCGAAGGACGTCGCCGTCGCGCACGAGCGTCACCGGGTCGCCGGGGCCGGGAGCCGATACGTCTCCCCGCGCGCGCAGCCAGGCTGCGAACTCGGGACCGGACTGGAGCGTTGCGTACGCGAGCGACTCGGCCGTCAGACCCGCGTGCGGGTCGAGGTCCTTCCCGAGGCGCAGCAGTTGGGCGAGCACCACCGACGCCGACGGGAACGAGCCGATGCGGTCGAGGAGCCCGTCGAGCGCTCGACCGTCCGGATCGCTGATCCAAGGTGCGGGCGCGCCTCCTGCCGTCGTCAGCGCGAGATCGGCGCCCAGGGCCGCGGGCTCCATCGAGCCGTCGTCGACCGCGATCATGACGACCGGAAGATGCCGCGCGGCGGACACGACGTCGGCGACTGCCTCGGCCGGGCCCGCAACCGCGATCGCGGGCTCGCCCGCGAGGGCGCCCACGACCGCCGTCGCGGTTCGCCCGCGCATCCGCGCCGCGACGGCGACCGCGTCCTGCACCCGGTCGGACCGGCCGGGCGCAGGTCGCGGTGTCATCTCAGAGGATCGCGCCCGACACCTTCAGAGCCATGATCTCGTCCCACGTCAGGCCGAGCTCCTCGAGCACGGAGTCGGTGTGCTCACCGTGATCGGGCGCACGCTTCAGCTCGTGCGGCTGCTCGTCGAACTGCACCGGCGCCCCCACGAGCTTGAACTCGTTGCCGCTGGAGTCGACGACGTCGCTGAGGTAGCCGTTGGCCAGGACCTGCACGTCGTCGTAGAGCTCCGGAACCCGCTGCACCGGGGCCCACACGCCTTCCATCGTCTGGAGGCGCTTGCGCCACTCGCTGATCGGCGCGGACGCGAAGGTCTTGGTGATCTCGGCGATCGCCTCGTCCTTGTTCTCCTTCCAGAACTTGGAGCCCTCGAACCGCGGATCCTCGAGCAGGTCGGTGCGACCGATGTGGGTGCAGAAGTCTTCCCAGAACTTCTCGGCCTGCATCATGTTGAGGAAGATGTAACGGTCGTCGGAGGTCCGGTAGTTGCCGACGAGCGGGTTGGGCGCGCCCTGGCCCGGAGTCATCCGGAAGACATCGTCCATGCCGAGCACGCCGGTCATGACGATGTCGGGCTGGAGCTGCCACATCGCGGTGCCGAGGAGCGAGATGTCGACGAGCTTGGCCTCGCCGGTCTTCTCCCGGTGGTACAGCGCGGCGGCGATCCCGCCCGCGATCGTGAGCCCGCCCATGACGTCACCGATCGCGGGGCGCATGCCGGCGGGCGCGGGGTCGTTCCCCGGGCGCAGCGTGTCGCCGACGCCACCGCGGGACCAGAACGACGCGCCGTCGTAGCCACCCTTGCCCGCGTCGGGACCCTTCGCGCCCTGGCCGTGACCCCGCACGTAGATGATGTCCGGGTTCTGGGCCTTGATGTCCTCGACGTCGATCTTCATGCGCTTCCGGGCGTCGGGCAGGAAGCTGGTGAGGAACACGTCGGCGGTCTTGGCCAGCTTGTAGATGAGCTCGCGGCCCTCGTCGGTGTTGACGTTGATCGCGACGCTGCGCTTGCCCCGGTTCGGGAACTCGATCATGAAGTTGACCGCGGACCCGCCTCCAGGCATGACGCCCATGGTCGTGAGACCGCGCTGCGGGTCACCGGTCTCGGGGTGCTCGATCTTGATGACGTCCGCACCCCAGTCCGAGAGGATCGCGCCCGCGCTCGGCACGAAGGTCCAGAACGCGACCTCGAGTACCCGTACGCCACTGAGAATGTCGGTCATCATCGCTCCTGAGAGGGTCCGATTGCGGCCGCGAACCTACCCGGAGCCGGACCATTCCTCCATCCGGGACCGTTCTGCCACCGGTGGCGCGGAGGAGCGGAGCGATCAGGGGACGGGCTCGTCTCCCGGCGCTCGACGCCATTCGGCGAACACCCACTTGCCGCCGTTCGGCGCGCTCGCCGTCCCGCTGCGTTCGGCCGCAGACCGGACGAGCCGAAGCCCGCGGCCGGCTGCGGCCAGGAGCTCCGGAGGTTGGTCGGGGTCGAAGTACGGCATCGTGTCGCCGGAGTCGAAGACGGTGATGAGCACGCGTTCCGGCCCGGTGAAGAGCCGGAAGAGCACCGGTTGCTTCCCATGGACCAAACCGTTCGCCGCCAGCTCGGTCGCCGCGAGCGTCACCGCATCGACGCGGTCCTCCACCCAGCTGTCGGAGAGGGCGTCCCGGATCCGGCGCCGCAACCCGGCGACGTCGCGACGGTCGTTGATCCGCTGACCGACCCGCAGATCCAGCCCGGTGTCGTCGATCGTCGACCGGACCGCTTCGAACACGTTGACCACCTCGTACTCCAGAGCCTTCGACCGGGGTTGCTGACCTGCCCAACAATTGTGGTGGACGAAACCCGCAGCTTCGGGGACGTCGGGACTCGGGCCGGGCCGGGCCGCGCGGTCCCCGGTGGTCGGCCCGTCTGCCTTGCACGCGGCCGGGCCTACAATCCCGGGCGACACGGAATGGCGTGTCGCGACGCCGTCGCCTGCGCCGCGCCGGAACCGAGGGGGCCATCGGTGGATGCTGCAGCGGAGCGTCAGGACTTCGATCTCGTCGTGCGGGGCGGGCGGGTCGTGGACGGGACCGGCCTGCCGCCCTACAAGGCCGACATCGGTGTCCGCGACGGCAGGATCGCGTCGATCGGGCGGATCGAGGACGACGCCCTGGCAACCGCGCGGCGGGTGATCGACGCCGAAGGGCTCACCGTGATGCCCGGGTTCGTCGACATCCACACCCACTACGACGCCCAGCTCCACTTCGAGCCGACCGCGTCCCCGGCGTCGTGGCACGGCGTCACCACCGTGCTGATGGGCAACTGCGGATTCACGATCGCGCCCGCGCGCGAGGGCGACGTCCCGTGGCTCCTGTCGATGCTGTCGCGGGTCGAGGGCATGCCGCCCCCGGCGCTCGAAGCCGGCGTCACCTTCCCGGGCGGGAGCGTCGGCGACTTCCTCGACGGTCTCGACGGCCGGATCGCGATCAATGCCGCAGCGTTCGTCGGGCACTCCGCGGTCCGCCGTTATGTGATGGGCGACGACTCGCAGACCCGTGAAGCGACGCCGGACGAGATCCAGGCCATGCAGGAGCTCGTGCGCGCCGCGATGCGCGAGGGCGCGGCCGGCTTCAGCACGTCGCAGCTCGTGCTCCACCAGGCCCACAACGGGCTTCCGGTGCCGTCGAACCTCGCGTCGCACGACGAGGTCGTGGCCCTGAGCGCGGTGCTCGCCGAGTTCCCCTACGGGACGCTCGCGATCATCCCCCGCAGCTCGAACGAGGGCTTCGACGAGGAGGACCAGCGGCTGCTCCACGACATGGCCACCGCATCGGGCAAGTCCATCGACCTCGGGCCGATCGTCTGGTTCGCCGGCATGCCCGACTCGTGGAAGAAGGCGGTCCAGGTCGTGGACGACGCGGCCGCCGAGGGGCTCCGGTACTACCCCGGGTACGCGGTCCACAAGGGCGGCGCGTTCTTCGCGCTCGACAACACGTTCCTCTTCGACGACGTCGAGGGCATGCGCGCCGCCCTCGTGCAGCCCGAGCCACAGCGGAGCGCGGCGCTCCGGGATCCCGCGGTGCGCAACGCCATCCGTTCCGACATGGCGGCGCCCACCAACACGTTCCCGATGCGCTACGACATCACCACCGTGTACTCGGTGCACCGACCGGAACACGAGTCCTGGGTCGGGCGCCCGCTGCAGGACCTGATCGACGAACGGGGTGGCGGCGACCAGCTCGACGCGTTCCTCGACCTCGCGCTCGAGGACGACCTGCTCACGACGTTCCGGGTGACGCCGCTGTCGGAGCGCGGCGGGCGGGCGGTGACCGAACAGATCGTCACGCACCCGATGATGGTCCCGGGCAGCAGCGACGGCGGCGCGCACCTCGCGTCGTTCGTCGGTGCCGACTTCACCACTCGCCTGCTCACGGAGTGGGTGCCGAACCCGTTCACGCTCGAGGAAGCGGTGCGCCGTCTGACCGCGATCCCCGCCGCGATGCACGGCATCCACGACCGGGGCGAGCTGCGCGTGGGCGCGTGGGCCGACATCGTGCTCGCCGACCTGGAGCACCTCACCGTCGGGCTGACCCGTTGGGTCGACGACTTCCCCGGCGACTCCGGCCGCTTGGTCGTCGACGCCGACGGCTACCGCGCCGTGATCGTGAACGGCGAGGTCATCCTCGAGGACGGCAAGCCCACCGGTGCCCTCTCCGGCCAGGTGCTCCGCTTCTCCTGACCGTTCGCGGACCGTCGTGGAGGGTCAGGTGGGGAAGGCCTGCTTGGCGAAGTCGAAGCTCACGGTGTCGGCTCCGAGAGGCAGCGCGACCTCGACCGAATCGTCGGCCGCCACGTCTCCGGTGGTGACGTGACCGTGGGCGACGACGGCCCTGATCTCGCTGTAGCTCGGGAACTGCTCCACGGTGACGCACGCGCGGTTGTCGACGCGCAGGGCCGCGAGCACCGGGTCGTCGGCCCGGAGGCGCAGCGTGAGCGCGCCGTCGCCGAACTCGTAGCCCGCCACGGTCGCAAGCGTCCCCCCGTCGACGTGGGTCGCGGCCACGACGGCCTCGCGGTTCGCAGCGAGGAACGCGTCGATCTCCCCGGCTGACATGGAGATGTCGCGGCGGGGCACGATCAGGCCTCCGGATCCGGGCTCGCCGCGTCGAGGAACCGCGCAGCGCCCAGGAACACCGCGGACTCGGGCTCGAGCCGGATCACGCAACGCTTCTGGTTGGCCATCGCGGCCGCGGCGCGCTTCACCACCGCGTCGGGGACCTTCTTCGCCGACGGGTTCACCCCGCCGACGACCGCCGCCATCGTCGACGGGTCGTTCACGACCGCCCGACCCCGTACGAGGAGCACGCGCCGGTCGTCGGAGCCCTCGGCCGCAGTGATGAGCGCGGAGATCTGCGGGGACCGCAGCACCCGTGTGACCTTGGCGCTCTTGCGGTACGTGGAGCACTCGACCCCGCCGTCCCGGTAGAGGCCGACCATCGGATAGATCGTCGGCGAGCCGTCGCCGCGCGCCACGATCAGGAACGCGCGCGAGTTCTCCTGCATGAATGCGTCCTCTTCGGTCCCGACTCCCGCGCTCACGGTCCGACCTTTCTGGCGTTCGGGCCCCGCAACGGACGGAAGAACGTCCGCAGGTCCTCCACCAACAGCTCCGGCTCCTCCGCCGGCGCGAAATGACCACCACGGTCCATGCGGGTCCAGTGCACCAGGTTCGACTCCGCTGCAGCCAGCGTGCGGGGAACGTGGACGAGCTCGTGTGGGAACACCGCGAAGCCCGTGGGTGCCTGCAGCGTGGGCCGGCGATCGTGGGCCGGTGCCCACGGAACCCCGAACGAGTCGGCGTAATAGCGCACCGATCCCCCGAAGGTCCCGGTCAGCCAGTAGAGCGCGAAGCTCGTGATCAGCTCGTCCTTGCTGAACCGACGTTCGACGTCACCGTCGCAGTCGCTCCACGCCCGCCGGCGTTGGAGCATCCACGCCGCGAGGCCCACGGGCGAGTCCTGCATCGCCCAGGTCAACGTCTGGGGCTCGAAGATGTGGGTGAGGAAGTGCGTCGAGTTGCGCGGCGTGACGTCCTGCAGGTCGTAGAAGTCGACCTCGTCGGGCGCGAAGTCGGCCCGTGTGATCGCCGTCAGGTCGGCACCGATGAGCGCGGGGAAGGTGAGGTGCGCGCCCACCACATGGTCGGCGAACTCGTGGGCGAGCTGCGCGGTGACGAACGCACCGGAGTCACCGCCGTGCGCGCCGAAGCGCTCGTAGCCGAGCTCGTGCATGAGCTGCACCCAGAGGCCCGCGGTCGCCTGCCAACCGGTGCCGCTCCGCCCGGGCGAGGAGAACACCGATCCCGGCAACGACGGGACCACGACGTCGAACGAGTCGGCGGGATCGCCACCGAACCGCTCGGGGTGGGCCAACGGCTCGATCATCCGGGCGAAGTCCCAGAACGTCCACGGCCATCCGTGGGTGAGGATCAACGGGAGCGGATCGGGGCCCGACCCGCGCTCGTGGAGCGCGTGCAAGGTCACGCCGTCGATCACGCCCCGCACCTGCGGCCACCGGTTCATCGCGGCCTCGTGGGCGCGCCAGTCGTAGGTGTCGAGCCAGTAGGCCACCAGCTCGCGCAGGTACCGGCCCGAGACGCCGTAACGCCATTCGTCACCACCGGCGTCGAGATCGTCGGCCCAGACGATGCCCCGCAGCCGTTCGTCGAGGAGCTCGAGCCGCGCGTCGTCGATGCGGATGTCGAACGGTTCGAGCGCCATCTTCCCCCCATTGCGCGTGCGTCGACCGTACCTCTACGTTCGTGGCGCGGTCGATGGGACCGCCCTTCGGGGGGAGGCACACGCGTGCACACGGATATGTCCGCCGGACTGCCCGACGAGCGCGACTTCATCGTCGCGGAATGCCCCGACATCCCGATGTGGTCGGAGAACCTCCTCTTCGCGCTCTACGACCCGAATGCCGACATCGGCATGTGGTTGCACCTCGGCACGGTGCCCGGCGACTGGACGATGTGGGAGGACAGCGTCTTCGTCATGTTGCCCGGCCACGACGGCGCGCTCTCGCTCAAGGGGTACCACCGCACCGCACCCGAGCGGCGACCCGCAGGCCCGGGGCTCGAGTTCCGCCAGATCGAGCCGTGGAAGCGGTGGCACGTCACGTTCGACGGCTTCGGCCTGCACATCCCCGAGGAGCGGATGCTCGTCGGCACCGCGTACGACGGCCCGACGCAGAAGTTCGCGGTCGACCTCGACGTCGAGTGCGTGACGCCGGCCTGGGACGCGCGCACCGCCACCCTGCTCGCCTCGGGCGCCGGCGACATGGAGAGCCAGGACTGGGCCCACGAGCACTACGAGCAGCTGCTCAAGGCCACCGGAACCGTCACCACCGGCGCCGGGACCGTGCCCTTCACCGGCTACGGCTGGCGCGACCACTCGCGGGGGCCTCGTCCGCGCGGGCTCCCCAAGGGCTGGGGCGGCCACGTCATCCTCGGCTGCGTCTACCCAGAGAGCGGCCGCGCCTGGGGCCTCTCCCGCTACTTCACCGAAGACGGCCTCATCACGCTCGAGGGCGGCTACGTGTTCGTCGACGGCAACTTCGAGCACGCGCGCGTGGTCACCGCGCCCCGGCTCGTCGACCTCACCTACGAAGGCGAGGTGCTCCCCATCGCGCTCGAGTGGTCGGGTGGCACGCTCGAGCTGGACCTGCAGTTCGACCGCGCGCTGTGGACGTCGATGCAGCGCGGGCTGTCCGTCGGCAAGGACCTCGACGGCAGCGCGCTCATGTACGTCCTCAACTACGGCCGCTGCGAGTGGGACGGCGAAACCGGCTACTTCTACTGCGAACGCTCCGATCACCTCAACGCGTTGGCGCCCGAGGCGCACTACGGCGCGGTCCGGTCGTGAACGGCGCCGACTCGGCGCCACCCTCAGCGACCGCGTCCGACCCGAAGTGGGAGCCACACCTCAAGGAGCAGTCGCAGGACGTCGACCGCGTCCACGACGAGTTGCAGGCCTGGATGCGCTCGCAGCTCGGCGACCCGGGTCTCACCATCGGCGCGCTGCTCCCCCCGGCCGGAACCGGCATCGCGAACGAGACGCTCCTGTTCGCGGCCCACCGCACCAACGGGCCCCATGACGGCGCTGACGAGGGTTATGTGGTTCGCCTCGCCGCACCCGACCCGCTGTATCTCGACTACGACCTCGCGATCCACTACCGGATGTACGAGACCATGGCCCGCTTCGACTCGGTTCCGTCACCCGCAGTCGTCGGCTACGAGGCCGACGCCGGTCGTCTCGGTGCACCGTTCTTCGTGATGGAGAGGATCGAGGGCGACATCCCCACCGACGCGCCGCACTGGACCGAGCAGGGCTTCGTGCACGACGCGACACCGGCGCAACGTCACACGCTCTGGGAGAACACCGTGCGGGTCATGGCCCGTCTGCACCAAGTCGACGCGGCGCCCTTCGACTTCCTCCGCACCGGCGCCACCGCGAGTGGCCTCGGCGACAGCCTCGACTACTGGTCGCGCGCGCTCGTGTGGGGCGCACCCGACGGCACGCTGCCGGTGGTGGAGACGTGCGCAGCATGGTTGACGGCGAACCTGCCCGCCCCCGTCACCGCGCTGTCGTGGGGCGACAGTCGCATCCCGAACGTCATCTACCGCGACTTCACGCCGGTCGGCGTGCTCGACTGGGATCTCGTCTCACTCGCCGGCCCGCTGGCCGACGTCGCCTGGTGGATCATCATGGACGACCAGGGCGACTTCAATCTCGACGGCATGGGGTCGGCCGACGACCTGGTCGACGTGTGGGAGGACGCCACCGGCTGGAAGGCAGCCGGTCTGCACTGGTACCTCGTCTACAGCACGTACCGGCTCGCGGCGATCTTCAGCCGGCTCTTCGGGATGATGGTCGTCCGCGGCCACATGTCGGAGGAGGACGCACGCGCGCAGATCGAGCGCGGGCGCCTCGCGCAGCAGATGTACGGGCTGCTCGACATCACGCCGCCTCGCGGCGTCCAGTCCCGCGTCCCGAACGTGCGGCTGTGACGGGCTCCCAGGTCAGAGCCGCTCGATGATCGTGACGTTCGCCTGCCCGCCGCCTTCGCACATCGTCTGGAGCCCGTAGCGGCCGCCGGTGCGCTCCAGCTCGTGCAGCAGTGTCGTCATGAGCCTGGCCCCGGACGCGCCGATCGGGTGCCCCAGTGCGATGGCGCCGCCATTCGGGTTGACCCGCTCGATATCGGCGTGGGTCTCCTGCAACCAGGCGAGCACCACGCTCGCAAACGCCTCGTTGATCTCGACGAGGTCGATGTCGTCCAACGCCATCCCACTCCGTTCGAGGGCCCGAGCGGTCGCCGCAATCGGGGCCGAGAGCATGATGACGGGGTCGCCGCCCAGCACGCTGAGGTGGTGGATGCGGGCCCGCGGCGTGAGTCCGTGCGTCTTCAGCGCCTGCTCGTTCACGATCATCAGCGCTGCGGCACCGTCCGAGATCTGGCTGGCCAGCGCGGCCGTGATCGAGCCGTCGGGTTGCAGCGGCTGCAGACCGGCGAGGCGCTCCGCGGTCGAATCGCGGCGCGGGCCCTCGTCAGCGGTCACCGTGGAGTAGGGAAGGATCTCGCGGTCGAAGCGGCCTTCGTCCTGCGCGCGCGCGGCGCGTTCGTGACTCAGGAGGGCGAGCTCCTCCATCGATTCGCGGGAGATCCCCCAATCGTCGGCCATGCGCTGGGCACCCGCGAATTGACTGATGTCCTGGCCGCCGTAGCGGGCGTTCCACCGCTCGGACGTGCTCCACGGGTCCGCGAAGCCGAACGGCGCGCCGGCGCCCATCGCGGCGGCGATCGGGATGGAGCTCATCGTCTGCACCCCACCGGCGATCACCACGTCGGCCGTCCCGCTCATCACAGCCTGCGCGGCGAAGTGGATCGCCTGCTGGCTCGAGCCGCACGCACGATCGATGGTCACGCCCGGCACGGATTCCGGGAGGCCGGCCGCAAGGGCGCAGGTGCGCGCGATGTCGCCGGCTTGCGGACCGATGGTGTCGATGCACCCGTAGATGACGTCGTCGATCGCGGCCGGGTCGATACCGGTCCGGGCGACGATCGCTTCGATCACCGGCGCGCCGAGATCGGCCGCGTGCACCGCCGCGAGTCCGCCCTTGCGGCGACCGATCGGCGACCGCAGCGCGTCGACGATGAAGGCTTCAGGCATCTGTTCCTCGTTTGCTCGGGCGACGCTCGCGTCGCCGGTCGGAAGTTGCGATTCAGGGCGCGGCCGAGCCGAACTCGGGCGGCCGCCGTTCCATGAACGCGTGCACCGCTTCGTCCATGTCGGGATCGAACGTGCACAACACCTGGGTGCGGTTCTCCAGATCGATGCCGGCGTTGAGGCTTCCGACTTCGAGTGCGCTCCACATGACCTGCTTCGTCATGCGCACACCGAGCGGGCTGTTGCCGGCGATCTCGCGGGCGATGGCGAGCGCCGCGTCCAGGACCTCACCGTCGGGCACGACCTCCGAGAGCAGACCGATGCGGTCCGCACGCTCGGCGTCGATGATGCGCCCGGTGAGCATCAGCTCCCACGCCCGGGATGCCCCCACGAGTCGGGGGAGCAACCAGCTCACGCCGATGTCGCACCCGGAGAGACCGATCCGGACGAACGCGACGTTGAACCGGGCCGACGACGCCGCGACCCGTACATCACACGCGAGCGCCAGGGCGAACCCTCCGCCGGCTGCGGGCCCGTTGACGGCGGCGATGACCGGTTGCGGCAACCCGCGGAGCTTCGGAACGAGCGAAGCGATTCGCTCCTGAGACCTGAGCTGCCGAGCCGGTCCCCCGGCGGCGATAGCCGCGAGGTCGACGGACTGCAGATCCAGTCCGCTGCAGAACCCGCGTCCGGCCCCGGTGAGGATGACGACGCGACAGCTGGAGTCCTGTGCGATCTCGTCCAACGACCCGTGCAGTTGCTCGATCAGCTCGGCGTTGAGCGCATTCAACCGGTCGGGGCGGTCGAGGGTGAGGACCCGGATCCCCCCGTCGACGGATTCGACCCGTAGGACGGGCCGGGGCTCCGTCATCGCGGGAGGCATGTCGCAGGCAGCGGATGCCGGTACAACTTCGCCGCGTTCTCGTGGGTCATCTTCCGCACCTCGTCGGCCGGGAAGCCGCCGAACCGCTCGTCGACGATCGCCTGGGTGTCGGGCCACGTCGAGTCGCCGTGGGGATAGTCGACCTCGAGCATGATCCGATCGACGCCGATGCGTTCGCGGCACGGGAGCATCGACGGGTCGTCGATGGTGCAGAACCAGAAGTTGCGCTGCAGGACCTCAGCCGGCCAGATGTCGGTCGCCATCCAGTCGACTCGACCGAAGCGCGCCCGCTCGATGATGTAGTCGAGCCGGTCGAGGAGCATCGGAACCCAGCCGATGCCACCTTCCGACATCGCGATCTTCACGCCCGGGAAGCGGACCGGTATCCCTGACCACAACCAGTCGACGCAGGCGCTCAGCGAAAGGGCGGAGAACAGGGTGCCCGACACCGAGCCGGGCGCGTCGGGAGCACGGTCGGCAACCCCTGACGATCCCACGTGCAGACAGACCACGGTGTCGGTCTCGACACATGCCGCGATGACCGGATCCCAGTAACCACTGTGCAACGACGGGAGACCGAGGAGATGTGGTTGCTCGGGCAACGACACAGCTCTGAATCCGCGCGCCGCGTTGCGGCGGATCTCCGCGGCCGCGAGTTGGGGGTCGACGAGCCAGGTGATGCCCAACGGGATGATGCGCTCCGGGTACGGCTGGTACCACCGCTCGTAGATCCAGTCGTTCCAGGCCTGCATGACCGCGTGCCCCAGCTGAGGATCGGATGCGCGCGAATAGACCGTGCCGCAGAAGCCCGTGATGAGGGACGGGAAGTTGAGCGACGCCCAGACCCCGTTGAGATCCATGTCGGCGATCCGCGCGTCGGGATCCCAGCAGCCGCGCCGCATCTGGTCGAAGCGGGTCGGCTCCTGGCCGTGCTCACCCGCTTCGTTGCGCCCGACGACCGCGTTGAGCCCGAGCTGGACGTACGTCACGCCGTCGAACACCCACGCTTCGTCGCCGGTATCCGTGAGCACCACTTTGGGCGCGTCGTCGGCGAACCGCTGGGGAACCCGGCCGGTGAACGTATCGGCCGCTTCGACGACGTGATCGTCGACCGAGATGATCGTGTAGCGGACATCGGCCGGTTCCGGATCCGGGAGGAGGGCACCCGCGCTCAGCGTGTCGGTCATCGGGCCGACTGCCCCGCGCCGAAGGTCGCCGGATCGAGGCGCATCTCGCGCCGGGCCGCGGCTTCCCACATCATGTTGGGATACTCGACCGCCCCGTCGACGCCGCCGCCGATCAGGTCGACCGACGCCGCCGGCAACTGCTTCGCGCCGCCGGCGGACTCGACGATCCATGCTTGCCGGCACCGCCACTCGAGCGTCACGGCCCGGACGTAGGCCTGTGGGAACGAATCGGCAACGACGAGCACGCCGTGGTTCGCGAGCAGCCCGACCTTCGAGTTGCCGAACGCGGCGACGGCCTTCGCCGCGCTGTCGTGGTCCCCGACCTGTTCGAACTCGTCGAAGAACGCGACGTCTCCGTCGACGAACGCCCCCGTCTGGTCGTAGACGGGAGGGATGCGCCGCAGATCGCACCAGACGGTGCCCCACCGGGAGTGGTTGTGGACCGCGATGGTGAAGTTCGTGCGGGAGCGATGCAGCTCGAGATGGAGCGGGATGCCACCCGGAACGGTGCCCCGGCCTTCGAGCTTGTTGCCGTCGAGATCGATCCGCAGGATGTCGGGTCCGGCGAGCTCGTCCCACGCGAGCTCCCAGGGGTTCACCAACAGCGTTCCGTCCGGGAGCTTGTAGGTGATGTGGCCCGCGAGCTGGTCGCAGTACCCCTGCCGGTACAAGGACCGGGCGAGCAGTGCGATCTCGGTCCGCGGATCTGCCTGCCTCATCAGCCCGCCCTCACGCGTAAGGAACCAGTGCGAGGAACGAATTCCGTATCGTCATGATCAGACTCCTCGTCGGGCAATCGTTCCGTGGCATCAGCCGCGGCGGCCTGCGGCCACCGCGTCGAACAGGGCATACGCCGGATCGGACGGCGAACGAGAGCCTTCGCCGAACGACCCGTCGACGTTCGCGGCGACCGGCTCCGCGGGCGCGGGCAGATCGAGGTCGAGCACGAAGCGCCGGTGGGCGATCTTCCACTCGCCGGTGCGCCGCTCGAAACGATCGAGGTAGCGGCCGGCCGCCCACGAGAAGATCCCGTCGCGCATGACGTGCATCGCCACGACGTACGACTGCACCGCCGCGACGTCGTCCCGGACCTCGATCAAGATGCTGGTGAGGTGGTGCATGAGCACGGCGAAGTTGGGCTTCTGCGCGGTGACGAACGCCGCGAAGTCCGAACCCGAGCCGACGAAGTGCGCGCCGTGCTCGTCGATCCCGTCGGGGTGGTACACGGACCGGATCATCTCCTCGTCGCCGCGGTCGACCCCGTGGCAGTACCGGTTGAGGACCCGGGTGATCTCCGCCTCGGCAACGAGTCGGGCGACGGTCGCGTCGAGGCTCGAAGCGCCGGCAACGTCCGCCTCGGGATCGGACGATCCTGATGGGCTCAACGCAGCCTCCAAGGTCGGGCGCCGCGCGGCCTCGCCGCTCGGCGAGCGCCGGTGTGCTCCGGTCGCGGCGAAGAGCTCGTATGCCGGGTCGGCTGCGGATCGGCGGCCCGCCGACGACTCGCTCCTCGGGGGCGCGCCCGCGGCCTCCCGCGGCAACGGGATCCGGATATCGGTGACGTAGCGGCGGTGGGCGAGCTTCCAGGCGCCCGAGCGCCACTGCACCAGGTCGAGGTACCTGCCGGCGGCCCACGAGAGCGATTCCTCGTGGTCGACGAGCATGCCGAACATGTAGGACTCGACCGCGGCCGCATCCCCCGATCGCTCGATCAGGACGTTCGTGCGGTGGTGCATCATCGCCGACCAGCAGGGCTTCTGCGCGGTGACGTACGCGCCGAAGTCCCGCCCGAGGCCGGTGAAGTACGCGCCGTGCTCGTCGATGCCGTCTGGGTGGTAGACGGACCGCACCATCGCTTCGTCGCCTCGATCGACCGCGTGCGCATAGCGGTTCAGCACGCGGTGGATCTCCGCTTCGGCCGCCAGGCGCTCGAGCACGGTTCCGCGCCCGATCCGAGCGGTCGGTGCCGTCACGTCGAACGCGATCAGAACGACGACGTCGCCGGACGCCCGCGGTCGAGGAGGGCGCCACCGGCGAACGGCCGCTCGACGAACTCCCCGATCGGGTTCGGCGTGGCGGCGACGTCGGCAGCGGTGAGGGGCGTGTGCACGTCGGCGACCCTCGGCCCGACCCGCTTCGCGATCGGTACGAGGGCGTCGAGATCGAAGCCGTAGACCTCGGCGGCGTTGCCGGCGAGGATCTTCCGCACATCCGCCTCCGGGACGGGAGCGAACAGCCACTTGTAGGCGAGGTGTGACTGGGGTGCGGTGCCCTCTTCATGCGGATAGTCCGAACCCCACATGAGGTGGTCGACCCCGATCTCGTCGCGCATGTCCTGGTAGATCTCAGGGGTCGCCGTGTGCGCGCTGCACGCGAAGTACACCTGTCGCTTCACGTACCCGCTCGGCGGCAGCGACAGCTGGTCGACGTGGGGACCACCGAACAGACCCATCGTGCGGTTGGGCGCATCCGCCTTCATCGCGGCCGTGTAGCTGTCGATGGCCTGTGCTGCGAACAGCAGCGCGACGCCGGCCTCGGTCGCGACGAGCTTGAGCTCTGGATACCGCTCGAACACACCGGCGAAGATCATGTCGACGAGCATGTCGCCGCACGACGCGAAGTTCTTGAGGAGCGCGAGCGTGATCGACGCCGGCTGGTCCATCGGCATCTCGGGCGCGGTGCCGTTGTGTTGGACCACCGGGAAGTCGAGCTCCGCGCAGGCCTGCCAGATCGGTTCGTACCGCGAATGGAAGAACGGTTCCACGTCGTTCCCGGCGGGGACCTGGTTCAGGAGCAGGCCGCCGAAAGCGTTGGTCTCCTTGGCCCAGCGGATCTCCGCGACGGTGTCTTCGACGCGGTTCGGAAGCACTTGCAACAGCGCCCGTCTCCGCTTCGGCGCCCGCGACACGAAGTCCGCCTGCCACCGGTTGTGGGCCTGCAGGCCCGCCCACCGGTGCTCGTACTCGTCCGGAGTCTTCGGCAGGCCGACGACGAGCAGCGCGGAGGTCGGGAAGAAGGGCGGGATGGTGTTGGCGATCAAGACCTCCGCGGCCACCCCGTCGTCGTCGAGCTCCTGGAGCCGGAGGTCGGAATCCCAGTTGCGACTCGCGGTCGCGTGGACGAAGTCGTCCCAGGGGCTCACGTACGCGTCGGCCCACGCGTCGAACTCGTCGTGCCAGCGGCTGGGCAGATACTGCTTGTACTCACGGAGGTCGGCGCCGCCGTGCGTATCCGCGGAGATGACGACGTACCTGTCGATGTTGTCCCAGGTCTCTTGCACAGAGAGCGCCCTTCCGTCCACGGAGCCGCGATCGTCGCCGAGTCGATCAAACATATTCCTGACACTCTTTCGTGACAACCCCACAAACCGCGGAATCACGTCAGGACGGGCGCGCGGGAGGCGAGGCTGCGCCCGTTCACCGTCATGATCCGGGCCCGGGCGTCCGCATCGAAGCCGGCGCTCTCCAGGTCGCGCACGAAGTCGACCACCGGATCGGCCAGCCCTTCCGCGTGCGGCCAGTCGGAGCCGAACAGGAGACGTTCCTCCCCGATCAGGCGGGCCAATCCTGCGAGATCGTCCTCGTAGTACGGCGTCACCCAGATGTTCCGTCGGAACGTCGACGCGGGATTCTCGGAGAATGCATCCGGGGTCTGCGCGTACGCCTTCTCCAGACGGGAGAAGAGGGGCGCCACCCATTCGGATCCGTTCTCGACCGAGGCCACGCGGACGTTCGGGAAGCGGGCGAAGATCCCACCGGCGATCAATGCCGCGAGCGTGTCGGCGATGGCGACCGGTGAGACGAGCGCCGCCATCACCGGGAGCTGGAAGGACTCGATCGAATCGATCTCGCCCCAATCGGCGAGGTAGCGGCTGTAGAGCGTGTCGGCACCGTGGTAAGCGACCGTGATCCCGGCCTCGTTCGCAAGGCCCCAGAAGCGGTCGAACGACCGGTCGGCCGGCGAGCGGCCGCCGCCGTCGGTCAGGACCGGGCCCGGACACATCACGATGGCGCGGGCGTCACGATCGAGTGCCCACTCCAGCTCTTCGACCGCCCGATCGGCGTCGATGAGCGTGAGGTACGGCACCGCGAACAGTCGTTCGCGGAAGGCGAAGCCCCAGTCCTCCTCGAGCCAGCGATTGAAGGCGCGGAACGCGGCGAGGGCAGCCGGTGGATCCTCCCGGAGCGCGAGCTCCATGCCGACGGCGAGGGTCGGGAAGAGGAACGCGCCGGCGATCCCCTGCGTGTCCATCACGTCGATTCGGGCGTCGCGGTCGCGGTACTCGGGCCGAATGGGCTCGAGGTCACCGAAGAGCTCTGCCGGACTCGTCGGGCGGGGTCGGCGGCCCCGGAAGTAGTCGTCGAGCGATCCGGGCCGCGCGACCGGATCGAAGGTGGGGTTCGGGATGAAGCGGTTGATGCGGCCTCCGACGAGTAGGCGCGTCCGGCCGTCGAGCTCGACCCACTGCATGCACCTGCGCCGGAAGGCCGGTTCGACGTGGCGGGTGAACGCGTCCAGAGCCTCGTAGTAATGGTTGTCGGCGTCGAAAACGGTCGCGGGTTCCGCCGTCACTGCGCTGCCCCTTCCTCGGGCCGGGAACGATCGGGATCGGGCCCGAGCATCGCAACCCGGCCGGCAGTGGCGAACCGGTCACGAAGCGCGCTCCGGTCGAGATCGGTCATCGCTCGAAACGGCTCGTCACGGCGCTCGCGCCACCAGACCGGGTCCTTCGTGTTCCAGGCCTCCTGACGGAGCACCCGTTTGAGCGTCTTGTTCGTCGCGGTCGCCGGCATCTCCGTGACGGTGCGCACATAGAGGGGCGCCACCTTGGTCCCGAGATCCGATTGCGCCGCGAGAAAGTCGAAGAAGTCCTCGGGGTCGAAGCGTTGGTCTTCCCGGATGCGCATCGAGACCATGACCGCGTCACCGGCGATCGCGTCGGGCACGGCATAGACGGCCACGAGAGCTGCAGGCACGAATCGCGCAATGACCCGCTCGATGGGCCCGGTCGCGAGGTTCTCACCGTCGACCCGCAACCAGTCCCCGGATCTTCCCGCGTAGAAGACGAAGCCGGCCTCGTCGACGTAGGCGAGATCACCACTCCAGTACCAACCGCCCCGCAGCCGTTCCGCGGTTGCTTCGGGATCGTTGTAGTAGCCCTCGAAGCCACCCGCGCCGTTCGTGTTCACGAGCTCGCCGATCGCTTCGCGCGGGTTCACGAGACGATCACCCTCGAACCGCGCCGGCTGCACGTCCACGCCGGACCGCTGATCGAGAACGCGGACACCGGGCGGCAGCACACCGATCGATGCGAGCGGCGTGTCGTCGGTCCGGATCGTGTGGACACCGCCTTCGCTCGAGCCGAAGCCGTCCCAGACGTCGCACCCGAACCGCGCTCCGAACCGCTCCATGTCGTGCGCGCTCGCCTCGTTGCCACGAGCGAGTCGCAGCGGCGATGCGGCGTCGTCGATCCGCTCCGGAGTCGCGAGCACGTACGCAAGCGCCTTGCCGACGTAGTGCATCCACGTCGCGCCGTAACGCCGCACGTCGGGCAGGAACTCCGAAGCGGAGAACCGGCGGCGGAGCACCATGGTCGCCCCGACCGTCAGCGCGGGTGCCCACGCGGCCATGAGACAGGCGCTGTGGAAGAGCGGCATCGAGAGGTACGCCACGTCGTCGCGCCGGATGCCGTCGAGGCGGGCGATCTGCTCACCGGGGCCACTCACCTTTCTGTGGGTCACCTGCACGGCCTTGGGCGTCCCACCCGTACCCGACGTGAACACCAGCATGAGGAGGTCGCCGCCGGCCGGCCGCACGTCTGATAGCGGCGAGGCGGCGTACGTCCCGAGCTCGGCGGCGTACGCGGAGTCGTCGATGTTGACGACCCGGTCGAGCGGGACCGGCAGCTCGACGCCGGCCAGGAGTCCGACCCCCCGGTCGTCGGTGATCAGCAGCTGGCAATCGGTGCGAGCGAGGTCCGCGGCGAGCTCTGCACCGCGTCGGGTGGAGTTGATGCCCACGAGGACCGCACCGCTGAACGCCGCACCGCCGAGGAGGAACGAGAACTCCGGCACGTTGTCGAGCAGGACACCCACGTGGAAGGGGCCGGGACGCCGACGGGCTGTGAGCCAGGCTGCACGCGTGATGCACTCGCGTACGTGGGCGTCCCAGGTCCACGATCGATCCTCGAACACGAGACCGAGGTGCTCGTCCCCGACGCGCGCGAGGAGGAGGTCGGCCACCGTCGTCGAGGTCTCGTAGTCCTCGAAGCCGCTAGGCGCGTCGGGCAGGTTGGTCACGTCAGACGGATCCCGGGTAGCCGCCGCCGCCGAAGCGGGCGTCGAGCGCGTCGTAGTCCTTCGGGCCGCCCCGGCGCGGCAGCGCGTCGACGAACTCGATCGTCCTCGGCTTCTTGTAGCTGCCGATGTTGATCCGGCAATGCGCGATGAGCTCGTCCTCGGTCGGGTTCGCACCCGGTTGCACGGCCACGATCGCTTTGACCGACTGCCCCCAGCGCTCGTCGGGAACACCGATCACCGCGGCTTCACGGACCCCGGCGTGCGACTCGAGGCACGCCTCGACCTCTACCGGGTAGATGTTCTCCGCCGCGGACTTGATCATCCGGAGCTTGGGCCCGACAAAGGTCACGGTCCCGTCGGCGTTGCGCCGGCCGAGGTCATTGGTGTGCCACCAGCCGTTGCGCCGGCGGCGCTCGTTGAGCTCCGGCCGATTCCAATAGCCGGCACCGACCGTGACGCCACGGGCGACGATCTCGCCGACCGCTCCTACCGCGACCTCCCGGTCCTCGTCGTCCACGATGCGCACCGACGTGAGCGGCGAGGCCCGCCCGGTCGTGAAGTCGCCCGGCGTTCCTCCGAGCCCTGCGAACGTCACGAGGCCCAAGACCTCCGTCTGGCCGTATCCCGCGGGGCGCGTACCCCAGATCGCGGTATCGGGCGCAACCATGTCGTTCCAACCCTCGATGTCGAATCCCGATTGCATCGACGACAGATCGTGACGACCGTCGGCATTCACCGACACGATCTCGTTGATCGTGGGCGGCAGGATGAACGCCCGGGTGCAGCGCTCCGCCGCGATCACCCGGCACAGCTCTTCCGCCTCCATGCGCCGGACGAACACGTTCGTACCGCCGAACTGGAACGTCGGGATCGTCACGAACAGGGTCGCGATGTGGAACAGCGGTCCACAATTCAGGTACACGGTGTCGCGATCGATCGCCTGCATCATCGCGACCATGAGACCCTGGGTCAGCAAGTTGGTATGGGTGAGCAGCGATCCGTTCGGTCGCCCGTCGAACGCGGCGGTGTACAGGACGGCGAGCGGCCGTTCCGGGTCTACGGCCGACACTCCCGCGACGGGGGACGCGGCTGCGACGCGCGCCTCGTAGTCGTCGGCGCCATCCCCGTCGTGCCGGATCCAGGTCCTGCCCGCATGCTCCGGGCTTGCGTTCGCCCGGACCTCCGCCACCAGCGCGCCGATCTCCTCCTCCTGCCAGAGCACGACGACGGGATCGAGGTCCTCGAGCACGAACCCGAGCTCTGCGGCGGAGCTGCGCCAATTCGCCGGGCAGACCATTGCGCCCAGCTGTCCGGCTGCGAGCAGCGCTTCGAGGAACCGGTGGCAGTTCTGCCCCAGCCAGAGCACCCTCGCGCCCGCATCGACGCCGGCCGCACGGAAGACCGACGTCAGGCGAGCCACCCGTGCCGCGAGGTCCTCATAGGTGGCCCGGTGCTCCCGGCACACCACGGCGGTGGCCGCGCCGTAGCTGCGGGTGTTCTGCGCGAGCACGTCACCGATCCCCAACGGGGCGTTGACGCGGGCCACCGGATCGGAGAGCTCGACCGGGGTCATGAGCCGGACACGGCGCGACGGTCCACGGTCAGCGCGGCCCGAGGTGCCAGAGCTGCGCGGCCGTGCCGCCCACGATGGCATCGCGGTCCCCGTCCGACACGTCGGTGCCGTCGAAGATCGACTCGATCGCCCGCTGTGACTCCGGCCAGGTGCCTTCGGGGTGCGGGTAGTCGGACGCCCACATCAACGGCTCGATCCCGGTGATCTCGCGGCTCAGGATCGGGGCGCGGTCGGCACCGACCGTGACCCGGATCTGGTCGCGGATGTAGTCGCTCGGGCGGCGATCCAGGTGCGGCTTCACCCAGGCCGCGTGCTCCGCGGCGGCTTCGTCCATCCTCTCGTTCGCGTACGCCAGCCAGCCGGCGCCCGCCTCGACCACCGCGACGGTCAGGTCGGGGTGCCGCATCAAGACGCCACCGGCGACGAAGTACCCGACGAGGTCGAGCGCAGCCATGCCGACCCGGAGGTAGTTGATGATCGCCCCGCCCGGGCCGCGTTCCGTCACCGGGAGCGCGCCGGTCGCGACGTGGTACGAGATCGGCACGTGCCGACCCGCCGCGAGCTCCCACAGCGGTTCCCATACGTCGGCGGAGTACGGCGTCTCGCGTGGGGCGACCATCGGCAGCATCGCGGCCTTGAATCCGGCGTCGGTCGCGCGTTCCAGCTCGGCAACGGCGAGTGCGACGTCACGCGACGGCAGGATGGCCGCGGGAGCGAACACGTCCCCGCGTGGAAGGAACACCTCTTCGCACCAGTCGTTGTAGACCCGGGCACAGGCGTCCTGCACCTTCGGATCCTCCACCATGAAGATGTAGAGACCCGCGGTCGGGTAGATGACCTCGCCGCTGATCCCGTCCGCTTCGATGTCGGCCAGCCGCTGCACGAGGTCGGCGCCGCCCGCGCTCGCCTGCATCTCCGCGAAGCCCGCGCCGTGACGGGAGTCCGAGCCTTCGACATCGTCCTTCGACATCTTCGCCGTGAAGGCGAGGACACCGCCGATGTAGACCGACATCCGATCGTTCTCGACGACGTGGCGGACCGCCTCGGCCCGGAGCGCAGGCGGAAGGCGTTGCTCCCAGAGATCCAGCGGCTCGACCACGTGCGAGTCCGCACTGATCACCAGACGACTCATTGTCCCTCCTCCACGGGGTCCGCGACCCCTAGCTCCGACGTCAGGTTTCGATGTCCACGACGGGATCCGGACTTCCACACGTTCCGGTCCCCAGGGTCCGGCCGCGCAGGCCGGTTCCGAACGAGGCCACGTCCGTCGCGCGCTTGCCGCGACCGCTGATGACCAGCTCGCCGTCGTGCTCCACGACATCCCACTCGTCCCCGTCGACGTGGAGCTCGCCGGCCGCGCATTCCGTGACGAGTGCCGGGCCCAGCGCGACGATGCGTCGCGCCTCGACCCCGGCGGCGCGCAGCCGCTCGTAGGCACCCGGACGCGCGAGGACGACGCGCGGGCGATCGAACACCTCTCGCAGGTCGAGGCCGAGCTGCTCGACCCCGTCCAGCGTGTCGGCGGTGACACCGACCGCGGCGGCCAATGGGAGGAGGCGCGTGAAGAACTCGACGCGCGGGGCGTCCATCAGGTTCGCCTCCGCGCAGGAGATGACCACGTCGCGTTCGATCGCCGCCCGTTCGAGCGGCCAGAACTGGCAGCCCTCGTAGAAGTGTGAGACGAACAGCACGTGCTCACCCGCCTCCGCGCCGAGGCGCTCGATCACGCGGGCAGCCCCGGCGACGTCGCGGTCCATGTCCGCCTGGGACACGAAGTACGGATCGGACGACCCGGGAAAGCGACCCACACCCCAGAGGAACGGGATCTGGTCCGGCCGGTCGATGGCCTTCACGAGCGGACCATCCGCGGGATCTTGTGGGGCGGGCCGAGCTTGAGGAGGTCGGCCTCGGGGACGAGCTCGACGTCGGGTTCGATGTCGAGCTCGGCGGCGACGGCGGCCACCACCGCATCGCGGATCTCGCTCACCGGGGTGGTCAGGCTCTCGTCGTATCCCACCCGCAGCCGCAGGGAGTCGACCTCGCGCTGCGGCCGGATGATCTGGAACAGTGCGGCCGAGGTCGCGTCGACCCTCTCGATCCCGCGCCAGACGTCCACGGGCATGACGACGCGCCCGTTGACGATCGTCTCATCGCCCAGCCGGCCGACCGGCCACAGGCGTGCGTGCGTGCGCCCGCACGCGCACCTCGTCTCCGTCAGGCGAACGAGGTCGTCCGACCGGAAGCGGATGTACGGGCTCAGGTGCGGGTCGAGTGACGTCACGACCAGCTCGCCGAGCTCCCCGTCGGCGGCCGGGGTGCGCCCACCGGGTTCGAGGTGCTCGACGAACGCGAGGTCCTCCGGGAAGTGCATGCCGTCGTGCTCCCGACACTCCATCGCCCAGGCGACGTCACCGAGGGCGCTGTGATCGAACAGCTCGACACCCCACGAGCTGACGGTCGCCCGGGCCCGGGTTCCGAGCGGCTCACCCCCGTAGATGACCCCCTTGATGCTCGAGAACACGTCGGTGAGGTCGTACCCGAGGCGTTCGGCCTCGGTCGCGAACGTGTTGATGAGGTATCCGCTGAGCAGGAACATGGATGTCGGCCGCAGCTCGAGGGCCCAGCGACAGAAGCGGTCGATCTCCGACGCGTCGTGGTCGAACAACACCGGGACCGCCCCGAGCCGCTGGGGCATCTCCCATCCGCAGCCCCGGAACGTGAACAGCGCGATGAAGACGTAGTCGTCGGGACGCACCCCGATCTCGTAGAAGTCGCGGCTGAAGCCGAGTCCGCTGATGGGGACGCCGTCGGTGACGGGTAGGAGCGCCGGATCGCCGGTCGTGCCCGAGGTCGACATCACGGCGACGAGTCGACTCGGGTCCCGCAGCCGCACGCCGCCGTACGGGTCGTGATGCTCGGCGCGGTATTGCCGCACGACGTCCTTGCTCATGAACGGAGCCCGCTCCCGGAAGTCGTCGAGCGTCCGGATGTCGCGCGGGTGCACCCCGGCGGTGCGCCAGATGCTGTTGATCAGGTCCGAGCGCTCGTAGACGAACGGCAACGTCTCGAGCAGCCGAGCCTCCTGCAGCGCCGCCAGGTCGGCCCTGGACATGGTCTCGGTCTCAGGATCGAAGTAACGGCCCGCGGCATCGGAAAGCTGCGGCTCAGAAGCGACCCCCCGGACTGACACGAAAAGAGAGTACCGCTTTCTGCATCAGAACCACAATGGCCCGGTTCTCTGGGCATATCGCCGTTATTCGGTATCCTGTTGCAGGTTCAGGCATCGTCGATCGGAGAACGCGTGACGCACGGTGACGGCTGGGGGCGGGCGGTCGACCTCGACGACATCGGGGGCCAAGTGGCCATCTGCGGCATCGGCGAATCGAGCTACTCCCGGGCGTCGGGCCGGACCGCGACCGAGATCGCCCTCGATGCGGCGACGCGTGCGATCGAAGACGCCGGCCTCGAGCCGAGCGACATCGACGGTCTCACCTGGTCGCAGTTCGCTCCGGCACTCACCGCCGAGATCTTCCACGACCACTTCGGAACCAGCCACGAGCTGTTCTCGGACCAAGACTGCGGCGCGGCAACCGGCGCCGCGCACGCCCCGTACGTCGCAGCGCGGGCGATCGCAGACGGGCGCGCGAAGTACGTGCTCAACTCGCACGCGGTCGCGTGGGCGACGGAACGCGAGCAGATGGTCGGCGGCCCCGGCGAGAGCTATCTCGGCTTCGTCGAGAAGCTGAACCTCGAGCTGCCGTTCGGCTTCTTCCCCCAACCCGTCTACTTCGCCGCGATCGCGAGGCGCCACATGATCGAGTTCGGAACCACGCCCGAGCAGCTGGGCCGGATCGCCGTCGTCTCCCGGCGCCACGCCAATCTCACTCCCGGTGCCGTCATGCACGACCGTCCCTTGGACCTGGCCGGCTATCTCGGTTCGCCGATGATCGCCGATCCGTTGCACCAGATGGACTGCTGCCTGATCTCCGACGGCGGTGCGGCCTTCATCACGACGTCCCGAGATCGGGCCCGTGACCGGCCGAACGCCCCCGTCGTCGTCGCCGGTGTCGGGGAGGGGACATCGGACTACGGGCTGCACCTCGTCGAGCAGGATCCGTTCACGTCGACGCCCCAGGTCTACGCCGCCCCCGCCGCGTTCGAGATGGCCGGCATCACCCCCGACGACGTCGACGTGGTCACGATCTACGACCCGTTCACGATCGTGGCGCTGATGCAGCTCGAGGACATGGGCTTCTGCGCCAAGGGAGAAGGCGGCGCGTTCGTGGAGGGAGACACGCTCGCTTACGACGGCGGCCGCCTGCCGTACAACCCGCACGGCGGCCTGCTCTCCCATGCCTACGTACTCGGGATCGCGCACGTGGTCGAGCTCGTGAAGCAACTGCGGGGCGTTGCGGCCGCACAGGTCGCCGACTGCTCGGTGGGCGTGTACGGCGGGTACGCCGTGTGGGACTCCGGCACCCTGGTGCTCACCCGCGAGGACGCATGACCGCCGGGCTCCACCTCGGGTTTCCGCTCCCCGATCGCGACGAACCCTTGACTGCGCCCTTCTGGGACGCGGCGCAGCGGCACGAATTTGCGATGCAGTGGTG
Source organism: Actinomycetes bacterium (assembly GCA_025463865.1). Lineage (GTDB taxonomy): Bacteria > Actinomycetota > Acidimicrobiia > IMCC26256 > Chersky-534 > Chersky-534. The sequence goes on along the minus strand of JAODBH010000037.1, from coordinate 1,283 downwards.
CGGGTCGTGCAGCCGGTTCGTCTGGTACCCACGCGAGAGCTGTTCCGGGTGCGGCGGCGCGCTTCCCGAATGGCGGGTTCTCAGCGGCCGCGGCGCGTTGTTCACGTGGACCGAGGTGGCCCGGGCGCTGATCCCGGAGTACGGCGGAACGGTCCCGTACACCACGGCCATCGTGACACTGGCGGAAGACGACCGAATCCGCTTCGTGACCCGCCTGGTCGCACGCGACGATGATCCCCGCCCGCCCATCCTCAGGGGAGGAATGGCGGTCGAGGTCACCTTCCGGCCTCTCTCCTTCCCTCCGGCCACCGATGCGGTCACCGCACCCTTCGTGCAGCCGGTCGAGCTGGGCTGACGGACCCCGTCGGCCGTCCCGGTAGGGCTATGGCGCGACCCGCAACACACGCGCCGCATTGCCGTACAGGAACTTCGGCCACACGTCGTCCGCGAAGGGCACCGATGCGAAGTCGCGCACGATGCGTTCGAGCGAAAGCCCCATCGGGAAGTATCCGGCATAGATGACCTGGTCCGCCCCGCCGTCGTTCGCGAAGTCGACGATCGCCCGCGGGTAGTGCCGGGGCGCGAACGCGCTCGTGGAGTAGTGGAGGTTCGGATGCTTCCGCATGAGGGCCACAGCCAGCTCCTCCCACGGCTCGCATCCATGGCGGGTCACGAAGACGAGGTCGGGGAACTCGCACAGGACATCGTCGATCAGCCCGACGTACTGGCCCAAGCCGGGCATCCTGGGTCCGGGGATCCCCGCGCACACGAAGACCGGCAGGTCGAGCTCGACACATCGTGCGTACACGGGATACAGGGTGCGGTGATTGATCGGGATCTGCGGCACACAGCCGGCGGGAAAGATGCCGACGGCCCGGATCCCGGCGTCGGCGTGGAACCGCTCGAGCCGGGTGAGGGCACCCGGGCCCTCGCCCGGGTCCACGTCGATGGACGCGACGAAGCGATCGGGATGGCGCCGGTACGCGTCGAGGGCTGCGCCACCGTCATAGTCGTCCGAGTCGATCATCACGAGTCCCAGCACGATGCCGTGCCGGTCCATCGCGTCAAGCGTGTACGCGACCTGATCGGTACCCGGCGGCACCTCTCCTGGCACCGCCTTGAACGCATAGTCGACCGGGAACCCTCCGGCGTCGGCGTCGGAGCGGTCGCTCGTCTTCTGCACCAGATCGGCGTAGGCCGCCCGTTTGTCGTACAGCGGGAAGCCGATCATCGTGTCGATGATCGGGAGGCCCCGAAACGTCGCGGGCTCGGGCATCGCCTCC
>JAODBH010000231.1 GCA_025463865.1 Actinomycetes bacterium | reverse complement strand
CGGTGTCGCGTGCCTTGGCGACCATTGCGCCCATCTCCGCGGTGCTCAGGCCGAACGGCGCCCACGCGTCGCCGAGCTCGACGGCCCGGCGCAGCGAGCGCTGCGTGCGGCCGCCGATCCAGATCGGCACGTGGGTCCTCGGCGCGGTGGGGTCGATCAGCATGTCGGCGTAGTCGTAGTACTCGCCGTGGAACTCGGGGAGGCTCACGCCCCACGAGGCGCGCAGCGCGCGCAGCGATTCGTCGCCCCGTGCCCCGCGGTCGTCGAACGGCGCGCCGACGAGCTCGAACTCCTCCTGCAGCGAGCCCACGCCGACGCCGAGGATCAGACGCCCCGCGCTCACCCGGTCGAGCGTGCCGTAGCGCTTCACGATCTCGAGCGGGTGGTGGTACCCGAGGACGAGCACGAACGTCGCGAGCTCCAACGTTGTGGTGCGGGCCGCGATGTAGCCGAACGTCGCGAGCGGGTCCCAGTACGTCCCACCACGGACCTTCGCGACCTCGGTGGGGATCGCGACGTGCTCGCTGCAGGTGATGTGCCGGTAGCCGAGCCGTTCGGCGGCCTCGGCGATGCTCGCGATGTCGTCGATGGTGGCGTCCGACTCCCAGCCCGCGTGTGCCCTCGGCAGCTGGGTGAGCGCCGGCGTGATGAGCCCGTACTGCAGCGATGTGGCGATGGGTCGGCTCCTTGGTCCTGCTCGCGCGCGGTGGTCCGCGATGCCGGGCCGGAGGCTATCGCCGCACGCTGGTAGACATCCGGCCATGCAGATCCCCCGCGTCGGCGCATCCCTCGAGGACGCGATCGCCGAACACGTCCACGCAGGTGACGCCCTCCACCTCGGTGTCGGCCACACCCGTTGGAGCGCCGCGGCGCGCGAGGTCGTGCGGCAGTGGTGGGGGAAGAGCCCGGACTTCGAGCTGATCATGCTCAGCCTCTCGAGCCTCGGCGCGCTGTTCTTCCGTGGCGGGCTCGTGCGCCGGGTCGTCACCGGGTACTCGGGCGACACGTTCCCCAACTTCACGCCGAACCCGATCTTCGCCAAGGCCTACCGGAGCGGCGCGGTCGAGGTCGAGCACTGGTCGTTCCTGGCGTTCTCGCAGCGGCTCGAGGCCGCCGCCAAGGGCCTGCCCGCGGTCACCACCCGCAGCATCGCGGGCTCCTCGATGGCGGCGAACCCCGGCTTCGAGCTGGTCCAGACGCCATTCGGCGAGGTCGGCCTCCTGTCGCCGCTCACACCCGACGTCGCGATCCTGCACGCGCCGGTCGCCGACCGCGAGGGCAACGTCGCGTTCCACCCGCCGACGCTCGAGGGCGTGTGGGGCGCGCTCGCGGCCCGGCGCGGTGTGATCGTCACGGTCGAGAAGGTCGTCGACGACCTGCGCCCGTGGTCGCATCTCGTGCGCATCCCGGCCCACCGCGTGCTTGCGGTGGTCGAGGCCACGATGGGCGCGCACCCCGGTGGTCTCTACACCGGTGCGCTCCCGGTCGACGGCTACGGCGAGGACTACGAGTTCTGGGTCGAGGCGCGCGCGGCGACCCGGCGCGACGACGACGGCTACATGGAGTGGATCCGGCACTGGGTCCTCGAGCCGGCCACGCAGGACGAGTACCTCGACCGCCTCGGTACCGGGCACGTCGACGTACTGCGGGCCAAGGCGGATCCGGACTCGTGGCGCGCCGATCAGGCCGCCTACCCGCCCGACCTCGCCGCCCCGGCCAACGCGTGGGAGACCGCGGCGGCATGGGGCGCGCGTCATCTCGCCGAGCGGGTCGAGGCGCTCGACGCCGACGCGGTGCTCGCGGGCGCCGGCGTCGCCAACCTCTCGGCCTGGTTGGGGGTGGCTCTGGCCCGTGAGCGGGGGAGTGCGGTGCAGCTCACCGCCGAGATCGGTCTCTGGGGCTACGAGCCCGTCGACGCCGACCCGTTCGTCCTCAACCATCGCAACTTCCCGTCGTCCACGATGCTCTCCGACGCGCAGACGGTGCTCGGTCAGCTGGTCGGCGGCGTGGGGACGACCACACTGGCCTGCCTGGGCGGCGCGCAGGTCGACCGGCACGGCAACGTGAACTCGACCCTCATCCCCGGCGGCCCGTTCCTCGTCGGCTCCGGCGGCGGCAACGACGTCGCGAGCGTGTGCACGGAAGCGGTGGTCGTCGCGACGCTCACCCCGCAACGCACGCCCCCGAGGTGCGGCTACATCACCTCTCCCGGCCGCGCCGTGCGGGCGCTCATCACCGATCTCGGGATCATGGAGAAGGACGAGACCGGCGAGCTCGTGCTCACGCAGGTGCCCGCGGGCGACGAGTCGATCGCCGAGCGCATCGCCGCGGCCGAGGCGGCGTGCGGTTGGGACCTCCGGGTGAGCGACCTGGTCACCGAGTTGAGCCCGCCGACGGCCTACGAGCTGGAGCGCCTGCGCCGCTGGGATCCCCGGGGTTGGTTCCTCCGGGGCTGACGCCGGGTGCCGCAGCCCGGCCGGCCGTTGCCGCAACCGGGATCCCTTTGCAGCCTGCGCGCGGCCGTCTAACGTCCCCCGCAGCCGGGGTGACCGGGTGATCGCGCGGGTGATATGGGCCGGGTTGCGTTCCACGGGGTGACCAAGCGTTTCGGCGACGCGGTCGCGGTCGACGACCTGACCCTGGAGGTCGAGGACCAGGAGTTCCTGGTGCTGCTCGGCCCGTCGGGCTGCGGGAAGACCACCGCGCTGCGCATGCTGGCGGGCCTCGACGAGCCCACCTCGGGCACGATCGAGATCGGCTCGAGGATCGTCAACGGCGTCGAGCCCAAGCTGCGCGACGTCGCCATGGTGTTCCAGAGCTACGCGCTCTACCCGCACATGTCGGTCCGGAAGAACATCGAGTTCCCGCTCAAGAGCCGCCGCGTCCCGTCGTCCGAACGCCGGGCGCTGGTCGACGAGGCCGCGCGGGCCGTCGGCCTCGAGGACCTGATGGAGCGCAAGCCCGGCCAGCTCTCGGGCGGTCAGCGCCAGCGGGTCGCGTTGGCGCGGGCCATCGTGCGCCGGCCGCAGGTGTTCCTGATGGACGAGCCCCTCTCGAACCTCGACGCGAAGCTCCGGGTGCAGACCCGCGCTGAGCTCATCGAGCTGCAGCGCCGGCTCGCCACCACCGTCGTCTACGTCACCCACGACCAGGTCGAGGCGATGACGATGGGCGACCGCATCGCGATCATGAACGCGGGCCGCCTCCAGCAGATCGCGCCACCGCAGGAGGTCTACGCCCGACCGGCCAACCTCTTCGTCGCCCGATTCATCGGCAACCCCCCGATGAACACGGTGACGGGCCGGGTCGTCGACGACGGGTTCGAGCTGCCGGGCGGGGTCGTGCCCGGGGCGTCGGGGACGCTCGACGCGATGAAGGCGCGGGGCATCGCCGAGGTCGTGATCGGCGTGCGGCCCGAACACCTCCGGGTCGACGCCGACGGCATCGTGCCGGCCACGGTCACGGTCATCGAGTCGCTCGGCCACGAGCGCCACGTGATCTGCCGTCTCGTCGACGGTCAGATGATCATCGTGCGCCAGGCCTCCGACGTCGTGCCGCCGGCCGAGGGGCAGACGGTGCGGCTGACCACCGATCCGGCCAATCTCCACCTGTTCGACGCGCAGACCGGGGAGCGGCTCGACCTCGGGCTCGTCGGCGCGGACGGGCCGGCCGCGGAGCTCGCGGGGAGCTGACCGTGGACATCAGCTGGAGCGACTTCTACGACACGAACGGGTCCGACTTCCGCCACGGCCTCTTCGTGCTCCTGCTCATCGTCACGTTCTTCTGGACCGCTCGGGCCGCCATCGACGCGATCTTCCGGACCCGGGCCGACTGGGAGGCGTCGAAGGTGCCGGGTCGAGACGCCTGGCGGGTCGGCCTCGTCGTCGCGGCGCTACCGGCCGTCGTCTACTGCGTCGGGTATCCCGGGTTCAGCCTGCTGTTCCACTCGGTGTTCACCTGGCTCGACCACCCGGTGCGCATGAACTCGGTCGTCCGCTCGACCGTGGTGGTCGTATGGCTGGGCGGTCTCCTGCTCACCGCCGCGTACCAGGTCTTCGCCAAACCCAAGCTCGACGCGGTCGGCGCGCTCACCAACCGCGGCCGCCGGGCAAAGGACGCGGAGCTCGCCTACGCGTTGCTGCTCCCGAGCTTCGTGCTGTTCGGCGAGTTCGTCTTCTACCCGTTCGCCCGCAACTTCCGCGCCAGCCGGATCCAGCCCGGGCTCTTCCCGGGCCAGCCGGGCAAGCACGTCGGCTGGGCCCAATGGGGCCGGTTCCTCGATACCGCGGTCCTCGGCAAGAGCATCTGGTACGGCCTCGGCCGGGGCCTGATCGTGTTCGTGATCCTCTTCCTCGTCGCGGGCGCGCTGGCCCGGGCCATCAACGGCAGCGCGAAGGCGGTGTGGAAGCCCGCGTCGATCGCGATCCTCTTCGCGGTGCCGTTCGTGATGATCGCGTTGGTGCACTTCTTCGACACGTCGGACTCCGACTTCGCCAACAGCTTCAAGGTCACGATCCTGTTCGCGGTCTTCACGGTCATTCCCGGCATCGTGCTGGGCCTGCTGCTCGCGGTCGTGGCCAACCAGCGGTTGCGGGGGATGGGCTTCTACCGCGTGGTCTTCTCGAGCCCGATCATCACCGGCGTCGCCGCGTCGTCGGTCATCTTCTTCACGCTGTTGAACCCGCAGGTCGGCCTGCTGCCGTGGCTGGGGCTCGAGACCAACCCGGCGTTGCTGCAGAACCCGAGCTGGGCGCTGGTCTCGGTCTCCGGCGTCGTGGTGTGGGCGAACCTCGGGTTGGTCTTCATCCTGATGTCGGCCGGGCTGCAGACGATCCCCGACGATCTCTACGAGGCGGCCCGGGTCGACGGCGCGGGCGCGTGGCGCCGGTTCTGGTCCATCACGGTGCCGATGCTCTCGCCGACGATCTTCTTCACCGTGGTCGTCGGCAGCATCTTCGCCTTCCAGGCCTTCGGCCAGATCCAACTGCTCACGTCGGGCGGCCCGCTCAAGAAGACCAACGTCCTCACGTTCCAGATCTACCAGGACGTGGTCCAAGGCAACACGTCGAAGGCGGGCATCCTCTCCATCGCGTTGTTCGTGATCGTGCTCGTGTTCACCGTGATCCAACTGCGGGTGCTGGAACGGCGGGTCGAATATGGCAATTGAGAGCGCGGTTCCCTTCAGCGCGACGGTCGACGTCGCCGAACCGGTCACGACCACGGTCGCGGAACCGCCGAACCGGGGCCTGGCGAAGAAGATCCTCTGGTACGCGCTGCTCACGTTCATCGCGCTGGTGATCTTCTTCCCGATCTACATCAGCGTCGTGAACTCGCTGCTGAAGCCGGACCAGATCGCCCGGCGGCCACCGAGCTTCTTTCCCTCGCACCCGCAATGGAGCAGCTACAGCAAGGCGTGGAGCCAGGGCCACCTCGGCAAGTTCCTGCTCAACAGCGCGATCGTCACCGGGATCATCGTGGCGTTCGAGGTGGGCCTGTCGATCGTCGCCGCGTACGCGTTCGCGTTCCTCGAGTTCCCGTTCAAGCGGACCCTCTTCACGGTCTTCCTCGCCACGCTGATGATCCCGTTCGAGGTCACCATCGCCACCAACCTCGACACGATCGTGAAGCTGAACGCCTACAACACCTACGTCGGGCTCGCGATGCCGTTCCTGGCGACGGGCTTCGGCGCGTTCCTCCTGCGCCAGGCGTTCCTCCAGCTGCCGAAGGATCTCAAGGACGCGGCCGCGCTCGACGGCTACGGCCACCTCCGGTTCCTCACGCGGGTGGTCATCCCGCTGGCCCGGCCCGGGATCGCGGCGCTCACGGTGTTCGCGTTCCTGTCGGCCTGGAACCAGTACCTCTGGCCACTCCTGGTGACCAAGGACCAGCGGCTCCGGACGGTCCAGATCGGCCTGGGCTTCCTGCGGGCCCAACAGATCGACCAGGTCAACGTCACCTTCGCCGGGACCGTCATCGCGGTCATCCCCCTGTTCCTGCTGCTGGTGGTCTTCCAGAAGCAGCTGGTCCGGGGGCTCACGGCCGGTGCGGTGAAGGGTTGACCAACGATCCGCGTCGTGGCCCGCAGCCGGGCGAATTCCGTGCTTCACTACCCGCCATGTCGATCAGGAGCGCCAGCTGATGTTCCGTTCGTGGACCCGCACCGCCGCCGCCGGCACGGTCGTCGCGCTGGCGCTCTCCACCGGGATCGCCGTCGCCGGAGCCTCGCCGACCGCCGAACCCCGCGCCCCGAAGCTGCCGTCGTGCCCGGTGAGCGCGTTGAAGAGCGCCAAGGGCGTGACCACCATCACGGTGTGGAACTCGATGGTGCGTGACAACCAGACCACGCTCCAGGGCTTGACGGACGCCTACAACTCGTCGCAGACGAAGGTGCACGTCAACCTCATCCAACAGCCCACCTACGACGACACGTACCAGAAGTACGTCGCCGGGCTCACCACCGGTGACCTGCCCGACATCGCGCAGCTCGAGGACAACCAGCTGCAGTCGGTGATCGACAGCGGCGGCGCGATCCCTGCCGCCTCCTGTGCCAAGGCCGACAAGTACAGCTTCAGCGACTTCGTCAAGCGCGTGCCGGCGTACTTCACGGTCGAGGGCACGATGTGGGCCATGCCGTTCAACGTGTCGAACCCGGTCTTCTACTACGACAAGCACGACTTCACGACGGCCGGGCTCGACCCCAACACGCCGCCCGCCACGCTGGCCGACGTCCTCGCCGACGCCAAGAAGCTGAAGGCCGCCGGCATCCAGACGCCGTTCCAGTTCAAAGAGGACTCCTGGTACTTCGAGCAGTGGATCTCGGGTGCGAACAAGCAGTACGTGAACAACGGGAACGGCCGCACCAAGCGGGCCACGAAGGTGCTGTTCGACTCGGCCGACGGCAAGAAGGTGTTCACCTGGCTCGGTGACCTGGTGTCGAGCGGCGTGGCCCAGGGGAGCGACAAGGACCAGGTCGACAACCTGCTCGCCATCGGCAACGGCAACTCGTCGATGACGATCGACACGTCCGCCGCGCTCGGCACCGTGTACTCGGTGCTCGGATCCGGCGGCGCGTCCGACAAGCAGCTCGACATCGGCGTCGCGCCGCTGCCGCAGATCTCGGCCGGCAAGGGCGGCGTGACCGTCGCCGGCGCGGGCATGTACATCATGAAGAAGTCGACCCCGGCGAAGCAGGCCGCGGCGTGGGACTTCCTCAAGTACCTCGATCTTCCCGCGAGCCAGGCCACGTGGAGCGTGGGCACCGGCTACATCCCGATCCGTACCTCGGCGGCGAAGGACCCGAAGGTCCAGGCCCAGTGGGCGAAGTTCCCCGGCTACAAGGTCGCCTACGACCAGCTCGTCGCGGGCAAGAGCACCCCGGCCAGCGCAGGTCCGGTGATCGGTCCGTACGCCCAGGAACGGCTCACGATCATCAACGCGTACCAGTCGATCTTCGGCACGAAGTCCGACCCGCTCGCCGCGCTCAAGACCGCGGCGACGAAGAGCAACTCGCTCATCAGCGACTACAACTCGCGGCTCTAGGACTGAGCCATCATGTCGGTGATGGTTGATCCGGCGACCGCGCTTCCGAACCGCATCCGCCCGCGCCACCACGGCCTGTACCTGACCGTCGGGCTCCTGGTGATGTTCGCGACCATCGGCCTCGGGTCGGTGCTCGGCATCGAGGCCTTGCGCAATGCGGGCGAGGACCGGGGCAACGTGGTCACCGTCGCGGGTCCCGCGCAGGCGATCGTCCTCGGGCAGTTCACGCTCCAGCTCGGGCGGATCCCGAGCGGCTTCGAGATCGTCCACACCGGCTACGCGTCGTCGAAGGGCGTCTTCGTCGACGGCAAGCTCACCGACGGCGCGCCGCCCGCGTCCGACGAAGGGAAGGTCGTCCTCCAACACGTCGACACCACCGACTCGGGCTCGGCGTCGGCCGACACGTCGTCCAACCTCACCATCCGGGCGGTCCCCGCGTCGTTCCTCTCCGAGGCGGGCGCGAAGCAGTTCGCCGGGCCGCAGGCCAAGGTCGTCACCCTGTCCGACGGCAAGCGGATCGTGATCTCGCCGCCACCGGCGGCCGGTGCCGCGTCGCGCGACATCGTGTGGATCGCGTCGAACAAGGTGACCGTGAGCCTCAGCGGGCAGGGGGTCGGTCTCACCGCGCTCGAACAGGTAGTTTCGGGCATGGTCGCGACGAGCTCGCAGTGACAGCGCCCCGGACCCGCCGGGCCGGCTTCGCCGGGGCGTGCGCGTCGGCCCTGGTCTCGGGCCTGCTGGTGGCAGGCGTGACGGTGGGCACGGCGGGCGCGACGCCGTCGGCCACGACCCCGGTCAATCCCAAGGACTGTGCGCAGGCGCCCCTCACGAAGGCCAAGGGACCGGTCGACATCGTCGTCTGGGATCAGTTCCAGGCCACCAACCAGGATGTCCTGCAGGCGCTCACCGACCAGTTCAACGCCTCGCAGTCGAAGATCCACGTCCAGCTGATCCAGCAGCCGAACGCCGACACGTACCAGAAGTTCCGCGCCGGGCTCACCACCGGCGACCTTCCCGACCTGATGCAGGTCGAGGAGATCACGCTGCAGTCGGTGGTCGACAGCGGCGCCACGGTGCCGATGCAGGCGTGCGTGGACGCCACCAAGTACTCGCTCAAGGACTTCCTGCCGAAGGCCCTCGGCTACTACACGACCCAAGGCGTGCTCCGGTCGATGCCCTACGGCGTCTCGAGCCCGATGCTCTTCTACAACAAGACCACCTTCAGCAAGGCGGGCTTGGATCCGAACAAGCCGCCGACCACCCTCGCCGAGGTGAAGGCCGACGCGCAGAAGATCGTCTCCTCCGGCGCGGCGCAGTACGGCATGGCGCTGCGGGCCGAGCCGTTCGTCATGGAGTTCATGTACGCGAAGAACAACCAGACCTACGTCAACAACGGCAACGGCCGGAAGGCCCGGGCGACCAAGGCCACGTTCGACAACGCCACCGGCAAGCAGATCTTCTCCTGGTGGAAGGACATGGTCGACAGCAAGCTGATGCTCGACACCGGTTCCGACCCGGCCAACTTCGACAACCTCTTCGCCATCGGGAACGGCAAGGCGGCCATGACCATCGACGGCTCGGGCGCGCTCGGCCCGATCAACCAGGTGCTGTCGTCGGGTCAGTACCCGGGCGCGGTCGCGGCGGCCGGAGTGCTGCCGGGCATCAAGCCGGCCAACGGCGTCTACGCGGGCGAGGACTCCTTCTACCTGATGAAGAAGTCGTCCCCGGCGAAGCGGGCCGCGGCGTGGAAGTTCGTGCAGTACCTCGTGGCCACCCAGCAGCAGGTCCCGCTCGAGATCAAGACCGGCTACACGCCCACCCGGAAGTCGGTCGCGGCCGATCCGCAGGTGGTGGCCTTCTGGCAGAAGAGCCCCGAGTACAAGATCCCCTACGACCAGCTCCTCGCCGGTGGCACGACCCCGGCCACGAGCGGTGCGGTGGTCGGCCCGTTCGAGCAGGTGCGCGAGATGATCCGCAACGAGCTCACCGCGATGTTGACGCAGGGCCAATCGGTGGCGACCACGCTCGCGCACGCGCAATCGAAGGCCGACGGGCTCATCAGCGACTACAACGCGCGCGCCGGGTAGCCCGCCCGTGGCCGTGCGCAGAGGTAGGCTCGCCGCGCTGGCCGTGGCCTGCTCGATGAGCTTCGTGGCCGCATCGGCGTCGGGGGCCGCGGCGGCCCCGGCGGCCAAAGGCCCCAACGGCGTCGATCCGAAGGACTGCGCGCAGGCGCCGCTCACCAAGGCGAAGAGCCCGGTGGACATCGTGGTCTGGGACCAGTTCCAGTCGACGAACCAGGACGCGCTCCAGAAGCTCACCGACCAGTTCAACGCGTCGCAGACCCAAGTCCGCGTGCGCTTGATCCAGCAGCCCGACGCGAACGTGTACGCGAAGTTCCGGGCCGGCCTCACCACCGGCGACCTCCCCGACCTGATGCAGGTCGAGGAGACCACGCTGCAGTCGGTGGTCGACAGCGGCGCGACCGTTCCGATGCAGGCGTGCGTGGACGCCACCAAGTACTCGCTGAAGGACTTCCTGCCGAAGGCCCTCGGCTACTACACGACCCAGGGTGTGCTCCGGTCGATGCCGTACGGGGTGTCGAGCCCGATCCTCTTCTACAACAAGACGGTGTTCAGCAAGGCCGGCCTCGATCCCGAGAAGCCGCCGACCACGCTCGCGGAGGTGAAGGCGGACGCGCAGAAGATCGTGGCGTCGGGTGCGGCGCAGTACGGCGTCGCGATGCCGGCCGCGCCCTACCTCGTCGAGTTCTTCTACGCGAAGAACGATCAGACCTACGTGAACAACGGCAACGGCCGGAAGGCCCGGGCAACCAAGGCGACGTTCGTCAGCCCCACGGGCACGCGCCTCTACGGCTGGTGGAAGGACATGGTCGACTCGAAGCTCATGCTGAACACCGGGGCCGACCCGAACAACTTCGACAACCTGTTCGCGCTCGGCAACGGCAAGGCCGCGATGACCATCTCGGGGTCGAGCGCGCTCGGGCCCGTGAACGCAGTCCTCGCGTCGGGTCAGTACAAGGGGACGGTTGCCGGCACCAGCGTGCTCCCCGGGATCAAGGCCGCCAACGGCGTGTACGCGGCCGAGGACTCCTGGTACCTGATGCGGAGCTCGTCGCCGGCGAAGCGGGCCGCGGCGTGGAAGTTCGTGCAGTACCTCATCGCCACTCCCCAGCAGGTGCAGCTCGAGATCCAGACCGGCTACACGCCGACCCGGAAGTCGGTGGCCGGAGACCCGAAGGTCGTGGCGTTCTGGCAGGCCAACCCGGGTTACGAGGTTCCGTACACGCAGCTCCTCGCGGGCGCGGCCACGCCCGCGTCGAGCGGCGCGGTCACGGGCCCCTTCGTGGAGATCCGTGCGGTCATCGCCGACGAGCTCACGGCCATGCTCACGCAGCACCAGTCGGTCGCCAGAACCCTGCAGGACGCCCAGCGCAAAGCCGACGGCCTGATCAGCGACTACAACGCCCGAGTCCGCTAGGGACGTTGGGTTCAGGCGCGGAGGATGCTGACGCTGGCGTTGGCGCCGCGACCGACGGTGTGGGCGAGTCCGACCCGGGCGTCGTCGACCTGGCGAGGACCGGCGGTGCCCCGCAGCTGCTTGGTGAGCTCGACCACCTGCCCGAGCGCCGACGCGCCGAGCGGCTCGCCCTTCGAGAGCAGACCGCCGCTCGGGTTCACCGGCCGGCTGCCGCCGATCAGCGTGCTGCCGTCGGCGATCAGCTTGGGCTGGTCGCCCCGCGCGCAGAGCCGCAGCTCCTCGTAGTTCAGGAGCTCGCGCGCGGCGTCGGTGTCCTGGCACTCGACGACGTCGACGTCGTCGGGGCCAAGACCGGCCGCTGCGTACGCGTTGCTGGCAGCGAGCTGTGACGGGGCCGGGATGCCTGTG
>JAODBH010000211.1 GCA_025463865.1 Actinomycetes bacterium | reverse complement strand
GCCTCCTCGCTGAAGATACCGAGGCTGACGAGAACGCCGAAACTCACGAGACCATAGCGGCGGACAACAGCATTCAATGACGCGGCGGAGAGAGCGTCAACGCCTGCTTGTGCACGGGTACCTGGCGGGGTCCACATCGCGGCCGACGGTGGGAACACCCCACGATCCCAGACCGAGCGTTTGGTCGGACCATCAGCCCATTGACGCTGACCCGTCGAGGCAGCAGCATGACCGGGATCGCCCGTGCTCGACGAGTCGCCGAGGGCACGGGCGCAAGGTGCTGAGGGATTCCCGTTGGGGCGGCCCGTGAATATCGTCATCGACAGCGACGATGCCAAGAGCCTGGTGCTCGCCAAGCTGGTCGGGTGTCTCGTCGTCGTGGACGCGACCGACGGAAGCTCGGTGCACGGCATCGTCGCGGACGTCCTCGAGGACATGCTGATCCTGACGTGCGGCGAATCGTCGTGGGCCCGCAGGTTCGACATGATCCTCGAGGTCGAAGTCGTCTGACGCAGCCGATTTCAGCGGCTTCTGGTCAGCCGGCGCGTCAAACGGTCCCGGCGCCCGAACGGAACACGATGCGAGGCTGTTGGCGCCACTTCCCACCACAGTGCAAGCAGACGAAGAGCTTCCGCTGCAGCGTCATCTGACCACCGAGCGGCGCGAGGCGCGTCAGCTTGTGACCGCAGTCAGGGCAGAGCACGTCCGCGGCGACGGTGCCCATCGATCACTCGATCTGGAAACGCGCCGACAGTCCCGTGATCTCGAGCATCTTCCTCACGGGAGGCTGCGGAGACCGCACGATGACGGCGACACCGAGATCGTCGGCGAAGTTCTGGGCCGCGACGAAGACCCCGAGGATCCCGCAGTCCACGAAGGTGACCTGACGCAGGTCCACCTCCACCACCGCACTCGACTGCACCGACCACTGCAGTCTGCGGCCGAGCTCGACGGCGTCACCGATGTCGAGCTCTCCTTCGAGGACCAACACGGTCTTGCGCAGGCGTCTCGGGCCGGTCGACCTTCGCGAAGGGAGGGTCGCAGATGTGGGTTCGATCCACGGCTGAGCGAACATGACGGCCGTCTCCTCACTCGCATCACGCGAGATCACTGAGGATGGAGAAGCTGCTCCCTACTCAACAGCGTCTGCCATCACCGACATTGTGCGCCCGCGGGTCAAGCTCACGCAGCGCGCACGCGCGAGTTCCGTCGGCGGCCTCGGGGGCGAACGACGACGCGGGGGCAGCGAACGCAGAGTGGTCGCGTCCGAGCTACGCGCGCAGTCGACGGCGCGCGTCGAACCGGTTGGTGGCCGGCCGGATGTCGGCCACCTTGCCGTCGACCACGGTCATGATCTCGAAGCGTTCGATCGGCGGGGCGCTCCGGACCGCGAACCGGTAGGACAGGCTGGCGAGGATGCGGCTGCCCACCACCGCCGTCTTGTCGACCGTCACCTCGAGCCCGCCGCGGAACAACGTCTCGAGGTGGCGACGGACGTTGTCGCGGTTGTGGCACGTCTCGGGCGTGTCCTCGTCCCGGCCCCAGCGCACACCGGCGGCCATGAGGTCGCAGATGGCGTCCACCCGTGCACTGGCGAATGCCGCCGGCAGCGCGGCCGCGACGGCCTCCGCATCGGTGCGCATCGACGCCGTCCCCCGTGTGGATGGTTCCATCGCTTGCCGGTCCCAGCTCGCAATGCGCCGTCCCTGGCGCAAGGTAAACATAGCCACGAATAGCGCGAAATAAACCTGGTCCCCTCACGTTCCGGCGTCTGAGCAGGTCCTGACGTTTTTGGCTCTCCCAACCACGGTCAGTGCCACCATGCGGACTCCGCGTGCCGCATCCTTTTCAGGGTCCGCCATCCTTGCCACACTGAAGCGCGAGACGGTCTCTCGAGACGGAGGAGACGATGACGTTTCACCGGAAATCGCGCGCCGTTCGCCCGCTCCGAGCCATCTCCCCGGGGCCCGGCTGATGGGGCCATTGCTCGAGACCGAGCAATACGAGCGGTGGCTGGAAGAGCTCGTCAGCGTCGCTCGGGTGAAAGAGGCGAACTACTCGAAGCAGCACGACTGGCAGCACGCGCACGACTGGCACATCCGCGTCGTCGAACGGGCGAACACGTTGGCCCGGTTCCGTACGTACATGCAGTCGGTGGTGCCCCGCGACGTCGCGTCGCTCGACAGCGTCTGATCGATCGCTCCTCCGCCATTACAACGAAGACGGTGCCCGTTGGCCCCGAACCGGTCGACGAGATGTACGGCGATGTACGGGCCGCAGCCGTCGGTTGAACAGACGCGCAACTCGGTTGAGTGCATGACCGGTCGGGGCGACGATGCACGAGGCGGTGGAACAACCACCCCCCACCTCAGTTCCACGACGCCGAGGGGTTGTATGACCGCCCAAGTCTTGAAGCCGCGTAGGACAGCGCCCTCGTACAGCGGGCCATTCGAGGTACCGCGTCCGCGTCGACGACGCGGCCCGTTCGCCGGCCGCTCGCTCCGGTCACCGAGCGTCTTCACCCGGATCGCGCAACAGCTCGACTGAGGCCGATGGCCGCCGAATGCTTCGCTCAGCCGGCGAACACGTTCACCTCGGTTGCCTTCAGGGAGACCCAGATCTCCGCGCCCTCGACGAGCGCGAGCTCGTGGAGCGCGGCCGGCGTGACCTCCGCGACCAGTGCCGGTGAGCCGTCGACCCGGACGCGCACCCGGTCACCCAGGAGCTCGACGCTCGCGACCCGACCGGACCACACGTTGCGTGGGCTCCCTGCCGGCCGGGTGCGGTGCAGCGCGACGGCCTGAGGCCGGATGACGGCGAAGACCGCGCCCCGCTCCTCGGACGGCACCACGAGCACGCCCCCGCCGTCGAGCGCGACGTCGTTGCCGCTCGCCACGCCCTGCACGAGGTTCACGCCCACCAACTCGGCCACGTACCGGGATCGCGGCCGGCCCGTGACCTCGGCCAGAGTCCCCGTTTGCACGATCCGCCCGTCCTCGACGATCACGAGCCGGTCGGCGAGCGTGGCCGCGTCGATCGGGTCGTGGGTGACGAGGATGCGCACGCCGGGAAACGCCGCGAGGTGTGCCCGGAGGTCGCGCCGCACCTCGCCCCGGGTGCTCGCGTCGAGCGCGGCGAGGGGCTCGTCGAGAAGGAGAACCTGCGGATCGGTAGCCAGCGCGCGCGCCAACGCGACGCGCTGAGCCTGTCCACCGGACAGTGCCTCCGGCTTGGCGCCGGCGACGTCGCCGAGACCGACACGGCCCAACCACTCCTCGGCTCGGTGCCGTGCCTCCCGCTTGGCGACGCCGCGGCTCCGCGGACCGAACGCGACGTTCTCCCTCGCGCTCAGGTGCGGGAAGAGCACGTAGTCCTGGAACCCGAAGCCGACCGACCGACGTTCGGGCGGCACGAAGATCCCCGCGCCGGGCTCGTCCCAGACGTCGTCGTCGAGGGCGAGCCGACCGGCGTCGATCGGCGCGAGTCCGCCGATGCACCGCAGCAGCGTCGTCTTACCCGCTCCGTTGGGTCCCAGGATGGCCACGGTCTCCCCCGGCTCCACGTCCAGGTCGACGTCGAGGTGGAGGGACCCCAGCCGCAGGTCGACCCGCACGCGGAGCGTCATGACCGCACCAACCATCGCCGCCGCAGCACCGCCAACACGGTGACCGAGACCGCGAGCAACAGCACGCTGAGGGCGGTGGCGACCTCGGGTTGCGACTCGAGGAGCAGGTATACCGCCAGGGGCGTGGTCTGGGTGCGGCCCTTGATGTTGCCGGCGAAGGTGATCGTGGCGCCGAACTCGCCGAGCGCGCGGGCCCAAGCGAGGACCGCGCCGGCAGCGATCCCGGGGCCGGCCATCGGCAGGATGACCCGACGGAAGACCGTCCACCTGCTGGCCCCGAGGGTGACCGCGGCGTCCTCGTAGCGGCGGTCGAGCGAACGGAACGCCGCCTCGACCGTGATCACCAGGAACGGCATCGCGACGAAGGTCTCGGCGAGGACGACACCTGCGGTCGAGAAGGTGAGTTGGACGTCGAACCAGCTGTGCAGCCGAGCGCCGACGAAGCTGCTCCGGCCGAACGCGTCGAGCAACGCCACGCCGGCCACCACCGGCGGCAGCACCATCGGCAACACCGTCAGCGCCCAGACGAACGATCGCCCGGGAAAGTCGATCCGGGCGAACACCCAGGCAAGCGGTACGCCGAGCACCATTGCGAGCGCGGTCGCCCACAGCGAGCAGATCAACGAGAGCTTGATGGCCGCCCACGCCTGAGGGGTGCCGAGGTCGTTCCAGAGGTTGCCCCACGATGCTTCGCGCAGCAGGCCGATCAGCGGGAGGACGACGAGCGCGAAGCCGAACAGGCCGAGCAGGGCAACGAGCCACGGCGCCCGTCGTCCGGCCCGGCTCACGAGGCGGGCAGGAAGCCGAATGAACGCAGGGTGGCCTGGCCCTTCGCCGAGGTCACGTACGTGATGAAGGCGTCGGAGACCGCGGCGTTGCCGCTCGCCTTGACGGTCGCGATCGGGTACACCGCGATCGCGTTCTGCGCGGCGGGGATCGTCACCGTGGCGACCATCGCGCCCGCCGACTTCGCGTCGGTGACGTAGACGATCGCCGCGTCCGCATCGCCCGAGGCGACGGCTTGCAGCGTTCCCTTCACGTCGATGCCGCGCGTCACCTTGGTCTCCGGAATCGTCACCCCGGCGGTCTGCAGGATCTGCGCCGCGTACTTGCCGCACGGGACGGTGAGGCCGCAGAGCGAGACGACCCCGACGTTGGCCAGATCGGCCAGCGTCTTGACCTGCTTCGGGTTCCCGGGCTTGGTCACGATCACCAACCGGTTGCGGGCGAACACGACAGGCGGGTCGACCAGGTTCTTGGCCTGGAGCTTCGTCATGTTGGCCTGGTCGGCGGACGCGAACGTGTCGGCCGGCGCGCCGGACTCGATCTGGAGCTCGAGTGCGCCGGACGAGCCGACGTTGAAGGTGATCGTCGCGTTGGGGTTCGCGGTGTGGAAGTCGGCGCCGATCTTGCCGAACGCCTCGGTCAACGACGCCGCGGCAGACACGGTGACGTTGCCCGAGAGCTTGGAGAGGGTGGTCGTCGTCTCCTTCTTGCTGATCGTCGTCGCGGCCTTGCTGCTGCTGCTCCCACAGCCTGTAGCGACCAAGCCGACCAGGAGCACCGGCAGGATCCACGCGTGCATCGACCTGCGCACCGTCACCGTCCCTGCGAACGGTCGGAGCGCGGCTTCTCCACGATCACGTTCGTGGACTTCACGACGGCGACCGCGAGGTCGCCCACTTCGAGCGCGAGGTCCTCGATCGCCTCGCTGGTCATGAGCGAGACGAAGCGGTGCTGCCCCGCGTGGATCTCGACGACGGCCACGAGCCCTTCCCGTTGCACCTTGGTCACCACCCCGGTGAACGAGTTGCGGGCCGACTTCACGGTGACGTCGGCCGCATAGGTCGTGGCGTGTTCCTCGAGGAAGCGGGCGAGGTCCTTGCCGTCGACCTCGCGGTGGCCGGCCGACGTTCGGGTCACGGCGAGCAGACCTTCGTCGCCCCATCGGCGCACGGTGTCCGCGCTCACGCCGAGGAGTTCGGCCGCCTGACCCACGCGGAACGTCGCCATGGAGGCAAGTTAGCCCTTTGCCTTGCATCTACGAAGAGGCGGTGGCGAGGACATCGTGAATGCCAGGAGCGCACGGGCTTGCGTGAGTTCCGACGTCGGTGCGAACAGGGCCCGACGCGGCACGTCCCCCACCGCAGGCAGCGCGCCCACGACCGCCGGCGTGACCGCTGGGTCGGACATCCGTTTGTCCGTGGGCTGGACCCGCCGTCCTCGGGAGCGCGCCGGAACGTGCTGGTACGCTGCACGCCTCCCAGTTGGAGACGAGCCCCCATCGTCTAGTGGCCCAGGACGCTGC
>JAODBH010000188.1 GCA_025463865.1 Actinomycetes bacterium | reverse complement strand
GACCGGCTGGTCGTCGGGGCCATCGCCACCGCGATCGGGTTGCGCGATGCCAGCGGCTCCACGGTCGACAGCCTGAAGGTCGATCTCGCCGATCGTTCGCTCCTGCTCGTGGTCGACAACTTCGAGCACGTGATGGGATCGTCGGAGCTCCTCCCCGAGCTGCTGAGCGCCTCGCCGGGGCTGAAGGTGCTCGCGACGAGTCGGGAGGCTCTCCGCCTCCAGGCCGAGTACGAGTTCCCGGTCCCCCCGCTCGTGATCGCCGACAGCGTCGAGATGTTCGCCGAACGGGCGGTCGCGGTTCGGCCCGACTTCCGCCTGACCGACGAGAACCGCGACGTCTTCGAGCGCATCTGCCGACGACTCGAGGGTGTGCCGTTGGCGATCGAGCTGGCCGCGGCGCGCACGAAGCTGCTCTCACCCGAGGCGCTCCTCCGACGTCTCGACCGTCGCCTCGACTTCCTCGTGTCCGGCCCGCGCGACCTGCCGGAACGGCAACGCGCGCTCAGCACGACCATCGAGTGGAGCTACGACCTGCTCGACGAGTGGGACCGGCGCTTGTTCCGGCGGCTCGGCGTGTTCGTCGGGAGCTTCTCGTTGGGCGCGGTCGAGGCCATCGCGCCGGACGGGGCGGAAGAGCACCGGGACGCGCTCGACGTGCTGGCTTCGCTGGTCGACAAGAGCCTCCTGCGGGTCGAGGCCACCGCCGGCGAGCCGCGGTTCCGGATGCTCGGGATGATCGCCGAGTTCGCAAGATCCCGGTTGGCGGAGACCGACGACTTGGAGGCCGTCGGAGCGCTGCACGCCGTGTTCTACCGGGACGTCAGCCTGGCCATCGGCGGGGGCGTGCTCCGGGGAGATCAGCGGCAGTGGCTCGAGGTGCTCGGAAGCGACGAGGAGGGTGAGGCGGGAAATGTGCGCGCTGCGCTCGACTGGCTCATCACCCATGAGCGTCTCGACGATCTCGCCGCGATGGCCTGGGCGTTGTGGGTGCCGGCGTGGATCAACGGCCGCATCGACGAGGGCCGACGGGTGGCGCGCGCCGCGCTGGAAAGCCACGGACCGATGTCCGATCACTCGCGAACCCGCCTGCTCGTGGTGCTCGGTCTCTTCCACATGTGGAGCGGAGACCACGTCGAAGCCGCGGAGGCCCTGCACGAAGGTCTCGACCGGGCGCGCGCGCTCGGCGACGACGAGGCGGAGGCTGCAGGCACCTTGGCGGAGAGCATGATGGCCGGCCCGGTCGACGGGGAGTCGCAATCGGAGGCGTTGGCCGAGCTGGCGCGGGAGCTGTACGCCCGGCGGGGCGACACCTGGGGTGAAGCCGCGGCACTGAACGTGCTGGGCTGGCTCTACGTGGCCCAGGAGCGGTTCGACGCGACGAACGCGGTGTTGGAGCGCACCCTGTCCACGTCGCTCGCGGTCGGCGACGAGCAGTTCAGTGCGATGGCCGAGGTGAACCTGGCCGAGGCTCTCATGCACCGTGGGGATCTCGACGGCGCCACGAAGCTGCTGGCCTCGTGCGCCGATCGCCACCGGTCGGCTCGCCTCATGTACTCGGTGGCGTATCTCCTCGACGCCGCGGCTCGCCTGTCCGACCGTACAGGTGACCCGACCCGGGCGGCGCGACTGGTCGGTGCGGCGTCGCACCTGCGGTCCGCCGCCGGCCTGTCGGTGTGGGGCAGCCAACTCGAGCGCCGCGACCGGTTCGTCGACGGTCTGCGCTCGACGCTCGGCGCGGCCGCGTTCGACGATGCCGTCGCCGACGGCACGCGGCAGTCGTACGTGGAGGCGTTGGCCGACACCCGACTCGACCTCTGACCTCGATCTACGGATCTTGCGTGCGCGACCCGCTTCCTCCATGCTCTGACCCGTTCGACGGACCGGGCTCGGCGTCGATCAGGAGGGGATCGGGTGGATCAGCCGTATCGCGTAGGTACCGACGTCCACGTGCTGCCGTCGCAGCTGCCGGTGCCGGGCGTGGGCGTGATCCCCATTCATGCGTTCGTGCTGATGTCGCGCCAGCCGGTGCTGATCGACTGCGGTCTCGGGATCGACGCCGACGCCTTCGTCGATGCCCTCCGGTCCGTGATCGATCCCGCGGACCTCGCGTGGATCTGGCTCACCCACGACGACTCCGATCACACCGGCAGCCTGCAGCGGATCCTCGAGCTCGCTCCGCAGGCGCGGCTCGTCACCCACGGCCTCGGGGCGCTGCGGATGAACACCTCGTGGGCGGTGCCCCTCGACCGGGTGATGGCGGTCGCGCCGGGTGACCGACTCGACGTGGGCGACCGCATGCTGCGGGCCACGCGCCCGCCGACCTACGACAACCCGATGTCGACCGGGATCTTCGACGAGAGCACGTCGACGTTCTTCTCGGTCGATTCGTTCGGCGCCATCCTCCCGAGCTCACCCCGGCACCTGGAGGAGCTGTCCGACGAGGAGCTCGCGGGCGGCATGACCGCGTGGGCGACCTTCGACTCGCCCTGGCTGCACCTGGCCGATCCGGAGCGGCTGTCGCGGGTGCTCGATACCGTGCGTGGAATGGGCGCTGAGCGGGTCCTGTCATCGCACCTGCCGCCGGCGATCGGCCGGATCGATGCGCTGCTCGAGATCGTGGCCGCGATCCCCGACGCCGAGCCGTTCGTGGCTCCCGACGAGGCCGCGTTCAACGCCATCGCGGCGGGCCTCGCAGCGGTGGCCGCCGAGGCGTGATCCCGCTCCCCTGGGCCGCTGGTACCCCCGAAGGGAGCCGCTGGTACCCCCGAACGGACCGGGAATGACGTGGGCGATCGGGGTGTCGAACCCCGCACCTCTGCCGTGTGAAGGCAGCGCTCTCCCGCTGAGCTAATCGCCCGGTGCCTCCGGTCGGAGCATCCCGCCGGGACGCAGACACTACCAATGCGGCCGGTGCCGGGTAGCCTCCGTGCCAGCTGGTACGAGGAGGCCGCAATGCCCGCGTTCGAGGATGTCGCCGACGGCCTGACCATGCCGCTGGTCGACGCGATGGAATCGCAGCGCGCGGTGCGTCGGCTTCGGAAGGACCCGGTCGACGACGAGACGGTGCTCCGGTGCCTCGAGCTCGCCACCCGCGCCCCGTCTCCGTCCAACTCCCAGAGCTGGGAGTTCGTCGTGGTCCGCGATCCCGACGTCAAGCACCAGCTCGCGCGCCTCAACCGGCAGGCCTGGTCCGTGTACCGACGCCTCGGCGGCCTCACCGGTGGCGTGAAGGAGCACCAGAAGATCGTCGATGCGGTCCAGTGGCAGGCCGACCACTTCGAGGAGGTCCCCGTCGTGATCGTGGCGTGCCTCCGCGGCGCCCGGCCGTGGCTGCCGCCCGTCGCGTCCGGCAGCTACTACGGCGGCGCCTACCCGGCCGTCCAGAACCTCCTGCTCGCGGCCCGGGCCCTCGGTCTCGGTGCCGCGCTCACCACCCTGCCCCTGTGGTCGACGCTCCTCGCGCGGCGCACTCTGGGCCTGCCGTGGAACGTGAACCCGATCGCCGTGATCCCCCTGGGGTGGCCGGAGGGCAAGTACGGACCGACGACCCGGCGCCCCGTGCGGGAAGTCACCCATCTCGACCGCTTCGGGAACCTCGCGTACCTGGCGGAATAGGTCGAACTCGCACCGGGGTTGGCTACACGGCCTGCGTCCCGTGCGGCATCATGGAGAGCCCACGACCGGGAACCCGGCGTGGAGAGTGTGCGACGCATCGGGGCCCCGCCCCATCCAGTGAGGTGACGACGTTGCCCAGAAAAGGACGAGCCCGCCGGTTCCGGGAGGCGCGCGAGCTCAAGCAGGGATTCGACGACGGCCTCTTCAACGAGGGCTCCGGATCGCTCGCGGATGTCGACGAGAACGCCCCGTCACGCGGCGGCTGGCCCCTCGACGACGAGGTCGTGCACGATCCCAGCTGGGACGAGGAAGACCCCCTGAAAAAGGACTGACGCGCGAGCCGAGAGCGTCCATGGCGCACCTCCACGGTGCTCCATGGACGCACCGGCTCATGTCGTGCGGGGGTCGGGCGCCTCGACGTCGATCTGGAAGCGCTTGATCGCCTCGGCGACGAGCTCGTCCTTCACGTCACCCGCGTCGGCGAGTGCGCTGAGCGTGGCCACGACCACGTTGCCGGCGTCGACCTCGAAGTGGCGGCGCAGCGCTTCGCGGGTGTCGCTGAAGCCGTAGCCGTCGGTACCGAGTGGCACGAAACGACGGGGCACGAAGCGGGCGATCTGGTCCGACACCGACTTCATGAAGTCGGTGACCGCGACGATCGGCCCATCGGACGCGCCGAGCAGCTCGGTGACGTACGGAACCTTCGGATCCGCGCCCGGGTGCAACCGGTTCCACCGCTCGACCTCGAGGGCCTCGTCCCGCAGCGACTTGTAGCTGGTGGCGCTCCACACGTCGGCGGCGACGTCGTAGTCGTCGGCGAGGATCTGCTGGGCCTCGAGTGCGGCGAGCATCGCCGAACCGCTCCCGAGGATCTGCGCGTGGTGCGCGTGCTCTCCCCCGGCCGGCTTGTAGCGGTACAGCCCCTTCAGGATCCCCTCCTCGACGCCCTCGGGCATCGGGGGCATCGGGTAGTTCTCGTTGTAGAGGGTGAGGTAGTAGAAGCAGTCGTCGGGCTCGGGGCCGTACATGCGCTCGATGCCCTCGCGGATGACGACGCCCATCTCGAACGCGAACGCGGGGTCGTACGCCCGGCAGTTGGGCACCGTCGACGCGAGCACGTGGCTGTGGCCGTCGGCGTGCTGCAGTCCCTCACCGGTGAGCGTCGTCCGGCCCGCGGTGGCACCGAGCAGGAAGCCCCGGCCACGCGCGTCGCCGAACGACCAGATCAGGTCGCCGACCCGCTGGAACCCGAACATCGAATAGAAGATGAAGAACGGGATCATCGGCTCGCCCCACGTCGCGTAGGAGGTGCCCGCGGCGGTGAAGCTGGCCATGGCGCCGGCCTCGTTGATGCCTTCCTCGAGGATCTGCCCCTTCGACGACTCCTGGTAGGAGAGCAGGAGCCCCGCGTCGACGGGCTCGTAGCGCTGGCCGAACGGTGCGTAGATCTTCACCTCGCTGAACAGCGCGTCGAGACCGAACGTGCGCCCCTCGTCGGGGATGATCGGCACGATCCGCTTGCCGATCTCGGGGTCGCGGAGCAGGTTGCGCAGCAGCCGGGCGAACGCGGTGGTCGTGCTGGCCTGCACCTTGGCGCCGGTGCCCGCGAGCACGTCCTTGTAGGTGTCGGGGCCGGGCAGCGTGAGTGGCCTTGGCCGCACGACGCGCTCGGGCGACGGGCCGGCCAGCTGCCGGCGCCGGGCGACCATGTACTCGTAGACGTCGGAGTCCTCGCCCGGGTGGAAGTACTGCGCCTCCCCTTTCTCGAGGTCGGCGTCGGGGATGTCGAGGTGCAGCGTGTCGCGGAAGGCCTTGAGCTCGACCGCGCTCATCTTCTTGATCTGATGCGTCGCGTTCTTCGACTGGATCGTCGTACCCAGGGTCCAGCCCTTGATCGTCTTCGCCAGGATCACCGTGGGCGAGCCGACGTGCTCGGTGGCGCGCTTGTAGGCGGCGTAGAGCTTGCGGTAGTCGTGGCCGCCGCGCGGGAGCCGCTCGAGCTCCTCGTCGCTGAGGTGCTCGACCATCTTGCGCAAGCGCGGGTCGGGGCCGAAGAAGTGCTCGCGGATGTAGGAGCCCTTCTCGATGGCGTACTTCTGGAACTCGCCGTCGACCGTGCTGTTCATCTTGTTGACGAGCACACCGTCGACGTCGCGGGCGAGGAGCTCGTCCCACTCCCGGCCCCAGACGACCTTGATCACGTTCCAGCCCGCGCCGCGGTAGATGGCTTCGAGCTCCTGGATCACCTTGCCGTTGCCGCGTACCGGGCCGTCGAGCCGCTGGAGGTTGCAGTTCACGACGAAGATCAGGTTGTCGAGCTGCTCGCGGGCCGCGATCGACAGGCCCGCGGTGCTCTCCGGCTCGTCCATCTCGCCGTCGCCGACGAAGCACCACACCCGCGCTTCGCTGGTGTCCTTGATCTCGCGGTTGTGCAGGTAGCGGCTGAAGCGGGCCTGGTGGACGGCGTTGATCGGGCCGAGGCCCATCGACACCGTCGGGTACTCCCAGAAGTCGGGCATGCGCCGCGGGTGCGGGTAGCTGGGCAGGCCGTTCCCGTCGACCTCGCGCCGAAAGCGGTCGAGGTGGGCCTCGGTGAGCCGGCCCTCGAGGAACGCCCGCGCGTAGATGCCGGGAGCGGCGTGGCCCTGCATGTAGACCTGGTCACCCGGTCCGCCGTCGGCCTTGCCCCGGAAGAAGTGGTTGAAGCCGACCTCGTAGAGCGAGGCAGCACTGGCGTAGGTGGACAGGTGGCCACCGAGGCCGTCGAAGCGGTGGTTGGCCCGGTCGACCATGGCGACGGCGTTCCAGCGGATGTAGGCGCGGAGCTTGCGCTCGAGCGCCTCGTCCCCGGGGAACCACGGCTCGTGCTCGGGCGGGATCGTGTTGATGTAGTCGGTGCTCGTCATCGACGGGACGCCGACGCCCTTCTCCCGCGCCCGCTCCATGAGCCGGGCGAGGAGGTAGTGCGCGCGGGCCGAGCCGCGCGCGTCGACCACGGCGTCGAGCGAATCGAGCCACTCGTCGGTCTCGCCGGGGTCGGTGTCGGGAAGTTGGTGGACGAATCCGTCGATGAACACGCAGGTCTCCGGGTGTCTCGGGGCCGTCGGCACGATGGGCGGAAGCCGACAGCAACGAGCCCAAGGTTAGAACCGCGGGTTGTGACGCGCTGGTAGGGGTGCCCACTTCACGTCACAAGCAGGTGAACATGCGCCGCCCGTGGGCCGAACGCGGGTCGGCCGAGGCGTGAACCCCGGCCGACGTGGTCGTTGCTTGTGGGCGATAGAGGATTTGAACCTCTGACTTCTTCCGTGTCAGGGAAGCGCTCTACCCCTGAGCTAATCGCCCTCAGTGAGCGGCTGATGTTAGCCGGACGGCGTCCGGAGCCCGAT
>JAODBH010000174.1 GCA_025463865.1 Actinomycetes bacterium | reverse complement strand
TTCAAGGAGATCAACGACACGCTCGGCCACGTCGTCGGTGACCGCGTGCTGATCGAGCTCGGTCGCCGCCTCGACACCGCGATGCCTGCGCCCGACTTCGTCGCCCGGCTCGGGGGCGACGAGTTCGGCCTCGTCGTGCACGGCGTGTGCGACGCGCAGACGCTCACCCGGCGACTGCGGGACGCGATCGGTCGCGACGTGGAGTTCGACGATCTCCGACTCGTCGTCGAAGCCAGCATTGGCTTCGTGGTCGCACCGGAGGACGGCGCCGACGTCGACCAGTTGCTGCAACACGCAGACGTCGCGATGTACGTCGCCAAGGCGCAGCAGGCCGGACCGGTCCGCTACGACCCCGCACACGACCACTACGACGCGCACAACCTCACGCTCATCGCCGACCTGCGCCGCGGCATCGACGCCGGTGAGCTGGTCCTCCACTACCAACCGAAGACCCGTGTACTGGACGGGCGGGTCGACTCGGTCGAGGCCCTGGTGCGTTGGCAACATCCCACGCTCGGCATGATTCCCCCTGACCGCTTCATCCCCTTGGCGGAGAAGACCGACCTGATGGAGCGGCTCACGACCTGGGTGCTCGGCGCGGCCCTGCGCGAGATCCGCGACCTCGGCAACACCGCCGACGACCGACTGCCGGTGGCGGTCAACGTGTCGGCCCGGAGCCTCGCCCGGCCCGACTTCGCCGAGCATGTCGTGCAGACGCTGGGGAGACTCGGCGTGCCTCCGCAACGACTGGTCATCGAGATCACCGAGACCGCGTTGCTGGCCGACCCCGGACGCGCCGCCAAGGTCCTGGCCGAGCTGGCCGCGGTGGGCGTACGGGTCAGCCTCGACGACTTCGGGAGCGGACAGACGTCGTTGGGCTACCTCTCCGCGCTGACCGTCCACGAGCTCAAGATCGACAAGGGCTTCGTCAGCAACATGCTCGAGCGCGGCGCCGACGACGCCATCGTGCGCTCGATCATCGACCTGGGCCACAACCTCGGCCTGCGCGTCGTGGCCGAGGGCGTCGACACCGACGGCATCCTCCTCCGCTTGCGGTCGGCCGGTTGCGACGTCGCCCAGGGATATCTCCTCGCGCGACCGATGTCGATCACCGCATTGAAGGCTTGGCTCGCCACGGTTCCGGCGGGCGGGGCGGTGCCCGCGTGGACCGAGGCGACGTCGTATCGCCCCGGTCAGGAAGCGGAGCGACAACTGCACTGACTTGGCGGCCGGCCTGGTCGTCGTCCGGATCTGTTGCCAAGGGCACCACCCAGCCATACTGCGGGCATGAAGGCCGCGGTGTACTACGAGAACGGTGGGCCGGACGTCTTCCGGTACGAGGACGTGCCCGACCCCGCGGTGGGTCCCGACGACGTGCTCGTCCGGGTCGAGGCCGTCAGCATCGAGGGCGGTGACACCCTCAATCGCCAGGGCGGCGCGCTCACCGCGGTTCCCCACATCGTCGGGTACCAGTGCGCGGGGACGGTGGTGGCGACGGGTGCTGACGTCACCGGCATCGCGCCCGGTGACCGGGTCGTGACCGTCGGGCTCGACGGGTCGCACGCGGAGCTGCGCGCGGTCGGTCAGGGATTCTGCTGGCTGATCCCGGACGGCCTCTCGACCGAGGACGCTGCGTGTGTGCCCGTGCCCTTCGGCACCGCGGACGATTGCCTCTTCGAGTTCGGCCGGCTCCAGGCCGGCGAGACCGCGCTCGTCCATGCCGGTGCGAGTGGCGTGGGCATCGCCGCGATCCAGCTCGCGAAGCGCGCCGGGGCCCGGGTGCTCGCCACGGCGTCGAGCGACGAACGGCTCGAACGCCTGCACGAGTACGGGCTCGACGAGGGCATCAACTACGCGACCGGCGACTTCGTGGACGCGGTGCGCGCGTTGACCGACGGGGCGGGCGCCGACGTGGTCGTCGACTCGGTCGGTGGATCCACGCTGCAGAAGAGCCTGCAATGCCTCGCGTACCGCGGACGGTGCGTGACCCTCGGCGACGCGGGACGCGAGACCGCCTCGTTGCTCGACATCTCGACGATGCGAGGCAACAACCAGACCCTGGTCGGGTACTTCCTGGGTGCCGAGCTCTTCCTCAGCGATCGCCCGCATGTCGTGATCGCCCGGCTCCTCGACGACGTCGCACGCGGCGATCTGCAGGTGGTGATCGACCGCCGGTTCCCCCTCGAGCAGGCCGGCGAGGCCCACGCCTACATCGAGAGCCGGCAGGCCTTCGGCCGGGTGCTGCTCATTCCCTGAGAAGCTCGGGCCTCAAGCGCCGACCATCATCACGCCGCCATCCACCGCGATGAGCTGACCGGTGATGAACCGCGCGCCGGGCGACGCGAGGAACACGAGCGCGGGGCCGAGATCGTCGACGGGGTCGCCGAGCTTGCCGCCGATCACGACCGACTCGCTGAGGCGCTGCTCGAGGATCGCCGCGATCTGCGGACCCAGGTGCTCCCTCAGGCGGTCGGCGCCCGGAGTGTCCACCGCCGGCGCCAGAGCGTTCACGGTGATTCCGAAACCGCCCCACGATCGGGCCGCCGCGCGCGTCCACGAGTGCACCGCGGCCTTGGTCAACGAGTAGGAAACCGCCATCGGGTTGCCCATCACGCCCTCGGCTGATCCGAGGTTGACGATGGCGCCGCCGCCTTCACGCATGTGGGAGAACGCCGCCTGGTTCGCGAAGACCGTGGCCTTCACGTTCGTCGCCAGCAGGAAGTCGAGGTCCTCCTCCGACAGCGCGTCCGCGGTCGCCGGAACCCACATCCCGGCGCAGTGCAGCAGCACGTCGAGTCCGCCCATCGCATCCGCCGCCGCGTCGAACACCGCGTCCACGTCGCGCTTCGACCGCATGTCGCCCTGGAACCAGCGCGCCTGATCGACGAGGTGCGCCGGGGGAGGCGTGCTGTGGTGCACGGCGGCGACGGTGGCGCCCTCACGGACGAACACCTCGACCGCGGCCGCGCCGATCCCCGTCGCGGCTCCGGTGACCAGCACGCGTCGTCCGGCAAGGGTTCCGCTCATGGTGCTTCCTCCGGGGCCGGGGTCATGTCCCGGCACGCCTCGAGTTGCTCGATCGCATCGTTGTCGACCACGGAAGAGCTCCTCCTCGAGTGATCAGCCGGCGCCCGTCATCATCGCCCAGTCGACCGGTCAGGCGGGTTGGTGGTGCGTGTCTCACGAGGGGTGCATCCGCACCGGGACGTCGTCGAGCGAGACCGCGACCGTCTGCTCGAGCCCGGTGACGAGGTACGTGACGGGTCCGGTGATCTCGATGCGAGGGAAGCGCGTGAGCAGATGCCGGAACATGACGCTGATCTCCCGCCGGGCCAGGTGCGCACCGAGACAGAAGTGGAGACCGCCGCCACCAAAGGAAACGTGAGGGTTGGGATGGCGCCGAATGTCGAAGCCGTCGGGGTCGTCGAAGACGGCCGGGTCCCGATTGGCGGCGGGGAAGAACATCGCGAGTCGGTCGCCGCGGGCGATCGACTGCCCGGCGAGCTCGTGATCGCAGGTGGCGGTGCGCAAGTGGCAGGTGACCGGAGTCGCCCACCGGAGCATCTCCTCCGTCGCTCCCGCGGTGAGACCCTCATCGGTTCGAAGCTGCTCCATCTGATCGCTGCGCTCGGCGAAGGCGAGGAGACCGGATGAGATCACGTTGCGCGTGGTCTCGCTTCCGGCGATCGTGAGGATCAGGAAGAACTGGTCCAGCTCGAGCGGCGTCAATCGTGACGGTCGTCCGTCGTCGTCCTCGACGGTGACGGTCGAGAGGATGCTCCAGACGTCGTCGATCGGGTGACGGCGTTTCGCCTCGCCGAGGGACGCGCCGTAGGCGAAGAGCGACCCGTAAGCCTCCTCGAGCACCGCCGGGGCGATGTCCTGAAGCGGATCCGCGGCCCGCATGATGACGTCCGTCCAGCGGAACACGTCAGCCCGGTCGCCTTCGGGGATGCCGATGATGTCGCTGATCATGTGCATCGGCAGCGCATACGCGACGTCGTGCACGAAGTTCACGGTGTCCTTCGCGGCCGCGGCGTCGAGCACCTCCGTCGTCCGTTTGGTGACGAGCTCGTCGAGCCGGGCGATCATGCGCGGGGTGAAGCCGGCGCTGATGAGCTTCCGGATGCGCGTGTGCGCCGGCGGGTCCATGGTGAGAATCGTGTGCCCTTGATGCTCCGGCGCCGTCGGGTTGATGGAGAGGCCCTCCAGCGAGCTGTACGTCCGCCAGTCGCGACTCACGGCTTGCACCTCTGCGTGGCCGAGCACGACCCAGAAGTCCACGCCCTCCGGTGATCGCGGTGTGGGCACCCTCGAGTGCCGCCAGACCGGATGCTCGTCGCGCAGCGCCCGGAACAGCTCGTAGGGCACGCCGGTGCGGTACAGACCATGGTCGGTGAGGTCGACGTCGAGCCAGTGGGCGGAGGGCCGGCTCTCCCGCTGCTCGGCATGGACGAGGTCCCAGTCGGTCACGGTCGGTCGTTCCCCCTCGCTCGGTGACTGCTCCACCTGACTCTACGGACGACCAACGGACGAGGAAGGAGCCCCGTGGGCGAGGTCGTCCGGATCGGACCGCACCCCTTTGACGGGGTGCTACTCTCCGCAGTGACTGAACCGCGCTCCGTGGTAGCTGGGGCTGGGCCGGTTCGGGTACGAGTGGTTGCCATGGATGGCTGGGAGAACCGCAAATGGGAACACGACAGGGCCCTCGTGGGCGCACCCCGGGACGCGTGCGTCACGGATGGCGCGTTCCGGTGATCGTGGTGAGCCTCTTGACGGTGATGGGCGGCACGTTCGCGACCGCCGGTCGAGTGGCATCGGCGGCTTCGGCCGGCCAGCGCGTCGACCTCAAGGTGCTCGTGATCTCCGACGGCAATCCCACCGAGGAAGCGATCGTCGCCGAGCTCGCCTCGGAGAGCATCCCGTACACGCGGGTCGACCTGACCAGCGCGTCGCGACCCACCATCGATGCCGCGTTCCTCTCGGGCACCGCGGCCACCGGCCCCGAGGCCTTCTACCAGGCGGTCGTCCTCCCCAATGACGCACCGGTGCAGCTCACCGCAGACGAGAAGGCCGCGCTGGTCACCTTCGAGACCACCTTCGGCATCCGCCAGGTCGACTCCTTCAACTGGCCGGGCGCCACGACCGGCCTCAACACCGTGACGGGTAGCGGGCCCACCGGCGGCTACGCCGGATCGCTCGACGGCGCCGTCGCCGATGTCACCTCCGCCGGCAAGCTCGGTCCGTTCTCCTACCTCGCGGGCCCGGTCCCGTTCGAGGACAACGACCCGGCGGTCAGCGAGTCGTTCGGTTATGTGGCCGTCCCGCTGGAGAACGCTGCGACCCAGACGTTCACCACGCTGGTCGACGCGCCGATCCCCGGCAGCACGCAGCGCGGCTCGATCCTCGGAGTCGTCACCAACGGCACCCGCGAAGAGCTCGTCAGCACCGTCGCGGTCAACCAGTACCAGTCGCAGTTCCAGCTGCTGGCCCACGGGATCATCACCTGGATGACCAGGGGCGTGCACCTCGGCTACGACCGCAACTACTTCACCGTCCAGGTCGACGACCTCTTTCTTCCCGACAGCCGCTGGAGCACGACCGCCAACTGCACGCCGGGCGACGACTGCCCGGCGGGCTCGCCGGTGACCACTCCCGACATCCGCATGACCCCGGCCGACGTCACCACCGCGGTCCAGTGGTCGCAGCAGATGGGCTTCCGCCTCGACTTCGCCTTCAACGGCGGCGGCAGCGACGAGTGGGCCGCGTCCCACGGAGGGGTCGACCCGCTGAAGCCGGCGATCCTCGCCAACAAGAGCAGCTTCAACTTCATCAACCACACCTTCACCCACGAGTTCCTCGGATGCATCCAGGACTTCACCGTCTTGCCCTGGCAGTGCACCACCGTCAACGGCGTGACCCAATGGATGTCCCAAGCCGGCATCCAGAGCCAGATCACCGACAACGTGAACTGGGCCAACGCCAACGGGCTGCCGTTCAACGCCAGCGAGTTGGTCACGGGTGAGCACTCGGGGCTCGCGACCCTGCCGCAGCAGCCGACCGACAACCCGAACCTCGCCCCGGCGCTCACCGCCACGGGAATCGCGGTCACCGCGTCGGACAACTCCCGCGAATCGCAGAGCCGCCAGATCGGCTCGGCGACCACGGTGCCGCGGTACCCGATGAGCGTCTTCTACAACACGGCCACCAAGGCCGAGGCGGCCGACGAGTACAACTGGATCTACGGCAGCACGGCGGATGGCGGCAGCGGGTACTGCACGCTCCATCCCGACACCACCACCTGCATCGCGCCCTTGGACCTGGCCACCGGCTACGAGAACTACATCGTGCCCACCGAGACCCGCATCGACATGGGCCACATCATGGGCAACGACCCGCGGCCGCACTACGCCCACGTCTCGAACCTCGCCGAGGAGCAGATCCTCTATTCGCCGTTGAACTCGATCATCACGAAGTACCGGAGCGTCTTCGCTCCCGACACGCCCATCGTGCAACCGACGTACAGCCAGGACGCACAGATCCTCAGCCAGCAGACGGCGTTCGCAGCCACACTCGCCAACACCGGCGGAACGGGCGCAGTCGCCGCCGGCCTGAGCGCCTACGTGCTCGACGGCAATGTCACCGTGGAGACCACGACAGGGATGCA
The DNA here is from genome assembly GCA_025463865.1 of Actinomycetes bacterium. GTDB lineage: Bacteria > Actinomycetota > Acidimicrobiia > IMCC26256 > Chersky-534 > Chersky-534. The sequence continues at coordinate 229 of JAODBH010000174.1, read as the reverse complement.
GGTCCCGCTGACCGCACCGATCGGGTCCCGGCTCGGGAACCCCACCGGGCCCGACTTCGGCAACCGCTACGAGGGTGAGCAGTCGGCGTGGACCACCGTCGGGTCGACGACGCCGCTGGTGGTCGCCCTGCCGGCCGGCTGGACGACGCCGCCGACGACGACCACGGCGCCTCCGACCACCACCACCGAACCTCCGACGACGACCACGGCACCGCCGACGACGACCACG
>JAODBH010000169.1 GCA_025463865.1 Actinomycetes bacterium | reverse complement strand
CCGCTGCCGCGTCCTCTACGTCTCCCCGCTCAAGGCCCTCGCGGTCGACGTGGAGCGCAACCTCAACTCGCCGCTGACCGGCATCCGGCTCGCGGCCGACCGGATGAGCGCGGAGACCGGCGAGCCGATCGTGCTGCACGAACCGGTCGTCGGCGTCCGGACCGGGGACACCCCGGCTCGGGAGCGCGCCGCGTTCGCCCGCCATCCGCCCGACATCCTCGTGACCACACCCGAGTCGCTCTACCTCATGCTCACGTCACGCGCGCGTGAGGGCCTGAAGAACGTGCGCTGGGTGATCATCGACGAGATCCATGCCATGGCGCCGACCAAACGCGGCGCGCACCTGATGCTGTCGCTCGAGCGACTCGAGGAGCTCGTCGGACCGCACGGCTTCCAACGCATCGGGCTCTCGGCGACCCAACGCCCACTCGAAGAGGTCGCGCGGTTCCTCGGGGGCAACGACAAGACCGGCAGCCCCCGTCCCGTCACGCTCGTGAACGCGGGCAGTCGCAAGGTGCTCGAGATCGACGTCGTCGTACCGGTCGAGAACCTCTCGATGATGGGGGAGCTGGTCGACGAGCCGCCGAGCGGTCCCGCGGCCGGGGGCCGGGCGCGCGCCAGCATCTGGCCCTACGTGGAGCCCAAGCTGCTCGAGCTCGTCCAGAGCCATCGCAGCACGCTCGTCTTCGTCAACTCTCGTCGCCTCGCCGAACGGCTCGCGACCCGGCTCAACGAATTGGCCATCGAGGAAGGCCACGAAGGCCCCCCGTTGGTCAAGGCCCACCACGGCTCGCTCGCGCGCGAACAACGGACGCTCATCGAGGACGACCTGAAGCAAGGCCGTCTGCGCGGCCTCGTCGCCACGAGCTCGCTCGAGCTCGGCATCGACATGGGCGCCATCGACCTCGTCGTGCTCGTGGAGTCGCCGGGATCCGTCGCGCGCGGCATCCAACGCGTCGGCCGCGCCGGGCACCAGGTCGGCCAACCGAGCACGGGGACGGTGTTCCCGAAGTTCCGGGGCGATCTGGTCGAGTCCGCGGTCGTGGTGCAGCGCATGCAGGAGGGGCTCATCGAGGAGACCCACTACCTCCGCAACCCGCTCGACGTGCTCGCGCAACAGATGGTCGCGATGACGGCGCTCGACGAGTGGTCCGTCGACGACCTGCGCGCGGTCATCCGACGGTGCGCGTGCTTCGCCGATCTCACCGACCTCACCTTCGACGCGGTGCTCGACCTGTTGACGGGTCGTTACCCGTCGGACGAGTTCGCCGGTCTTCGCCCGCTGCTCGTCTGGGACCGGGTCCAGAACCGGGTTCGCGCTCGCGCCGGTGCACAACGCATCGCGGTCACGAGTGGCGGCACGATTCCCGACCGCGGCCTCTTCGGTGTGTTCCTGCCCGAGGGCCAACGGGTCGGCGAGCTCGACGAGGAGATGGTCTACGAGTGCCGACCGGGTGAGGCGTTCCAACTCGGCGCGTCCACGTGGCGCATCGAGCAGATCACCCACGACCGGGTCGTCGTCACCCCGGCGCCGGGTGAGCCGGCGAAGACGCCGTTCTGGAAGGGCGACCGTCCGGGCCGGCCGGCGGAGCTCGGACGCGCCATCGGCGCGTTCGTGCGCGAGATGGCGTCGACCAAGCCGGAGAAGGCGCACGCGCGGTTGCGCGCCGACTTCGGCCTCGACGAGTGGGCGGCCGACAACCTGCTGGCCTACCTCGAGGAGCAGCGCGAAGCGACCGGCGTGATCCCCGACGACAAGACCATCGTCGTCGAACGCTTCCCCGACGAGCTCGGCGACTGGCGCATCTGCATCCTCACGCCGTTCGGTGCGCGCATCCATGCCCCGTGGGCGCTCGCGTTGGAGACCCGGCTCGAGGAGCGCCTCGACTCGCCCGTCGAGGTGCTCTGGAGCGACGACGGCATCGTGCTGCGGCTGCCGGAAGCCGTCGAGCAGATCCCGCTCGACGACCTGCTGATCAGCCCGGAGGACGCCGAGGCGCTCGTCGTCGAACGCATCCCCAGCACGTCGATGTTCGCGGCCCGGTTCCGGGAGGCGTCGGCCCGCGCGCTGCTGCTCCCCCGCCGCCGGCCCGGGAGCCGCACACCGCTCTGGATGCAGCGCCAGCGCGCCGCCAACCTGCTCGAGGTCGCGGGTCGCTACCCCGACTTCCCCATGCTGCTCGAGGCCACCCGAGAGTGCCTGCGCGACGAGTTCGACGTGCCCGCGCTGCTCCAGATCCTCACCGACCTGCGTTCCCGCGAGATCCGGGCCGTCACCGTCGACACCCGGAAAGCGTCCCCGTTCGCACAGTCACTGCTCTACGGCTGGATCGCGGTCTACATGTACGAGTCCGACTCGCCACTGGCCGAGCGCCGTGCCACCGCCCTCGCGCTCGACGCCGACCTGCTGCGCGACCTGCTCGGCACCGAGGAGCTACGGGAGCTGCTCGATCCCGAAGCGATCGACGCGCTCGAGCTCGAGCTCCAACACCTCACCCCGATCCGCCAGGCCCGCGAGGCCGACGAGCTCCACGACATCCTGCGCGACCTCGGTGACCTCACCCCATCGGAGATCGCGGCCCGCAGCCAGACCGATCCCGGCGCGTGGATCGAAACGCTGCTCGCGGAGCGGCGCGCGATCAACGTGCGGGTCGCCGGCGAGGCTCGGATCGCGGCAGCAGAGGACGCGGCGCGCTTCCGCGACGCGCTCGGCGTCGCGCTTCCTCCCGGCCTCCCGGACGCGTTTCTCACTCCGGTCGCGTCGCCGCTGCTCGATCTCGTCAGCCGCTACGCCCGCACCCACGCGCCGTTCACGAGCGCGGAGTGCGCGGCTCGGCTCGGTCTGGGTGAGCCGACGGTCAAGATCGCGCTCGCCGCGCTCGACGAAGCCGGCCGGGTCGTGGGCGGCGAGTTCCGGCCCGGGGGCAACGAACGCGAGTGGTGTGACGTCGAAGTCCTACGCCTGCTCCGCCGCCGGTCACTCGCGGCGCTCCGACGCGAGATCGAGCCCGTCGATCCCGACGTCTACGCCCGCTTTCTGCCCGCGTGGCAGGGCGTCGGCGAACAGCGGCACGGAGTCGACGCTCTGCTCGACGCCATCGGCGTCCTCCAGGGGGCGCCGATCCCCGCATCGGTCTTCGAGACCGACGTGCTGCCTGCCCGTCTCTCGACCTACCGCGCCGCGGATCTCGACGAGCTGTGCACGCTCGGCGAGGTCGTGTGGTGCGGGGCGGGATCGATCGGTGCGAATGACGGGCGCATCGTGGTCTGCTTCCGCGATCAGGCCGGTGTGCTGTTTCCCGCACCGGCGGCCGATCCGCCGCAAGGTGAGATCCACGACTCGATCCGAGAGCACCTCGCGCGGGCGGGCGCGAGCTTCTGGCCGGACCTCCTCCGCGCCGCGGGGCCCGGCGCCAACGACGCCGGCGTGCTCGCCGCGCTGTGGGATCTCGTGTGGGCCGGCGAGGTCACGAACGACACGCTCCAACCGCTGCGCGCCGCACTCGAGGGGAAGCGTCGGCAGGCCGGCCCGCCGAGGACGCGACCGCGCCTCGGCCGGCTCACGCGCCTCGGCCCGCCGGCTGGCGCGGGCCGCTGGTCGTCCACCGCGTCGCTGCGCGACCCGCAACCGATCGACACCGTGGTCGCGCTGGGCCGCACCCAGCAGCTGCTCCAGCGCTACGGGGTGCTCACCCGGGAGGCGGTGCGGGCGGAAGGCGTGCCGGGTGGCTTCGCCTCGGTCTACGGCGTGCTGCGGGAGCTCGAGGATCGGGGCCAGGTCCGACGCGGCTACTTCGTTGCCGGACTGGGCGCGGCGCAATTCGCCCTGCCCGGTGCGGTCGACCGGCTTCGCTCCCATCGTCCCCAGCTCGGGCTCGACGGCCTGCAGCCCCATGCCTCGATCGTGCTCGCCGCTACCGACCCTGCACAGCCGTACGGCGCCGCACTCCCCTGGCCCGAGAGCGCGGGGAAGCCGACGCGCAGCGCCGGGGCGTGGGTCGTGCTCACCGACGGCGTGCTCCGCGCGTTCCTCGAGCGTGGCGGTCACCATCTCGTCACGTTCGCCGGCACCGATCCCTCGGATCCGGAATGGCTCGAAGCCCTGACCACACTGGTGAAGCAACGCCGTCTCAAGTCGCTCGACCTGCGCCGCGTGGACGGAGTCCCGGCGCGCGAGAGCGCATGGGCCGAAGCCCTCCGGACTGCCGGTTTCCGCGATGGATACCGGGGACTGGGCTTTCATCCCTGACGTCGGGTTTGCGGGCCCGCGTCCCGAGTTGCCCGGCTCGGCGTCGACGCTCGGAAACTCCTGCAGATGGCCAATTCGCTTGCCGATGAGACCCGATGCGTCGAGTCTGGCCGTGGGCCCTCACCTTCTTCACCCTGGCGGGCATGGGCACCCTCGCGCTGGTGATCTTCGACCCGGGGGTGGACCACGAGATCCTCGTCGACGCGCTCGCGCTGCTCTCGACCGCGACCCTGATCTTCGCCGTCGCGGTCGTCGAGTTGCAGCGGCGTGCCGAACGCGCGCACCGGGAGCTCGTGTCCGATCTCGACCGGCGCACCGCAATCGAACGCGACCTCCGGCACAAGGAGGAGCTGCTCGCGCAGTCGCAGCGACATGCGCGCGTGGGCAGCCTCCGGTACGACCTGGCTGCACGAACGGTCGAATGGTCGGACGAGACGTTCCGTATCCTCGGCTTCGAGCCGGGAAAGGTCGATCCGAACGTCGAATGGCTCGACTGGGTCCATCCCGACGACCTCGAGCTCGTCCAGATGCAGGCTGACGCGCACATCCGCGACCTCGACACCGCAGCCCCGTTCGAGTGCCGGATCGTCTGGCCCGACAACTCGCTTCGTCACGTCCACCTCGAAGCGACCTGCACGCGGAGCTCCGACGGACGCGCGACCGAGATGCTCGTCACGCTCCAGGACATCACCAAGCTGCGTGAGGCCGTCGACGCGCTGCACGAAGCCTCCGCGGGGGAGGCTCTCGTCGCGAACGTCTCCCGGAAGCTCCTCGCCACCGATCCCGAGGCTGTCGTCCAGGGCGTCGAGAGTGCGCTGCGCTCCGCCGCGTTCTTCCTCGGCGCCGACCGGGCGACCATGGAACGGGTCAACCTCCGAAGCATGGGTCAGAGCCGCCACGTCACGAGCTACTGCTCCTGGCCCGAAGACCCCGGCACCGCCGCCGACCTGGAATCGGAGCTCCGGGTCATCGGATCGCACTGGCTGCGGGCCGAGTTGAAAGCGCGGGACTGGGTCGCCGTTGCCGATACCGCGGCGGAGATCCCAGCCGAGGCCGAGTGCGAACGGCGCGTCGTCGAGGCGCTCGGTGCCCGCTCGATCGCGTGGCTCGCCATCCGCGCCGGGGGCGTCGTCACCGGCGTGGTCACCTTCGTCTGGCGGCAGGAGAACGCCACCCGGCTCGACGAACGGCTGCAGTCGCTCCGTCTGCTCGGCGACGTCCTGCTCGTCGCGCTGGATCGACGCACCACCGAGCTGGCGCGGCGCGACGCCGAGAGTGAGTTGCGCGCGATCTTCCAGACCACTCCGGTCGGCATGGCCGTCATCGACGTCGACGGCACGACGATCGACGTCAACCCGTCGCTCACCCAGATCCTCGGCTACAGCGCCGACGAGCTCATCGGCCGCTCCATCCTCGAGATCACGCTCCCCGAGGACCGCGAATACGAGACCGAACAGGCGTTGAGCTGCTTGGCCGGCGACATCGACCGCTGGCGTTGCGAGAAGCGCTACCTCGACGTCAACGGTGACGAGATCTGGGTCGTGTCGGAGGTGTCGCTGATGCGCGACGCAGACGGCAACCCGCACCGCTTCGTCGGGCAGATGACCGACATCACCGAGCGCAAGCGGCTCGAGGCCCAGCTCGCGCGTGACGCCACCCGCGACGCGTTGACCGGGCTTCCCAACCGAATCCTGCTGATGGACCGTCTCCGCACGGCCTTGGAACGGGCGCAACGTCACGGCACGCTCGTTGCCCTGCTGTTTCTCGACCTCGACCGGTTCAAGCTCGTCAACGACACCCACGGTCACGCGGCCGGCGACCGGCTCCTCGTCGAGGTCTCCGACCGGCTCGAAGGACTGATGCGCGCCGGTGACACCGTGGCCCGCATCGGCGGTGACGAGTTCCTGGTGTTGTGTGAAGAGGTCGACAACGAAGCGGATGCGGTCATGCTCGCCCGCCACATCATCGCCGCGGTGGAGAGCCCCTTCGCCGTCGGACGCGGTGCGGTCTACGTCGGTGCCAGCGTCGGGGTGGCGATCAGCGACGGCAGCACCGACGCCGAGGACGTCATTCGCAACGCGGATGTCGCGGTCTACCGGGCCAAGGACAACGGCCGCTCGCGCATCGAGGTGTTCGACGCCGACATGCGCGCGACCGCGCAGGCCCGGCTCACGCTCGAGACCGACCTCCGGAACGGCATCGAGCGCGGCGAGCTCCGCTGCTACTACCAGCCGATCATCGATCTCGCGACCGGCAACGTGCGCGCGTTCGAGGCGCTCGCCCGTTGGGAGCACCCGACCCGGGGCACGATCAGCCCCGCGGAGTTCATCCCGATCGCCGAGGAGACCGGCCTGATCGTCGCGGTCGGCCACAGCATCCTGAGGATGGCGTGCACCCAGGCCGTCGAGTGGCGACGCGACTTCGGACGCGCCGATCCGCCGAGCGTGTCGGTGAACATCTCCGGGCGGCAGCTCGCCGAGGCCGACCTCGTCGAGCAGGTGATCTGGGCCCTGGAGGAGAGCGGCCTGGAACCCGGCGCGCTCTGCCTCGAGATCTCCGAGACCTCGCTGATGCACGACGTCGACGCCGCCATCCTGACCCTCGACCACCTGCGCAAGGCCGGCGTGAAGGTCGCGATCGACAACTTCGGCACCGGACACTCCTCACTGACCTACCTGCGCCGCTTCCCCATCGACGTGGTGAAGATCGACCAGTCCTTCACCCAGGAGCTCGGCACCGACTCGACCGGGTCGACCGGATCGACGATCGTCGCCGCGGTCATCAGCCTCGCCCACGCGATGCACCTCACCGTCGTGGCCGAAGGCGTCGAAGCCGCCAACCAGCTCATGGCGCTCGAAGGCCTGCACTGCAACGCGGCGCAAGGCTTCTTCTTCGCCCCGCCCCTCCCCGCAGCCGAAGTCGGTTCCGTCCTCGAAGAAGGCGTCGTCCTCCACACCTCCGGCTGACCCGGTTTCGTGCGTCCCTGGAGCACACTATGTGTGCTCCAGGGACGCACAAAAGATTCGGAGTCGTACCACTGGGACTCCCGGCTGTCGTCAGGCAAGCTGTGCGGATGCCCGACCCGGTGATCATCGAGTGTGCGATCAACGGCACCAAGCGCAAGGCGTCCAACCCGCACGTGCCCGAGACTCCTGCGGAGATCGCCGACGACGCGCTCGCGTGCATCGACGCGGGCGCGTCGATCATCCACAACCACATCGATCTCCACGGCGTGAGCCAGGAGGAAGCAGTCGACCGCTACCTCGAGGGTTGGGGTCCCGTTCTCGCCGCGCGCCCCGACGCGCTGATCTATCCGACGGTTCACTTCGGCGAACGCATCTCGTGTGAGCACCTCGTGCCACTCGCTCAGGCGGGTCTCCGCGTCGGTCTGTGTGATCCCGGTTCGGTCAATCTGGGCGGAGCCGACGCGGACGGCGTCCCCACCGGCGATCTCGTCTACGCGAATTCGTTCGAGTTCATCGCCCGCGTGTTCGAGATCTGCACCGAGCAGAAGCTTGGTCCGAGCCTGGCCATCTACGAACCCGGGTTCCTGCAGACCACCATGGCCTGGTGGCGCGCCGGCCGTCTGCCGCAGGGCGCAATGGTGAAGCTCTA
>JAODBH010000166.1 GCA_025463865.1 Actinomycetes bacterium | reverse complement strand
TCGCTGCCGGCGGCGGCGATCACCAGGACGAGCACGCCCGACGGCCCTTCGGCCGAGTGCGCGATCTCGAGGTCGGCGATGTTGACGCCCAGCTGCCCTGCGAGCGTCGTGACCTCGGCCAGCACGCCGGGGCGGTCGGTGACGAGGATCCGCAGCTCCACCAGCGCACCGGCGACTGCGGCGCTGACCGGCAGGTTGCGGCGCGCGACACGCGCCCGCTCGAGCAGCGTGAGCAGCTCGCCGCGGTCGGAGCCGGCGACGAGGGCGCGCACCTTCTCCAGCGCGGCGATGTACTCGTCGAGCGTGGTGACGATCGCGTCGCGGTTCTCGGCGCAGATGTCGGGCCAGATCGCGGGATTGCTGGCGGCGATCCGGGTCATGTCGCGGAACCCACCGGCTGCGAGCCGCAGCAGCGTGGCGTGCTCCTCGCCCCGCGCCGCGGCGACATCCATCAGCGTGGTCGCGGCGAGCTGGGGCACGTGGCTCACCACCGCGACGAGCGCGTCATGGTGCGACGGCTCGACCTCCACCGCTTCGGCCCCCAGGGCGACGACGAGATCGCGCACGGTGGTGAACGCGCCGGGATCGGTTCCCGGCGTGGGCGTGAGCACCCACATCGCGCCGACGAAGAGGTCGGCCCGGGCCCCGTCGAGGCCGTCCTGCTCGGATCCGGCCATCGGATGGCCGCCCACATATCGGGACGCGGCCGCGGGGCGGGCCGCCTCGACCGCGGCGACGACCGCGGCCTTCACCGAGCCGACGTCGGTGACGACCGGCGCGCCGGCGTCGAGCGCCTCGATCACCACACCCGCGATCTGCGAGACCGGGACTGCGACGATCACCAGCTGAGCGCCCCGGGTGGCCGCCGCCACGGTCGCCGCGACCTCGTCGACGGCCCGGGACGCGAGCGCGCGCGAGGCATGCTCGGGGTCCCGATCGACACCGACGACCTGGTAGCCGGCGTTGCGCAAGGCAAAGCCGATCGAGCCACCCACGAGTCCGGTGCCGACGAGCGCGACGCGGGGGCGCGAGGTCGTCACGGGCGACGAGGCTAGCCGGGGTCGACGGCAGCACCCTCCGACTTCGCCGCTGCCACCGACAACCCGTGGACCTCGACCGGGGTGAGCGGCCGCCACTTCCCCGGCGGCAGCTTCGGGTCCCGGAGCAGGCCGATGCGGGTGCGCACCAGCCGCTGAACCGGATGGCCGATCGCCTCGCACATGCGCCGGACCTGCCGGTTGCGGCCTTCGTGGATCACCAGCTCGATCAGCGAGTGGTCGCCCGCATCCTGCACGAGCCGCACCGCCGCGGGCGCGGTCCGGCCGTCGTCGAGCTCCACGCCCTCGCGCAACGTGCGGATCGCGCCGCGGCCGGGAACGCCTTCGACCTGCGCGAGGTACTCCTTCTCGACGCCGAAGCTCGGATGGGTCAGGCGGTGGGTGAGGTCGCCGTCGTTGGTGACGATCATCAGCCCCTCGGTGTCGACGTCGAGCCGACCGACGGGCACGACGCGCGGCTCGCGCGGCACCAGCGACACGACCGTCGGGCGGTGCTGGGGATCGGAGGCGGTGCTCACCACGCCCACCGGCTTGTTCAGCAGGTACCAGACGAGACCCTGGCGCAACGGCACCGGTGCGCCGTCGAGCTCCACGTGGTCGACGTCGGGATCGACCCGCCGCCCGAGATCGGCGACCTCGCCGTCGACCGTCACGCGCCCCGCGGCGATGAACTCCTCGCAGCGGCGCCGGGACCCGATGCCCGCCCGGGCGAGGACCTTCTGCAGGCGCTCACCCCGGACTTCGTCGTTCATCCGCTCGCGCGCGGGCCCTCGACGACGCGGCCCTCGACGACGCGGTCCCCGACGATCTCGTCGGGCGCGGTCTCCGCCTCGACGGCTTCCTCACCGTCGACCGCGTACGCGTCGGCCAGATCGAGGACCTCGTCCACGACGGTCTCGTCCACCACGGTCTCCTCCGTCGCAGCGTCGTCAGCGTCGACTGCGTCGCCGGCGTCGCCCCCGTCTTCGTCTCCCGCGTCTTCGTCTCCCGCGTCACCCTCGCCGGCGGCGTCGGTGGCGGCGTCCTCGGTGACCCGCAGCCCGCGTTCGAGCACCTCGACGATGCTGGCGTCGGGGACGAAGTCCCCCAGCGGCGGCAGGTCGTCGAGCGAGTCGAGCTCGAGCCGTTCGAGGAAGGTGCGGGTCGTGCCGTAGAGCACGGCCTGACCGGGCCCGGGATCACGCGCGACTTCGTCGACGTACCCGCGCTTCTGCAGGGTCTGCAGCACCGCGTCGACGTTGACGCCCCGGATCGCGCTCACCTGCGAGCGCGAGATCGGCTGCTTGTAGGCCACGATCGCCAGGGTCTCGAGGGCTGCGCCCGACAGACGGGCGTGCTGGCCTTCGAGGACGAAGCGCTCGACGTACGGCGCGAGATCGGGTGCGGTCTGGAAGCGGTAGCCACCGGCCACCCGGGCGATCACGAAGCCGCGCCCGTCGGCCTCATACGCGTCGGCGAGCCCGGTGACCGCGGCCTCGATCGCCGCGACGGACACCTCGGTCAGCTGGGCGAGCACGCTCGCTTCCACGGGTTCGGTGGCGGCCATGAGCACGGCCTCGATCGCGCGTCGGGTCTCGCGTGCACGCTCGGAGGCGGTCTGCTCCTGCGGCTCGTCGGGCGCGGTGACATCGTCAGGCGCGGTGACGTCGTCAGGCGCGTCCGTGTCCGACGGCGCGAAGTCGTCGTTCACCGTGCGTCCGCGGGCTGGTAGGCCGAATCGTCCATCGCGGCGTCGTCGATCCCGCGCCCGGCACGGGCCTCGCGTTCGATCCGGCGGGCTTCGGCCCGCTCGAGGCGGTTGGCGTGGGCCCGCTCGCTGCGCACCGACTCGACGGTCTCCTCGCCCCAGTCGTCGACGTTGAGCCGATCGAGCGCGGACTCCCCGTCCTCGAGCCGGCGGACGGTGAGGTCGGAGAAGGACTCCGCCTGCACGATGTCGAGCACACCCTGCTTGTAGAGCTCGAGCAGGGCGAGGAAGCGCACGATGACCTCGAGGCGCTCGATCGCGCCTTCGGAGAGCTCGCGGAAGCTGATCGGCGCGCGATCGGGAAGGAGGGCCAGCACGGTCTCGACCGCGTCGCGCACGCTGACCCGGTTCGGCTGCACGTGGGCCAGGTCGACGACCGGCACGGCCTTCGGCACCAGCGCACGCAGCGCCGCGGCGTGGAACGCGCGCATCGACACCGCCGAGAGCGGGTCGGGAGCGAGCGAGCGGAACGGCTCCTCGGGGCCGGCGCTGCGCCAGACGCTGCGGCGGGCCAGCCGGATGCGGGTCTCGAGCGCGCGGGCGGCGTCCTTGAAGGTCTTGCACTCCAGCAGCCGGCCCAGCAGCAGGTCGCGCTCCTCGAAGCGGAGGAGCTCCTCGTCGAGCTCGAGGTCCTCCGCGTCGGGCAGGAGCCGCCGGGCCTTCAGCTCGACGAGCGTCGCCGCGATGAGCAGGAACTCGGTCGCGACCTCGAGGTCCATCTCCCCGAGCTTCTCCACCTCAGCGAGGAACGCATCCACGATTCGGGCGAGGCTCACCTCCCAGAGGTCCACCTCTTCCTGGAGGATCAGGTGCAGGAGGAGGTCGAAGGGCCCCTCGAAGACCGGGGTCGAGACGGCGTATCCCATGTGCGGGCAAGGCTAGTGGTCCCACCCCACCGCACCCGCGCATCCCACGCCACCTGCGCACGCGCGCCTCGGCGGAGAACCGGGCCCCGAAGCGTGGCCCGGTAAACTGCCGCCCTTATGCCCCGCGTCTTCTCTGGAATCAAGCCCACCGGCGACATGCACCTCGGCAACTACGTCGGCGCCGTCGGGCGCTGGGTCGAGGACCAGGACCGCAACGACGCGCTCTTCTGCGTCGTCGACCTCCACGCCCTCACGATGCCCTGGGATCCCGCCCAGCTCACGGCCCGGACCCGCGAGGTCGCCACCCTCCTCATGGCCGCGGGCCTGGATCCCGACCGTTGCACCCTGTTCGTCCAGAGCCACGTACCCGAGCACAGCGTGCTCACCTGGCTGCTCAACAACGTCGCCACCTACGGCGAGCTGCGGCGGATGACCCAATTCAAGGACAAGAGCGCGACCCACGAATCGTTGAGCGTCGGCTTCTTCGACTACCCGGTGCTCATGGCGTCCGACATCCTCCTGTACGACACCGACGAGGTGCCGGTGGGCGACGACCAGCGCCAGCACGTCGAGCTCACCCGCGACATCGCCCAGCGCTTCAACCACCGGTTCGGTCAGACGTTCGTGCTCCCGAAGGCGACCTTCCCCCCGGCCGGGGCCCGGGTCATGGACCTCCAGAACCCGACGAAGAAGATGAGCAAGTCGGAGGACTCGCCGGAGGGCACCGTGTTGGTCCTCGACGACCCGAAGGTCGTGGCCAAGAAGATCAAGCGCGCGGTCACGGACTCCGGCTCCGAGGTGCGTTACGACCCGGACGAGAAGCCGGGCGTGTCCAACCTGTTGGAGCTGCATGCCGCGCTGTCCGGCGGGACGATCGCGGCGTCGGAGAAGGAGTTCGCCGGCCTGCAGTACGGCGCGCTGAAGAGCGCGGTCGCCGAGGTCACGGTCGAGGCGCTGCGCCCGGTGCGCGAGCGCTACGCGGAGCTGTCGGCCGACCCGGCCGAGCTCGACCGGCTGCTCGCGATCGGCGCCGAGAAGGCGCGGTCGACGGCCGCGCCGGTGCTCGAGCGCGCCTACCGCAACGCCGGGCTGCTGATGCCCGCCGGCCTTCGTCGCACGGGGTGAGCATCCACGGCAACGTCACCGAGCAGGCGCCGATCGAGCACCGTACGTGTGCTCACTCGGCGCCTACTCGTGGTCGGCCGCGTCGAGCGCGCGGGCGAGCTGCGGATCGAGGCCGAGTCCGGCCCACGTGTCGGGATGATGGTGGGCCGCGGCCCACACCGCCGACTGCTCCGGGCCTCCCGCGAGGCGGATCATGTCCGCGCCGATCTCTCCGTGACGAAGGTAGAGGCCGACCCTGCGGGTGAAGCCGCCCCGGCCGGACCAGGCGTCGGGCATCCCCGGGCCGCCGACCGCGCCGCACAGCGTCGCCGCGACGCGTCCGTACAGACCGAGGCCCGCGTCGTACTTGCCGACGTCGTGCATGAGGGCGGCGTCGAGCCACACCCGGTCGCCGGCCCACGGCGTCGACGCCAGCGCCGCCTCGGTCCGCCGCGCGACGCGCACCGAGTGGCTGCGGTCCTGATTCGGGAGCCGCGACCACAGCGCGAACTCCCCCGGGGTCAGCAACGACCGGACCCACTCGACATCGGCCGCGCCGGGAGGCCGTCGGGACAACGATCGGGTGAAGCGCCGGACGAGGTGCGGGGCCGCCATCACACTCCCAGGACGAAGCGGTAGAGCGAGTTGATGAAGGGTTCGAGGATCCGGCCGACGATGCCCGTGGTGAACACGAGCACGAACAGCACCAGGATCCCGTACGGACGGAACCGGTACCACCTGGGGAGCCAATCGGCAGGGAGGACCCGCTCGATGAGCGTCGATCCGTCGAGCGGCGGGATCGGGAGAAGGTTGAACAGGCCCAACACGAGGTTGGCGAAGGCGAAGAAGAACAGGAACTGCACGACCAGGCCCGACGTGTTGCTGAACGGGTCGCGGTCGAAGATCGGGTGGTTGGCCGCCACCGCCCGGGCCGCGAGTGCGGAGACGATCATCAGCAGGAAGTTGGTGCCGGGCCCCGCGAGCGACACCCAGACCATCTGGGCCCGGGGCTTGCGCAGCTTGGCCGGGTTGACCGGCACCGGCTTCGCCCACCCGAAGGCTCCCAGACCGACGAGCACCCCCAACGCCGGGAGGATGATCGAGCCGAACGGGTCGATGTGAGGGATCGGGTTGAGGGTCAGCCGACCCGCCCGCTTCGCGGTGTCGTCGCCGAAGAAGAGGGCCACCACACCGTGGCTGATCTCGTGGAGGATGATCGCCGGGATCAGGCAGGCGAAGTAGACGAGTTGCCAACGCTCGATGTGCACGCCGCCAGCCTCTCGCGCCTCAGGCGCTGCGCACGGTCAGCCGGGCGCGTGGATGGGCGGTCTCGTAGACGGCCCGGAGCCGTTCGGGCGACACCTTCGTGTACACCTGCGTGGTCGAGATGCTGGCGTGGCCGAGCAGCTCCTGGACGACGCGGATGTCGGCGCCGTGCTCGAGCATGTGCGTGGCGCACGAATGGCGCAGGACGTGGGGCGACAGTCGACCGTCGAGGCCGACACGCGTCCCTGCGGCCCGCACGATCTTCCAGCAGCCCTGGCGGGTCAGCCGGCCCCCTCGCGCGTTGAGGAACAGCGCGTCGCGATCCGCGGAGCGGCCGGCCTTCACCGGCGTGAGCACACGGCGTCCGTCGGCGAGGTAGGTCTCCAGCACCCGGCGGGCGCTGCGGCCGACGGGAACCATCCGCTCCTTGCTGCCCTTGCCCATGACGCGGGCCATGCCGTCCTCGAGGTCGACGTCGTAGAGGTCGAGGCCTACGAGCTCGCTGATGCGGATGCCGGTGCCGTAGAGCAGCTCGAGGATGGCGCGGTCGCGTTGCGCCCGGGGCTCGTCGCCGGTGACCGCACCGAGCAGGGCTTCGACCTCGGGCTCGGTGAGCGCTTTCGGGATGCCCTGCGGGACCCGCGAGGAGAACACGGTCTCGCTCGGGTCCGCGGTGGTGACACCCTCGTCGACGCAGAAGCGGTGGAAGGAGCGGACCGCAACGAGGGCGCGCGCCACCGACGACTGCTTGTACTTGGGTCCGCCATCTTCGTCGCGCGCCGACTCGAGCTCGGCGACGTAGGCGCGGACCACGTCCTCGCCCACCGTGCGGGGATCGGTGATGCCGCGGGCCCGTAGGAACGCGGCGTAGCGCCGGAGGTCGCGGCGGTAGGCCGCGAGGGAGTTCGGTGCGAGGCCCCGCTCGACCGTCAGCCAGCTCTCGTGCTCGGTGAGGAGACGGTTGAGCGCGTCGGGCCGGGTCACGACCGGACGGCGCCGTCCCCGCCGCTCGGGCCTCCAGGCGACGCGTCGAGGCCGCGGTACTCGCCGGCGAGGAACCGCTGGGCGAGCAGCAGGGCGATGATGCTCTTCGCGTCGATGATGCCGCGGGTGGCGATCAGCTCGTCGACCATCGCGAGCGGGACGCGCTCGACGGTCATCGCGCGCTCCTCGGGACCCTGCGGCTCGGGCGCGCCGAGGCTCTCGAGCTCGAGGGCGAGGAACAGGTACGTGTACTCGTCGGTGAAGCCCGGTGAGTTGTAGAACTCGGCCAACGGGACGAGGCGGCCGGCCTCGAGCCCGACCTCCTCCGCGAGCTCGCGGGAGGCGGTGACCGCGGGCGGCTCGCCGTCGACGTCGCGCTTGCCCGCCACCACCTCGAGGATGTCGCCGTCGACCGCGCTGCGGAACTGGCGCACCATCACCGCGCGCCCGTCGTCGTCGACGGCCACCACGACGACCGCGCCGACGTGGCGGACGGTGACCCGGGTGAACGGGTCGACACCGGGACCCTCGACCGTGTCCTTCGTGATCTTCAGGAACCCGGCGTCGCCAAGATGCTCCGACTTGCTGACGTGGAAGTCGCTCACGGGGTGGAGGTGAGGTCGAGCGTCTCGAGGTCGATCAATCGGGGCTCGCGTCCGTCGGCCCGCTGCTTGGCCGAGCGCACGAACGCGGCGAACAGCGGGTGCGGGCGGTCGGGCCGGCTCTTGAACTCCGGGTGCGCCTGGGTGGCGACGAAGAACGGGTGCACCTCGCGCGGGAGCTCCACGAACTCCACCAGGCGGTCGTCGGGCGACGTGCCGGAGCACACCAGACCCGCCTCCTCGAGCCGCGAGCGGTACTTGTTGTTGACCTCGTAACGGTGGCGGTGGCGCTCGTAGATGACCTCTTGGTCGTACGCCTCGCGGGCGATGGTGCCGGGCGCAAGCTTGGCCGCGTAGGCACCGAGGCG
This sequence comes from Actinomycetes bacterium, assembly GCA_025463865.1. Taxonomy (GTDB): domain Bacteria; phylum Actinomycetota; class Acidimicrobiia; order IMCC26256; family Chersky-534; genus Chersky-534. The sequence continues at coordinate 12,072 of JAODBH010000166.1, read as the reverse complement.
CATGGTGCCGCCCATGTCGATGACGTCGCGCTGCTCGTCCATCAGATCGATGACCGGGTGGGGCGTGTGCGGGTCGAACTCGCTCGAGTTGGCGCCGGCGAGACCACACGCGTCGCGCGCGAACTCGACGACCGCGCACTGCATCCCGAGGCAGAGGCCGAGGAACGGCAGCCCGTTCTCGCGGGCGTAGCCGGCGGCGGCGATCTTGCCCTCGATGCCACGGAAGCCGAAGCCACCGGGGATGACGATGCCGTCGAGGTCGCGCAGACGGCCCTCGGCGAGCAGGCCCTCGGCGTCGTCGGATGCGATCCAGTCGATGACGACGCGCGCGCCGCAGCCGTAGCCGCCGTGCTTCAACGCCTCGACAACCGACAGATACGCGTCGGGCAGGTTGACGTACTTGCCGACGAGCCCGATGCGCACCGGGGTGTCGGCCGCCTCGACCCGCGCGACGAGGCCCTTCCACTGCTCGAGGTCGGGCTCGGTGTCGGGAAGGTGCAGCATCCGGCAGATGTAGTCGTCGAGGCCTTCGTCGTGGAGCACGAGCGGGATCTCGTAGAGGTTCGCGGCGTCGATCGCGGAGACGATGCCCTCCTCGGGCACGTCGCAGAGCTGGCTGATCTTCTCCTTGAGCCGGGTCGGGATCGGCCGATCGGAGCGGCAGACGATGACGTCGGGCTGGATGCCTCGGCTGCGCAACTCGGTGACCGAGTGCTGCGTGGGCTTGGTCTTCTGCTCGCCTGACGGCCCGATGAACGGCACCAGCGTGACGTGGAGGTAGAAGACGTTCTCGCGGCCGACGTCCTTGCGGAACTGCCGGATCGCCTCGAGGAACGGGAGGATCTCGATGTCGCCGACGGTGCCGCCGACCTCGGTGATCACGACGTCGACGTCCTCGGCCGCCAGACTGAGGATGCGGTCCTTGATCTCGTCGGTGATGTGCGGGATCACCTGGACGGTCTGGCCGAGGTACGCGCCCTTGCGCTCCTTGTTGAGGACGGCCTGGTAGATCGATCCCGTGGTGGCGTTGCTGCGACGGTTGAGCGGCACGTCGACGAAGCGCTCGTAGTGCCCGAGGTCGAGATCGGTCTCGCCGCCGTCCTCGGTGACGAACACCTCACCGTGCTGGAACGGGTTCATCGTCCCGGGATCCACGTTGATGTACGGGTCGAGCTTCTGCATGGTGACCCGCAGCCCGCGGCACTTCAGGAGGCGACCGAGGCTCGAAGCGGTGAGCCCCTTGCCCAGGCTGGACGCCACACCCCCGGTCACGAAGATGTGCTTGGCCACGTGGCTTTCCCTTCTGCAGCGGACCGATCCGCTGGCGCGAACCGTGGCGCGCAACGACCACGACAACTGCTCGGGGAGACCCGAAGCGTGACCGTCCTGCTCCGGAAGGCGACGGTACCATGCGCCCGCCGTGCTCCGATGCACCCGGTCGCGGTCCCGCAGCTCCAACCCGATCGGCGAGCCCGCCGACGGCCAGTCGATCTGCCGAGGCGCCTCGATGCAAGCCCCCGCGGTGACCGACCCCGGCGCCGGTCGCAGCCGCCGCCGGGCCGACCCCGCGCTGGTCCTCATCGCGCTGCTCGCGCTCGTCATCCGGATCCCCGCGTTCTTCGCCACGCGCGTGTTGTCGTTCGACGACGGCGTCTACGGCGCGTCGGCCGTCGCCATGCGCCACGGGGGCATCCCGTTCCGCGACGTGTTCTCGAGCCAGCCCCCGTTGTTCCTGCCCCTCGTCTCCGTCTTCGACGCCCTGGGGATGCGCCGGCTCGACTCGCCGCGGCTGCTTTCGGTCGTGTCGGGAGTGCTCGTCGTGATCGCGGTCTGGGGCATCGCGCACCGGCTGGGCGGGCGGCGCGCCGCGATCATCGCGGCGCTGCTCATGGCCACGAGCGGTTGCCTCCTGTGGACCACCGGACCTCTCACCTCCGACGGGACCGCCGAGGTCTTCGCCGCGTTCGCGGTGCTGGTCGCCGTCATGTACCGCGACTCGCCGACGTTTCGGCGGGCGCTGGTCGTCGGCCTCCTGCTGGGCGCGGGCGTCGCGGTCAAGCTGGTGATGCTCGGCCCGGCCGCGGTCGCCTGCGTGCTGCTGCTCCTCTCCAGCAGGCGGTTCCGCGACCTCGCGATCGCCGTCGGGACCGCGCTCGCGGTCGTGGTCGTGGTCTCGGTGCCGTTCGGCATCGGCGATGTGTGGAACCAGTCGGTCCGGTACCACCTCGACACCGGCGAGAAGCAGGACGCGCTGGCCAACCTGCGCAAGACGTCGAGCACCCTGGGCGACCGCGACGTCCCGCTGCTGCTCGGCGCACTCGTCGCGTTGATCGGCCTGTTCGCGTACCGGCGCCCCCGCGACGACCGGGGCGCGCACCCGCGGCCACTCCTCGATCGCCTCACCGGAGGCGTGGCGCCCATCGTCTGCTGGCTGGTGCTCGCACTCGTCGCGATCACGGCCCAGACCCCGATGTGGCGCAATCACCTCGCGCACCTCGTCGTGCCCGCTTGCGTGCTGGTGGGTGTCGGCCTCGCGCCCGTCGTCGACCGCTTCCGCAAGCTGCCGGCGGCCGCCCTCGGGGTCCTGGGCGTCCTCGCGGTCGCGGCCCTCGGCTATCACGTCGTGCACCTCTCGCCTCTGCTCTGGGATACCGGCGCGCACGGGAGCGAGGCGCGGGTGGTCCGGGCGCTTCGCGCGTTGCCACCGGGCGCGCAGGCGATCAGCGACGACCCGGGCGTGGTCTGGCGGGCCGGGCGTCGAACCCCCGACGACCTGGTCGACGCGTCGATCCTGCGCCAGAAGACCAGCGAGCCGTCGCTGCGCATCACCTCCGACACGGTCGTGAAGGCCGCAGCGAAGCCCGAGGTGTGCGCGGTCGCCGTGCGTTCCGGCGTCCGCTGGGGATCGTTCCCCGATCTCCCCGCCCGCCTCGAAGCCGAGGGCTACCAGATCACCCAGCACTACGGCGGCGCCCGCGCCCTCTACGTCAAGCAGAGCTGCGCGCCGTAGTCCCCAATCCTCAGGCGCCTACGAGGTGGGGTCGCGGTCGGGTGCGGGGGGTCTCCTCCGGCCCCATCGGTCGAGGGCGCGCAGTGGGGGGACGCGGTCGATGAAGGTGCTGAAGCTCCAGAACTCGGACGCCAGGTTCAGGGCCACGAGCAGCGCGAGGAGGATGTAGCGCGCGTCCTCGCCGAGCTGCAGCACCGCGCCGAGGCCGAGCACGCCGCCCAGCAGATTGGCGCCGGTGTCGCCGATCATCAGGCGCTCGCGCAGGTCGTCGACGAGGAGACCGAGCGCGGCACCCATCACCGGCGCGAGCGCCACGCCGACGGCACCGGTGCCGCACACGATCGCGAGCGGGACGTAGGCGAGGAGCGAGACCTTGAGCACCCGTCCGGGCGCGCGGTCGAACAGGTTCCCGAGGTTGGCGGCCAGAGCGATGATCACCGCGTCGACGATCAGCCGCGCGCCGCTCCGGAACCCCGGGCTCGCGACGAGCAGGACCGCGATGCCCCCGCCTCCGAACAGCTTGATCGCGCCGGTGGTGATGCGGCCCGAGGCGAGCGCGCGCAGGTGGCCCCGGAAGCCGCGGTCGTCACCGTGGGCGACGAGGTCGTCGATGAGCCCGAGGAAGCCGAACCCCAAGCACGCGAACAACACTGCGTTGCGTGCGATCGTCAGCCCCGTGAGGTCGCCGACACCTGCCGCGCCCAGGATCGCCCGCCCCGCCTCGACGACCAGGACCGACAGGACGATGATCACGCCCGCCGCGGTCGGAACCCGGCGCCCGCGGTAGTTGGCGCGCTCGAGAGCCGGAGCCGTCATCAGACCTCCCTCGGTCCCGCCCTTCAGCAGGAGGCGGGCGGCGAGGAACCCGACCAGCAGCCCCAGCCCGACGCTCACGGAGCGCCGGTCCCGACGCCCGCCGCGACCGGATCCGGCGCGTCGAGTGGCCGGTCACCACCCCGGAGCTCAGGCGGTGGATCCGGCGCGAGCTTCCACAGGAGGAAGACGAGGAACACCAGGGTCGAGTTGACGACGCCGATCATCACGCCGGGGATCGAGATGCCCGAATCGTTGACGGCGAAACCGAGCACGCCGAACACGAAGACGCCGACCAGACCCGCGCGCATCTCCGGGATCTGCTGGCGCACCTGGCGCAGCGAGCCCGGCGCACGCCAGATCATGTAGGCGACGAACAGGAACACCGCGGGAAGCATGAGGGTCCAGATCGAGGTCGTCAGAACGCTGATGTTCGAGTCGGCCTTGCGGGCGATGACGGTGAAGAAGCCGCCCGCGCCTTCGGTGCCGATCTTCTCGAGGAACCGGCCGAGGTGGGTGCGCTGATCCGTCGGGCGGGCCAGGTCGATGAAGCCGAGGACGGTGACCGCGGCGATCGTGCCCACCGCGAGCCCCAGCAACGTTCGCCAGCGGATCTGGATCCCGAACAGCATGATGAGGAAGATCGCGTAGGCCGGGATCCCGGAGAGCACCCCGCCCACGTCGGCGCCCCACATCGGGAACGCGTCGACCACCAAGGCCACCGCGCACACGACGACGGCCGTCATCCGGCCCCGCCGGCCCCCGATCCGGTGGGCCAGCAGCGTGGCGAGCAGGATCGTCGACGACGCCAACGTCGCGAACGCCAGGTTCCCGAAACCGGCGAAGCGGCCCGCGACCGTGGGCGAGTACCCGAAGACGGCGTTGAGCTGGAACTTGGCGTCGCCGAACACGACGTCGCCGATGAGGAGCAGCACGGAGAGACCGAGGATCCCGATGATCGGGTCGAGCCGGTTGCGCCGTGCGAGCAGCTTGGCGAGGACCGCCAGGACCGCGGCTCCGCCGATCGTGAAGGCCCAGTACGCGGGCGCGCCCCAACGGAACAGCGGGACCCGCGCCGCGAAGTACGTCATCGGGAGGAAGCCGATCAGGCCGAGCGCGAACCACGGGAGCGCGCGCCGGATGCGGTCGTCGGCGCGCGGGCGGTTGCGGAGACGGCGTGACACCACGAGCACGGTGCACGCGCACAGGATCACCTGCCCGAGGACGAACACGAGCGTTGCGGGCGCCACCAGCGAGTCGCGGAAGAGGGCGGCACGGTCGGCGTCGGCGAGGAACCGGTGGCGCTCCTGGTAGGTGCCGCCGGTACCGTCACGCTCGTACGGACGGCCCTCCATCTCACCAGGGGTCTTGAGCCCGAACAGCGAGAGGATCGTCGGCGCGACGTCGACGAGCTGCACGAAGCCGGACCGACGCACCGTGGCCGACGTCACGAGACCGGGCTCGACGCCCGGGCTCACGATGCCGGTGACGGTCAAACCGTTGTGCCGACTCGATGGCGTCGGGCTCACGACGAGCACCGTGTCCCGTGCGAGGTCGACGTGCTGCAGGAGCCGGCCGACGAGCGCGTCGGTGCGGCGGATCGCCTGCGCGGTGACGGCCGCACGGTGCGCTTCGGTGACCGCCGACCGGTAGCTGTCGGCCCGCAGAAGATCCGAAGCCTCGACCAGCACGACACTGCGCTGGGTGAAGTTGTCGGTGAACGACGACTGGACCCGGTCGAGGTTCAGGCGCACGCCGTAGGGTGAGTTGGCGTCGGACTCGAGAAGATCCTTCCCGACGTCGCCACCAGGGAGACGGCCGCCCGAGCCCATCAGCGCCGACACCGCTTCGCGGCCGTACTGCGTCTCCGAAGCGACCGCCGCGGGTTCGGGCTCGTCGGCGTTCGCGACCACCGCTCGGTGCACCTGCGCGGCGCCGAGGGCGTCGCCGAGCGAGCTCACCTCGGCCCCGAACAGCAGGGGCTCGTTGCGGCCGATGAGGCTCGCGATCTCGGGCGCGACGACCTCGCCGTCGGCCGCCTTCCCGGTTCGGCGCTGGTAGACCTCGCCCGCGGTGCTCGAGCCGTACTTCTCGTCGGGTTCGAACATGTTGCCCGACGGGACCGCACCGACCGCACGCGCGCCGGCTCCGATCGTCGCGTAGCTCTCGGGGGCGTGCATCACGTGCCGCGAGCCGCGGGTCGAGAGGTCGCCCACTGCGCCCTTGGCGAGGAGGCTGGAGAGGTTCGGCATCGTGTCGGGCTGCACATCGGACCAGACGAGCGTGGGTACCGAGAGAACGAGCACGCGCGCGTCGGTCGTCGGCACCGGTGTCCGGCGCGGTGCGGCCGCGCCGGCGACCGGGGCGAGCGCGACGACCGCGAGCACGACGATCAGGGCCGTGGCTGCGAGCCGGCACGCGCCGCGGCGGGCCGAACGGCACCCACGGCTCACGGACGCCACCACTCGGGCACGCTCAACGAGGCTTCCCCACCGATGCCGTAGTGCCCGACGACCTTGCGGCCGAGGTCGGCGAGCGCGAGCACCGCGACCACCTGGCCGCGCCGCATCTCCAGATTGTCGACGGTGGAGACCTTCTTCCCGAGGGCGTCGTCGGCCACGATGGGCTGCACGAGCGTGCCGCGGTCTGCCTTGCCCGAATCCGCGAACACCTCGGCCGCCGCGGTCTCCACGTTCTGGTTGCTGAACGTGCGAGCGAGGTCGACGAGGAGCGCGTTGTCCGTGACCTTCGCGCCCGCCCCGGAGGCGAGCAACACGCGCCCGCCGGCCCGCGGGAGATCCGCCAGCGCGACGTCCTTGCCGGCGTCACCCACGCCCTCGAACGAGACGAAGCCGCGCTCCCCCAGCTTCGTGAGGAGAGCCTTCGCCGACGGCTCGTCGATCGGTGGCGCAGTCAGCGTGGTGGTCGTGCCGGTGTCGGAACCCGCGGCGCTGGTCGCGGGGTTGTTGGTGACGGGGGCCGAAACGCTGGTTTCGAGCGCGCCGAACGGCAGGGCCAGCGCTTGCCAGGTGGCGGCGCGCAACGTCTTCACGTTCTTGCTGTCGAGGCCCAGCACCCCCGCGAGCGCCTTGACGTCGTCGGCCTTGGTCAGCTGGAGCTTGGGCTCGAGCCAGACGATCCCCGGCACGCGGGCGCCGGCCTGCTGCGCGAGCTGCACCGCGCTCGAGATGGCATCGGAGTCGACGCCGCGCACCGCGAACACGGTCACCGGCACCGAACGGAGGCGCTCGGTGACCGCGAAGCCCGCGGTCTTGGCGATGTAGTCGTTGAGCTGGTCGACCGTGCTCTTGAGCTGGTCGTTCTGGTCCTTGCGGAGCTCCGCGTTGTGCTGGACCTTGTCGATGCGGCTCCGGAGGCTGTCGACGATGGCCCGGTCGATCACGGTGCTGCCCATCACGACGCCGAGGGCGAGCGCGAGGAAGACCGCGATCAAGGACACGAGGTGGTACCGGAAGTTGATCATGAGGGCCTGGGTAGGGGATGGTTCAGACGGAGTCGGTCATCGAGTACCAGAGGTCGCGGAGAGTCAACCGGACACCATCGAAGAACACGTGGATGGGTTGGGACACGATCGAGACGACCACGATCGCCAGCACCGCCGCCAGGACCAGCAGGAACACGTCGCGTCGGCGGACCCGGCCCTCGTAGAGACGGCTCACCCCTTTGGCGTCGACGAGCACCGGGCCGAGCCGCATGCGGGTCAGGAACGTCGACGACATTCCCCGCCGGCCCTTGTCGAGGAACTCGATCATGGTGGCGTGCGTTCCGACCGCGACGATGAGGGTCGCGCCCGCCTCGTACGCGAGGAGCATGGCGACGTCCTCGCTCATGCCGTCGGCGACGAACTCCACGTAGGGGTGACCGAACGCGGCGAGCTCCTCGCGCCCGGGCGCGCGGCCGTCGAGGTGCACCTGGTGGATGAGCTCCGCGCCGACGTCCATCGCCTCGGCCGTCACCGAGTCGAAGTCACCGATGATGATGTCGGGCGTCAGACCGAACTCGAGCAGCGCGTCGGCTCCGCCGTCGACCGCGATGAGCACGGGCCGGTACTCCTTGATGTAGGGCCGCAGCGAGCGCAGGTCGTCCTTGTAGTCGTGCCCGCGCACCACGACGAGCGCGTGACGGCCCTTGAACTTCGTCTTCAGCGGCGGGAGCGTCACAGGGTCGAACAGCACCCTGCCTTCACGCTCGATGTACTCGAGGGTGTTGGCGGCGAACCGGCCGAGCTCGTCGCCGATGTCAGCGCGGGCCTGGGCCATCAGCAGTTCGATGTGGTCGACGTCCAGCGCGTTGCCGCACGCCACGAGCTCGTCACCGCGGTAGACGTCGCCGCCGTCGATGCGAAGCGTCTCCCCCTCCACGAACTCGGTGAAGACGTCGAGGTCGAGGTCGATGAGTGGGATTCCGGCTTCCACGATGCGGATGGGGCCACCGTTGGGGTAGCGGCCGGAGATGGACGGCGCGCCGTTGACCACTGCGCCGACGCCTGCGGCGATGAGTCCCTCGGCCGCCACCCGGTCGATGTCGGCGTGGCAGATCACCGCGATGTCACCCGGATCGAGCCGCTTGGTGAGGTCCTTGGTGCGGGGACCGAGCTTGGCCGTGCCCACGCAATCGTCGTCGTGCTGGCGGCGCGCGCTGCGCCCTGCGAGCCAGGCCATCAGCGCGCGCTCCGGCTGCGTCGGCGCGGTGGCGCGTCCGCCGGTCCGGCGGGTTCGGACTCCGGGGTCCGGGCGCCGCGCAGCAGCTCCTCCGCGTGGAGACGGGCGCCGGCCGAGTCGACACCCGAGAGCATCCGGGCGAGCTCGCCGACCCGCGCGTCCTCGAGCAGCAACTGGGCGTCGGCGAGGGTACGGCCCGCTTCGCCGTGCTTGCTGATGGTCACGTGCGCGTCCGCGTACGCCGCGACCTGGGCCAGGTGGGTCACCGAGAGGACCTGGTGCCGGGCGCCGAGGCGGGCGAGGGCCTCCCCGACGGCGACCCCGGCCTCTCCCCCGAGTCCGCTGTCGACCTCGTCGAACACCAACGTGGGCGGGGCTGCGCTGAGCACCACCCGCAATGCGAGCATCGTGCGCGACAGCTCGCCACCCGATGCGACCCGCGCCAGCGCGGACGCGGGCTCACCCGGGTTCGCGGCCAACAGGAACGTCACCGCGTCGGCGCCGTCGTCGCCGGGCTCACGGGCAGGCTCCACCGCGACGAGGAACTCCGCGCCCGGCATCGCCAACGGTTGCAGCGCGCCGGTGACCGCACCCGCCAACGGCGCCGCGGCCGCACGTCGCGCCGCGGTGAGTGCGTCGCCGTGCCGCTTCGATGCGGCCGCGGCCTCGGCCCGGGCCGACTCCAATGCCGCGACCCGGGCCCCGTGCCCTTCGATCTCGGCCAGTCGACGGCGCGCGTCGTCACGGAACTCCACGATCTCGGCCAGCGTCTCGCCGTACTTCCGCCGCAGCTCCTGGAGCAGCCGCCGGCGCGCGCCCACCTCGACCAATCGTTCCGGGTCCGCGACCACCGATTCACCGGCCAGGCGCAGATCGTGGGCCAGCTCCCCCAACTCGGCCTGGACGGCGCGGAGGCGGTCGGCAAGCGCCGAGAACGGCTCACGGTCGGTGAGCGCGGCGACGGCCCGGCCGGTGGCGTCCTCGGCCGCGCCCTCGACGTCGGCGAACGCGGCTTCCAGCGCCTCGCGGTGCGCGGTCGCGTCGCCGAGCACGAGCTCCTCGCGCGCCAGCTCGTCGTCCTCGTCGGGATCGGTGATGTCGGCCGCGTCGATCTCGGCCACCTGGTAGCGGAGCAGGTCGAGCTCCCGCGCGCGGGCCCGCTCGTCACCGCCCAGCGGTGCGAGCTCCGCCTCGATCCGATGCTGCTCGGCCCGGGCGGCGCGGAAATCCCGCAGCGCGTCGGCCGCCGGGGCGCCGGCGAACCGGTCGAGGAGCGACCGCTGGACGGCGGGCAGCAGCAGCGACTGATGCGCGTGCTGGCCGTGCAGGTCGACGAGCGTGGCACCGATCTCGGCGAGCTCGCCCGCGGTTGCGAGCCGCCCGTTGACGTAGGCGCGGCTGCGGCCGTCGACCGGGATCACGCGGGCGAGGACGATCTCGTCCGCCGCGGGGTCGTCGGTCACGAAGCGGCCTTCTACCGTGGCGTCGGTGGCGCCCGGACGGACCATCGACGCGTCGGCGCGGCCGCCGACGAGCAGCTCGACCGCGCTGACGACGAGCGTCTTCCCCGCACCGGTCTCGCCGGTGATGGCGGTGAGGCCGGGACCCAGCACGAGACGGAGTTCGGCGATGATGCCGAGGTTTTGGACCCGCAGCTCACTCAGCACGACTAGCGGTCCGCGAGCCCGAACTTGGCCTTCAGGATCTGGTGGAAGTCGCGGGGCTCGAGCGTGACGACGCGTGCGGGTCGCGGCCCGCCGGTGCAGCTGACGACGTCGCCGGCTTCGAGCGGCCCCAGCACCCGCCCGTCGAGGGTGAGCACGACCGAGCGCGCCGCGGTGACCTCGAAGCGGACGAGCTCGGAGGGATCGAGCACGAGCGACCGGTCGAACAGCATGTGGGGTGAGACCGGAGTGAGGAGCATGCAGCAGAGGCGGGGCGAGACGATCGGCCCGCGCGCTGAGAACGAGTACGCCGTCGACCCGGTGGGCGTGGCCACGATGACACCGTCGGCGGCGTAGCTCGTGAAGTACGTGCCGTTGATCGACACCTCGAGTCGGACGAGACGCCCGGTGCGGACCTTCTCGATCACGGCCTCGTTCAGCGCCCACCACGTGCCGACCGCGGGACCGTCCGACTCGACCGTCACCTCGAGCATCATGCGGTCGGCCACGACGTAGTCGCCGTCGAACAGGCGCAGGAGCGCGGCCTCCAGGTCGGCGGGCTCGACCTCGGTGAGGTAGCCCATCTGGCCGACGTTCACGCCGAGCACCGGCGTACCGGCCTCGTACACGACGTCCATCGCCCGCAGCATCGTGCCGTCGCCACCGAGCGAGAGCACCAGATCGAGGCCCTCGGCGAACGCGTCCTGCGGCACCGCGTACGGCAGAAGATCCGGCACGCCGATGTCGTCCTCCGGGATCCGCACGTCGATCCCCTTGCCGACGAACCAGTCGGCGGCCTTGCGGGCGAGCTCGGACGCGAGCGGCCGGTCGGGATGGGAGACGATGCCGATGGCTCGAAGGCGCCGGCGGTTGGCCGCGCCGTCGGAGCCGGAGGTTTCCGCGCTCACGGGCGCTCCCCTGCGTCCCCGAAGCCCTCTACGTCCCTGAAGCTCCCTGCGTCCCCGAAGGTCTCAGTGGCCTGGGCGTCGGGGGCGGGCTCGCCCGATCCGGCGTGGGCCTCGTCGACCGCGGCGGCGACCACCCCGGACCAGGCCGCCTCGGACCAGCCCGCGTCGGCCGAGCTGCCGTCGGGGGCGGCGGTGGCGCGGGCATGGAGCACGAACTCCACGTTGCCATCTGCACCCCGGAGGGGCGAGGGCGCCACCGCGAAGGGCCTGAGGCCGGCCGAGTCGAGCGCGGCGGAGACGGTGGTGAGCACCTCGAGGTGGACCGCCGGGTCCCGGACGATGCCGCCCTTGCCGACCTGGCTCCGGCCCGCCTCGAACTGAGGCTTGACCAGCAGGATCAGGTCGGCGCCGGGAGCGGTGCAGCGGGCCAACGCGGGCGCCACCAGACGGAGCGAGATGAAGGAGAGATCGGCCACCGTGACCTCGGCCGGGCCGCCGATCGCCCCGGGTTCGAGGTTGCGCACGTTGGTCCGCTCCAGCACCGTCACCCGTGGATCCTCGCGCAACCGCCAGGCCAGCTGACCGCGTCCGACGTCCACGGCCACGACGTGGGCGGCTCCCCGCTGGAGCAGGCAGTCGGTGAATCCGCCGGTCGAGGCGCCGGCGTCGAGGGCTCCGAGGCCGGTCACGTCGATGCCGAAGCGGTCGAGGGCGCCGGCGAGCTTGTCGCCGCCGCGGCTCACGAACTCCGCCGCGGGGGCGTCGAACTGGATCGACTCCTCCGGCGCGACCTGGCGCGCCGCGGACGACACCGGTGCCCCTCCGACCCGCACCCGGCCCGCGGCGATCGCCTCCACCGCGCGCGCCCGGCTCGGCACGAGCTTCCGCCGCACGAGCTCGGCGTCGAGCCGCCGCCTCACGGGCGACGCGTGGCCGCGCCGGGCCGGAAGGTCCGGGACGTCCCATGGCCCGCGGCTCCGAGCTCGTGGCCCGCG
>JAODBH010000019.1 GCA_025463865.1 Actinomycetes bacterium | reverse complement strand
GATCCGGACCCCCGGGGACTCGCGCAGCAGCCCGTCGGTCATGCGGCCCACCGGTTCGAGGAGGTGCTCGCAGTTGTCGAGCACGAGGATGAGCTCGCGCGTGCGCAACGCGTCGAGCACGCTGTCTTCGAGCGTGCTGCCCGGGCGTGACAGGACACCCAACGTGGCCGCCACGACCTGAGCGAGCTCGTCGGCGTAGCGCGCGGCGGCGAGCTCGCACAACCACGCGCCGTCCGGGAAGCGACGCAGGATGTCGAGCGCGACCTGGACCGCGATGCGACTCTTCCCGACCCCGCCGACACCGGTGATCGTGACGAGCCGCGATGCGAGCAACGCATCGGCGATGGCCTCGCGCTCCACCGCGCGGCCGACGAACGACGTGAGCTGGCCGGGGAGGTTCCCGGGGAGCGCGTCGAGTGAACGCAGCGGGGGGAAGTCACGCCGCAAACCGGGCGCCACCACCTGGAAGACCCGCTCGGGCCGGCTCAGGTCCGGCAGGCGGTGCTCACCGAGATCAGAGAGGCCGACGCCCTCGGGCAACACGTCGCGCACGATCTCCTCGGTGGCGTGCGACACGACCAGCTGCTCACCGTGCGCGGCGGCCATGACCCGGGCGGCGCGATTGGTCGCGGGGCCGTAGTAGTCGCCGTCACGCGCTTCCGCATCGCCGGTGTGCAGACCCATCCGGACGCGCAGCGGGCCGGTGGCGCTCCAGTCCTCGCCGGCCAGGGCCCGCTGGGCGGCGAGGGCGGCATCGAGGGCGTCCCGGGTGGTGACGAACACCGCGTGCAGGCCGTCGCCGGTCGTCTTGACCACCCGACCGGCGTGCTGCTCCACGGCGGACCGCAGCAGGGCGTCGTGCCGCGCCAGCGCGGGCCCCATCGCGTCGGGATGCTGCTCCCAGAGGCGGGTGGAGCCCTCGAGGTCGGTGAACAGGAACGTCACCGTTCCCGACGGCAGCTCCGGCACCGCACCCCCTCGGTCGGTTCGTCCCCGCCGCATGATCCCACGTCACGTCCCCCGGCGCTCCGAATCCGGTACGCGCCGACGCCACGGCACCACCTATCCTCGACACCATGCAGGATGGAACGTCGACCCCGCCGGAGCGCGAGCACGTGCAGCCCGAGTTGGTCGACGGCAACGCCGCCGAGCCGGCAGCAGACAACGCCGGCGAGGAAGCGGGCGACGACGCCGGCGAGAAGATCTCGAGCCCCACCAAGCTGATCCGGATCGCCTCGATGGTGCGCAACATGCTCGACGAGGTCCGCCGGGCGCCGCTCGACGACAGCGGCCGCCGCCGTCTCCGCGAGATCTACGACCGGTCGCTCACCGAGCTCGAGACCGTGCTCTCCCCGGACCTGAGCCGCGAGCTGTCCGACGTCATCCTGCCGTTCTCGAGCGACGCGCCCTCGGAGTCGGAGTTGCGGCTCGCGCAGGCCCAGCTCGTCGGCTGGCTCGAAGGGCTCTTCACCGGGATCCAGGCCACCTTGTTCACCCAACAGGCCTCGGCCCAGGGGCAGCTGGACCAGATGCGCCGACGCGCCATCGACCCCGGCGCCGCGCCGACACCGTCGGGACCGAGCGGGTACCTGTGAGCGCCAGTGGCGCCGACCCGGCCGCCAAGGATCACGCCGGCGAGCTCTTCCACTTGAAGCAATGGACCCCCGACAGTTGGCGCGCGCTCCCGGCCGAGCAGCAGCCCGAATGGCCCGATGACGCCGCCCTCGACGCCGCGCTCGGCACCTTGCGCGAGGTGCCGCCGCTCGTGTTCGCGGGCGAGGCGCGCAGCCTCACCGAGTCGTTGGCCGCGGTCACCGAGGCGCGCGGCTTCGTGCTCCAGGCCGGTGACTGCGCCGAGTCGTTCGACGCGTTCTCCGCCAATGCGATCCGCGACAAGTTGAAGGTCATCCTCCAGATGGCCGTCGTGCTCACGTACGGCAGTGGTGTCCCCACGGTCAAGATCGGTCGCATCGCCGGCCAGTTCGCCAAGCCCCGCTCGGCGCCCACCGAAGCGCGCGGCGAGCTCGAGCTGCCGTCGTTCCGCGGCGACATGGTGAACGACTTCGCCTTCGAGGCCGCGGCGCGCCGGCCCGATCCCGATCGGCTCGTCCGCGCTTACCACCAGGCTGCATCCACCCTGAACCTGCTCCGCGCCTTCGCCAAGGGTGGGTTCGCCGACCTGTCGCGGGTGCACGCGTGGACCCTCGAGTACGTCGACGCCAGTCCGGAAGGTCGCCGTTACGACGCGGTCGCCGGTGAGATCGACCGCGCACTGCGGTTCATGGCCGCGTGCGGCATCGACCTCGACGCAGAGCACCAGCTCCACCAGGTCGACTTCTACACGTCGCACGAAGCACTGATCCTCGGGTACGAGGAGGCGCTGACCCGGCGCGACAGCCTCACCGACGACTGGTACGACTGCTCGGCCCACCTCCTCTGGGTCGGCGAGCGCACGCGGCAGCTCGGCGGCGCGCACATCGAGTTCCTCAGCGGCATCGAGAACCCGCTGGGCGTGAAGCTCGGCCCCACCGCGTCGCCCGAACAGGTCGTGGCGCTCTGCGACCGGCTCAACCCGTCACGGCGGCCCGGGCGGCTCGTCCTGGTCAGTCGCATGGGCGCCGACCAGATCGCCGACGCGTTGCCGCCCCTGCTCCGCGCGGTCAAGCTCAC
>JAODBH010000063.1 GCA_025463865.1 Actinomycetes bacterium | reverse complement strand
TCGGTGCCGCGCCTGCGGTACGACCAGCTCATGAACTTCGGCTGGAAGTACCTCATCGAGCTGGCGTTCCTGTGGTTGATGGTCACCGCGGTGATCCGGGTCGCCGACGACCAGCGGTGGGACTTCGTCAACGGCAACCGCGGGCTGACCATCTTCGTGGTGACGGTGGCAGCCGGCGTCGGTGCCGCCCTCGTCTACGGCGTGCTGATGCTCTGCATCCCGCGCGACGACGAGCTGGCCTCGATCCAGGAGTGGGACTGATGGGTGCGCTGAGCGGGTTCCGCATCACGATCCAACAGATGTTCCGGCCGCGCCTCACGACCGAGTTCCCGAAGGAGAAGCAAGACAAGCCGCCGCGGGTGCACGGCCGTCACGTCCTCAACCGCTACGAGGACGGCATGGAGAAGTGCATCGGCTGCGAGCTCTGCGCGGGGGTGTGCCCGGCGCGCTGCATCTACGTCCGCGGCGCCGACAACCCGCCCGACGCTCCGGTGTCGCCCGGCGAGCGATACGGCTTCGTCTACGAGATCAACTACCTCCGCTGCATCCACTGCGACATGTGCGTCGAGGCCTGTCCCACGGAGGCCATCACCGAGACCAAGCTCTTCGAGTTCTCCTTCGTGGACCGCGAGGACGCCATCTACACCAAGCGCGAGCTGCTCGTCGACGACGACGGCCGCGCCCGCCGGCAGCCCTGGGAGCTGTGGCTCGGCGGTGAGGACGACGAGACCAGCGCCTGGATGCGCGCGACGGCTCCGTCGGGCAACGCCGCCTATGAAGGCAAGGTCGCCTGGTCCGGCGAGCTCGGGTTCGGGGTGCGCGCACCCGAGCTGGGTCAGACCGCCGCGTCCTGGGACGAGGGCAAGGCCGTGGAGGACCTCCAGACCGTGCGGCTCGAATCGCCGGAGCACGACGAGCGCGACCGCGCGCGCGAGGCCCACGCCGACACCGAGGACGACACCGACGACGGCGCCCACCCGGCGGGCGGGGGCCACGGATGATCGCGGTCATGTTCTTCGTCGTCGCCGCGCTCGTGCTCGGCGGCGCGCTCGGGGTCGTCCTCTCGCCGAACCCGGTGTACTCGGCGTTGTTCCTGGTGGCGACCCTGATCGGGATCGCCGCGTTCTTCCTGATGGAGAACGCGCAGTTGCTCGCCGCAGTGCAGATCATCGTCTACGCCAGCGCCGTCGTCGTCCTCTTCCTCTTCGTCATCATGCTCCTCGGGGTCGACCGGTACGAAGGCCTCGGCGATCCGCGCCCGCTGCAACGGCCGGTCGCCGTCGTCGTCGGGATCATCCTCGTGCTCGAGATCGCGTTGCTCGCCGGGCACAACTGGGCGACGGGCACGAAGTCCCAGGTCGGCAAGTTGCACGGCGCCAACATCCAATCGGTGGCCAGGGCGCTGTTCACCACCTACCTCTGGCCGTTCGAGATCACCGCGATCCTGTTCGTCGCCGCGGTCGTCGGCGCGGTCGTGCTCGCACGCCGCAGCGGGCGGGGCGCACCCGTCGAGTCGTCGTCGGCGGAGGTGGGCTCGTGACCATCACCGGCAACTACTACCTGATCGTCGCGTTGCTGCTCTTCACCATCGGGGCAACCGGCCTGCTGATCCGGCGCAACGTCCTGGTGATGTTCATGTGCATCGAGCTCATGCTCAACGCCGTGAACCTCACCTTCGTCACCTTCGCCAAGATGCTCGACGACGTCGGCGGACAGGTCATCGTCTTCTTCACGCTGGTGGTCGCGGCCGCCGAGGTCGCGGTGGGCCTCGCGATCATCGTGGCGATCTTCCGGCGCCGACGCGGCGCGACAGCCGACGACATCGATCTGCTCAGGGGCTGAATGAGCGGAACGCGCTCCAACCTCACCGAGTCACGCCCGAGCTGTCTCCCGGGGGACGGCACTGCCGCCCTCACTGCCGGAGGTGCACCAAACCCTGTGTCTGCGAACGTCGCGGTACCAGTGAAGGTCACGGTCGCTCGCGTCCGGACCGCGTCCCGGGTCGCGGCCTCATGAGCTCGCGCGAATGGCTCGATCTGGTCTGGATCGTCCCGGCCCTGCCCCTCCTCGGCGCAGCCGTGCTGCTCCTGTTCGGGAAGCGCCTGGGCGAGCCGCTCGCGGGGTGGATCGCCACCGCGCTGCTGGGGCTGTCCTTCGTGTGGTCGATCGTGATGTTCGCCGAGTTGCGGAGCGTCCCGGGCGAGGAGCGCCACCACGTCGTCAAGCTGTTCGACTGGATCAGCGCGGGCCGGTTCCACGTGTCCTTCGGCCTGCTCGCCGATCCGCTCTCGGTGACGATGATCCTGTTCGTCACCGGCATCGGGACGCTGATCCATCTCTACTCCATCGGCTACATGCACGGGGACTCGCGGTTCTCCCGGTTCTTCGCCTACCTCAACCTGTTCGCGGCCTCCATGCTCGTCCTGGTCCTCGGCGCCAGCTACCTGGTGACGTTCCTCGGGTGGGAGGGCGTGGGTCTCTGCTCCTACCTCCTCATCTCGTTCTGGTTCGAGCGCGAGTCGGCCGCGAAGGCGGGCAAGAAGGCCTTCATCACCAACCGCGTCGGCGACTTCGGGTTCATGCTCGCGATGTTCCTCATCTTCGAGCGCCTCGGGACCCTCGAATACGGGGGCATCAGCTCGAGCGGCCACGCGGTGCCCAGCGCGTTCGCGGGGATCCCCGGTCTCGGCAGCGGGACCGTCACCGCGATCGGGCTGCTCCTGTTCCTCGGCGCGATGGGCAAGAGCGCGCAGATCGGCCTCCACATCTGGCTCCCCGACGCGATGGAAGGCCCGACCCCGGTCTCGGCGCTGATCCACGCCGCCACCATGGTCACCGCCGGCGTCTACCTGATGTGCCGGTCCAGCGCCTTCCTGCTCCACAGTGGCGACGCCGCGACGGTGATCGGCTACGTCGGCGCGATCACCGCGCTCTACGCGGCGACGGTCGCGCTGGTCCACAACGACATCAAGAAGGTCCTCGCCTACAGCACCATCAGCCAGCTCGGCTACATGTTCCTGGCGGTCGGCGTCGGTGCCTACAGCGCCGCGATCTTCCACATGGTGACGCACGCGTTCTTCAAGGCCCTGCTGTTCCTCGGCGCCGGCTCGGTGATGCACGGCATGCACGACGAGCAGGACATGCGCCGCATGGGCCGGCTGCGGAAGTACATGCCGGTCACCGCGGCCACGTTCATCATCGGCTGGCTCACGATCGCGGGCATCTTCCCGTTCGCGGGCTTCTGGTCGAAGGACGAGATCCTCGCCAAGGCCTGGTTCGCGCACGACTACGCGCTCTGGGCGATCGGTGTCGTGGCCGCGGTGCTCACCGCGTTCTACATGACGCGCCAGGTGTACCTGGTGTTCTTCGGCAACGCGCGTTGGACCGACCAACCGCCGGAGAGCACTCCGGCCGTCCCGGTGATCGCCGGTGCCTCCGACGACGACGCGCCGCCTCCGGGCGCTGCCCACGACGAGCACGCGGAGCATGCGCACGAGCCGATCAGTCCCCACGAGTCCCCGGGTCTCATGACCCTCCCGCTGGTGATCCTGGCCCTGCTCTCGATCTTCGGCGGGTTGCTCGACCTGCCGTTCACCAACGGCGGCTGGGACTTCCTCACCCGATGGCTCGAGCCCGTCCTCACCGACGGCCCCCGGATCACGTCGTTCGGAGCCGGACTCGCGTTGTCGACCATCGCGCTGGTCGGCGCGGTCGTCGGCATCGTGCTGGGCATCGCCATGTACCGAAAAGGGTTGCCCACCGACGGCGAGGATCCGTTGACCGCCAGGCTGGGCCCGCTGGCCAAGCTGTTCGGTCACGCCTGGTACATCGACGACGCGGTGACGGCGGCCGTCGGCGGACCGGGCCGTCGGGCCGCGCAGTGGCTCGCCAGCACGGTCGATCAGGGCATCATCGACGGCGCGGTCGTCGGGGTGGCCACCATCGTGCGCGGCGGCAGTGGCGGGCTGCGGCGGCTGCAGACGGGCCTGGTCCGCAACTACGCACTGGCGATCTTCATCGGCACCGCAGCCCTGATCCTCTACATCGTGGTGCGGGCCGGCTGATGGATCCCAACTTCCCGATCCTCACCACACTGATCGCGGTTCCGTTCGTCGGTGCGTTCCTCGTGATGATCACGCCGGAACGCAGGCCGGAGATCGCGCGCGCCATCGGCTACGCCGTCAGCGCGGCGGTGGCCGGGCTCGCGGCGTGGATGCTCTTCGACTTCTCCACCACGACGCACCAGCTGTTCCAGCGCACCGAGACCCACACGTGGATCCACACGCTCGGCGTCAACTACACGCTCGGGATCGACGGCATCTCGTTGTTCATGGTGCTGCTGACGGCGCTGCTGTTCCCGCTGTCGCTCCTGGCGTCGGCCAACGTCGCCGTCCGGATCAAGTCGTTCATCTTCTGGATGCTGCTGCTCGAGGGCGCGCTGATGGGCGTGTTCCTGTCGCTCGACCTGATGCTGTTCTTCATCTTCTTCGAGCTCGTCCTCGTCCCGATGTACTTCATCATCAGCGGTTGGGGATCCGACCCGGAGCGTCGCGTCAAGGCGGCCCTGAAGTTCTTCGTGTACACGATGACCGGGTCCGCGTTCCTCTTCGTCGGCATCCTCGCCGTCGCGTTGCTGCACGCGAAGGACGGGCATCCGCTCACCTTCGACTACGTGACCCTCAGCAACTGGGCGCCCCACGGCCTCTCGCGCACGACCGCCACCTGGCTGTTCATCACGTTCGGCATCGCCTTCGCGGTGAAGGTCCCGCTGTTCCCGCTCCACACCTGGCTGCCCGACGCGCACACCGAAGCGCCCACGGCCGGGTCGGTGATCCTCGCCGGCGTGCTGCTGAAGATGGGCACCTACGGCTTCCTGCGGTTCTCGCTCGGCCTGTTCCCGAGAGCTGCGGTCGATCTCTCGTGGCTGCTGCTCGTGCTCGCGACGATCGGCATCGTCTACGGCGCGATCGTCGCTGCGATGCAGACCGACCTGAAGCGTCTCGTGGCCTACTCGTCGGTCGCGCACATGGGCTTCGTGGTGCTCGGCATCTTCGCCCTCAACACGGAGGGCATCGACGGCGCGCTGTTCACGATGATCAGCCACGGCCTCACCACCGGCGCGCTGTTCCTCCTGGTGGGCATGCTCTACGAACGGCGCCACACCCGCGAGATCGCCAACTTCCGCGGTCTGTGGAAGTCGGTGCCGATCTTCGGCGGCCTCTTCCTCGCCACGGCGTTCGCATCCATCGGGTTGCCCGGCTTCTCCGGCTTCATCGGCGAGTTCCTCGCGCTGCTGGGCACGTTCCTCACGCACCGCCCGTACGCCATCGTCTCCGCGGTCGGCGTGATCCTGGCCGCCGTCTACCTGCTCTGGGCGTACCAGCGCGCGTTCACCGGCGAACCCGACGAGGCCAACGAGCACATCCCCGATCTCAACCTGCGTGAGCTCGCCTGCGTCGTTCCGCTCCTCGCGCTGAGCCTCTTCCTCGGCTTCTACCCGAAGCCCGTGCTGGAGATGATCCAGCCGTCGGTCCAGACCGTCGTCACCCACGTCGACCGCTCGAGCAACCACCATCAGCCGGCGATTCCCACGCCGAAACCGGCGGCTCCCGAGAAGAAGGAGTCCCGGTGATCGCGGCCGCGCACCTGCAGACGCCGGGCATCTACTGGCTGTCGATCCTCCCCGTGGTCGTGCTCGCGGGCTCGGGGGTCGCGATCGTGCTGACGCGGGCGATCGGCCGCAACTCCGCGGTCGTCTTCCCCGTCAGCCTCGTCATCGCCGCCGCCGGTGTGATCGGCGCCGCCGTGTTGGCGGTGTTCCAGTGGGTCGACGTCGAGCGCAACGGCTCCAGCGGCGGTCCCTACACCGCGATCGCGAAGATGGTCGTGATCGACCGGTTCGGGATCTTCCTCGAGCTCGTCATCCTGGGCGCGACCGCGCTGGCGCTGCTGTTGTCGATCGCCTACCTGCAACGGCAGGAGCTGCCGCGGGTCGAGTACGTCGCCCTGTTGCTGTTCTCCGCGTCCGGGATGCTCATCATGGCGACGGCCAACGACCTGATCGTCGTGTTCCTGGCACTCGAGATCCTGTCCATCCCGCTCTACGTCCTCGTGGCGCTCGACCGCTCGCGGCTGTCGTCCCAGGAGGCGGGGATCAAGTACTTCGTCCTGGGCTCGTTCTCGTCGGCGATCTTCCTCTACGGGGTCGCGCTCGTGTACGGCGGGACCGGGACGACCACGTTGTTCGCGGGCGGACGCAGCATCGCCGCGTTCCTCTCCGGCAACGTCCTGCTCGACAACAGCACCTTGCTCATCGGCCTGATGCTGTTGCTGGTGGGCCTGGGCTTCAAGGTCGCCGCGGTGCCGTTCCACATGTGGACGCCCGACGTCTACCAGGGCGCGCCCACCCCGATCACGGGGTTCATGGCCTCGGCCACCAAGGCCGCCGGCTTCGCCGCGCTGCTCCGGGTGCTCTACACCGCGTTCGCCTCGTACCGGGTCGACTGGGCCCCGGCGATCTGGGCGCTCGCGGTGCTCTCGCTCCTCGTGGGCAGCATCGCGGCGTTGCTGCAGAGCGACCTCAAGCGGATGCTGGCGTACTCGTCCATCAGCCATGCGGGATACGTGCTGATCGGCGTGCAGGCCGCGTCGAGCCGGGGCCGTGAGAGCGCGCTGGCCTACCTCCTCATCTACGCCTTCATGGTCATCGGGTCGTTCGGGGTGATCACGGTGCTCACGGGGCGGGGCGACGACGACCACACCATCGCGGGCTATCGCGGTCTCGCGGCCCGGGAGCCCCTGCTGGCCGGGCTGCTGACCCTGTTCCTACTGGCCCAGGCCGGCGTGCCGCTCACCGGCGGGTTCGTGGCCAAGCTGGGCGTCTTCGAGGCGGCCGAGGCGTCGAACGAGTACGCACTGGCCCTCATCGGCATGCTCGCGGCCGCGATCGCCGCCTACTTCTACCTCCGGGCCGTCATCGCCTTCTACTCGGCGCCCGAAGGGGCCGAGCCCGATGCCGCGCCGGCGCGCCGGCGCATCCGCATCGATCCGTGGAGCGGCTTCGTGCTGCTCGTCGCGGCCGCGGGGGTGCTCGTGACGGGCTTCGCGCCCGAGCTCGTCTTCCACTTCGCCCGCCAGGCCACGCTCATCGGCTGACATCCGCACCGGGTTCCGTGTCCGCCGATCGGGAGCGCCCGGGCGGACCGTGTCGTCGTCCGGGGCGCTCGGAACCGACGCCCGCGCGCGTGCGCGACGGGCGTCGCCGACACCGCGGGCCGCGGTTTGCAGCGCTGAGAAACCCCTGAGATAGAGTGCGCCGCAGTTCCCTTCGGCCCGGGCGGGAGGCCTTTCGCGTGACCCCGTTCCAGCTGTCTCGATGGTCCGCGCAACTCGCGACCACGACGGCATTGAGCCACTACTACCAGTCCTATATCGCCGTCGCGGTCTTCGGGATCGCGGCGTGCGTTCTCGTCGCGACCCTGCTCGGGGTCGGCCGCATGCTGCGTCCCGACGTTGCCCGGGGCGAGAAGTACATCGCCTACGAGTCGGGCTCCGATCCGATCGGCAGCTGGGGCCAGTCGAACGTCCGCTACTACATCTACGCGCTGCTCTTCGTCATCTTCGACGTCGAGGGCGTCTTCATCTTCCCGTGGGCCGTGAACCTCGGCAGCAACTCGAACGGCGTGGGTCTCGGCGTGTTCGGACTGGTCGAGATGCTCGTCTTCGTGGCCATCCTGGCGCTCGGACTGGTCTACGCCTGGCGCAAGGGAGTGCTCCGGTGGGCCTAGTGGACGGCGGCGCGCTCGGCCGGGGCGCGAAGAAGCCGGGCCTGCTCGGCACACCGGCGCGGGGCGTGAGCTGGCTCCTGAACTCGAGCCGCCGGTACTCGCTGTGGATGTTCCAGTGGGGGCTCGCGTGCTGCGCGATCGAGATGGGCGCCGCGCTCGCGAGTCCCCGGTACGACGCGATGCGCCTCGGCGTGATCCCGTTCCCGGCGAGTCCGCGCCAGGCCGACCTCGTGGTGATCTCCGGAACCGTCACCGACAAGATGGCGCCCGCGATCAAGCGGCTCTACGACCAGATGCCCGACCCGAAGTACGTGATCTCGATGGGATCCTGCGCCAACTGCGGCGGTCCCTATTGGGACTCCTACTCGGTCACCAAGGGCATCGACCAGATCATCCCGGTCGACGTCTACGTCCCCGGCTGCCCGCCCCGGCCCGAGGCGCTGCTCCAGGCGATCGTGATGCTGCAGGAGCGGATCCAGCTCGAAGGCGTCGGCAACGACGAGATGCAGCAGCGCTTCCGCGGCGAGCCGATCGTCGTGGGCGGTGCCCGGGAGCTCGCGGCCGAGGCGGCACGGACATGACCGATCCCACCACGGAGCCGGACACCGGCGCGCCCCGCGGCGAGCCCGTCGCCGACGCGACCACCGAGCCCGCTCCGGAGCTCGAAACCGCGGAGCCCGAACCGACCGGCCCGTCGCCGCTCGGCGAGGTCGCCGCGGAGCTGTTCGCCCGCCTGGAGGAGGAGCTCGGCGACGGCATCGTCGACCGGGCCGAGAACCACGGCACCCTGATCGTGCGGGTCCGGCCCGAGGTCTGGTCCCAGGTCGCCCGGGTCGCGCGCACGCGTCTCGAGTGCGACTACCTCTCGTTCGTCTCCGGGATCGATTGGCTTCCGGCGCCGAAGGAGAGCGACGACGGCGACGGCGACACATCGTCGCCGGCCCAGCCCACCGAGCAGACCGTCGGCGTGACCGGCGGCGACACCCGCTTCCAGGTGTTCGGGCACGTGCAGAGCACCCGGCGGCACTGGGGTGTCACGTTCAAGGCCGACGTCAGCGACAACGCGCCCGAGGTCGGCTCCTGGGTGCCGGTCTACCCCGGCGCCGACTGGCACGAGCGTGAGTGCTGGGAGATGTACGGCATCAACTTCGAGGGCCATCCCGCGATGCGCAAGCTCTACCTGCCGCACGAGTTCGAGGGGAACCCGGCGCGCAAGGACTTCCCGCTGCTCGCGCGCGTGGTGAAGCCCTGGCCCGGTCTGGTCGACGTCGAGCCCATGCCCGGCGAAGCCGACGACGAGGCCGCTCCTACTCCCGTCGGGGGTGACGCATGAGCACCACCAACCCGCCCGAAGAGACGATGCCCGACATCGAGATCGACCCGCGCGATCTCCGGCACCTCGCCGACGCGCAGATGAACGTCGAGCTCGACACCGGCGACATGATCCTCAACCTCGGTCCGCAGCACCCCGCCACCCACGGCACGCTGCGCGTCGTCGTGCGGCTCGACGGCGAGCGCGTCATCTCGGCCGACCCCGTCATCGGCTACATGCACCGCGGCTACGAGAAGCTCACCGAGTTTCGTACGTACCCGCAGATCACCACGCTGATCAACCGGATCGACTGGCTCTCGAGCTTCGCCAACGAGGTGCCGTTCATCGACGGCGCCGAGAAGCTCATGGGCGTCACGGCCCCTCCGCGTGCGCAGTACATCCGCACGATGCTCACCGAGCTCAGCCGCATCGCGACGTTCGTGCTGTTCCTCGGCGAGATGAGCCTCCAGGTCGGCGGGATCACGCCCGCGTTCTTCGGCTTCCGCGACCGCGAGCACATCCTCAACCTGATCGAGTCGGCCACGGGCGGCCGCTTCCATCCCAACTTCAACCGCATCGGCGGCATCAAGGACGACCTGCCCTGGGGTTGGTTGAGCGAGACCCGTTCCGCCATGCAGAAGGTGCTCGACTCCTGCGACGACTTCGAGGACCTCGTCGCGGGTAACGAGATCTTCCAGGCCCGGACCCGCTCGATCGGCATCATCCCCGGCGACCTCGGCGCCACCTACGGGGTGTCCGGCTCCAACCTGCGCGCCTCGGGCGTCGACTGGGACCTCCGCCGCGACGGCGCCCCGTACCTCGTCTACCCCGAGCTCGACTTCAAGGTCTGGACCCACCCCGACGGCGACTCCTACGCCCGTTACATGGTGCGGCTCCAGGAGACCCGCGAGTCGGCGCGGATGGTCGTGCAGATGCTCGACCAGATCCCCGAGGGCCCGATCATGGCGAAGGTGCCCCGCATCATCAAGGTGCCCGAGGGCGAGGTGTGGGTCGAGACCGAGAACCCGCTCGGGCAGATGGGCTACTACATCGTCTCGAAGGGCGGTACCGGGCCGTTCCGGGTCAAGATCCGGTCCGCGTCGTTTTCCAACGTCTCGATCCTGCCTTGGCTCCTCCGCGGCGTCTACGTTCCCGACGTGATCACGATCCTGGCGTCGCTGTACTTCATCCTCGGAGACATCGACCGGTGACCCACACCCACGTTCGCCACCGGTCGTCCCTGGGCGCGCTGCCGCGATGAACCTGCTCGCGGTCCACGTGCCCTGGGGTCTCGCGCTCGGCATCAAGACGCTGATCGTGCTGATCGTCGTGCCCACGGGCGCGCTGCTGCTCGGCTACGTCTTCCTGCTCAAGATGATGAGCCACATGCAGAGCCGCCTCGGGCCGATGGAAGCGGGCCCGCACGGCTCGCTGCAGCTCGTGGCCGACGGGCTCAAGTTCCTCCAGAAGGAGGACGTGATCCTCGCCGAGGCCGACCGGCCGGTCTTCAAGCTCGCGCCCGCGGTCGTCGTGCTCTCCACCTTCCTGATCTTCGCGGTGATCCCCGTCGGCCCCGGGCCCGGCGGTGTGGTCGCGAACCTCGACGTCGGTGTGTTCTACGCGCTCGCGGTGTCGAGCCTCTCGGTCATCGGCGTGCTCATGGCCGGCTGGGCGAGCGCCAACAAGTACGCGCTGCTCGGCGCGCTGCGCGCCGCCGCACAGCTCATCGCCTACGAGCTGCCGTTGCTGCTCGCCGTGGTCGGCGTGGTGCTGCAGGCCGGCACCATGAACCTGCAGAGCATCGTGCTGGCCCAGCAGAACGGTGCGATCTTCGGCTGGGACTTCCTCGGCAACCCGTACATCCTCACCCAGTTCATCGGCTTCGCCCTCTTCATGGTCGCGGCGCAGGCCGAGCTCACCCAGACCCCGTTCGACATGCCCGTCGCGGAGTCCGAGCTCGTCGCCGGCTACATGGTCGAGTACACGGGCTTCCGGTTCTTGTTCTTCTTCATCGGCGAGTTCGGCACGGCCACCGCTTTCGCCGCGCTGGCAGCCACGCTCTTCCTCGGCGGCTACGCGCTCCCGTGGTTCCACGGCAGCGCCGCCACGCTCCTCGGTCCGTTCGTCCTGATCGCCAAGATGATGCTGGTCGCGTTCTTCATCTTCTGGGTGCGGTTCACGTATCCACGCCTCCGTGAGGACCAGCTGCAGTCGCTGGCGTGGAAGGTCCTGATCCCACTGGCACTCCTCAACATCGTCCTCACCGGCGTGTTCAAGGTGATCGTCTGATGCGCAAACCCAAGGTTCCCGGCCTCATCGGCGGTCTCGGCATCACGTTCCGGACGATGCTCCAGGGCGCGGTCACCGTGCAGTACCCGCACGAGAAGGAGACGCTGGCCCCGCGCACGCGCGGCGTCATCGCGCTCAAGGAGGAGAACTGCACCGTCTGCATGCTCTGCGCGCGGAGCTGCCCCGATTGGTGCATCTACATCGAGGGCCACAAGGAGAAGCGACCGCCGCGGCGCGAAGGTGGCCGCGAGCGCACGGTCAGCATCCTCGACCGCTTCGACATCGACTACGCGCTGTGCATGTACTGCGGCATCTGCGTGGAGGTCTGCCCGTTCGACGCCCTCCACTGGAGCCCCGAGTTCGAGTACAGCGAGCCCCGCATCGCCGACCTCCTGCACGACAAGACCCGCCTCGGCGAGTGGGAGGCCACGGTCCCCGAGGTCGAGCCGCTCGAGGTCGGAGCGCTCCCGGTGAAGGGCAAGAAGTAGCCGATGCTGGCCGAGTACAACGCGGTTGTCCCCGACGTCGCGTTCTGGATCATCGCCGTGGCCATGGGCCTCGCGGCGATCCGGGTCGTCACGACGAAGAACATCGTGCACGCCGCGCTCTACCTCGTCGTGGTGCTCGCGGGCGCGGCCGCCCTCTACATCCTGCTCACCGCCGAGTTCGTCGGGTGGGTGCAGGTCCTCGTCTACATCGGCGCGGTGGTCATCCTCTTCCTCTTCGGCATCATGCTCACGCGCGCGCCGCGCACCGACACCGACCTCGACAACAACCAGCGATGGGCAGCCGCGATCGTCGCCTTGTTCTTCATGGGCGTGCTCATCGTGCTGCTCGTCGACGCGTTCGGCGCCAAGCACATCGTCCTCGACGACAACCTGCAGGCGAGCGGCCGTCTCACCGCCGACTTCGTGAAGCACGGCCACAACGGCCAGGTCGTCCGGCCGACCGTCGGCAGCGCCATCTTCCAGCAGTACGTCCTCCCCTTCGAGGCGATCTCGATGCTGCTGCTCGCCGCGCTCGTCGGCGCCGTCGCCCTGGCCCGGAGGGACTGATCGGCATGATGCTCAACCAGTTCCTGATCCTGAGCGCGTTCCTCTTCTGCACCGGCATCTACGGCGTGCTCGCGCGGCGCAACGGCGTGCTCGTCCTCATGAGCGTCGAGTTGATGCTGAACGCGGTCAACATCAACCTCGTCGCCTTCTCGGCGTTCCGGGCGTCGGTGGAGGGGCAGGTCTTCGCCCTCTTCGTGATCACCATCGCCGCGGCCGAGGTCGGGATCGGTCTCGCCATCGTGTTGCTGATCTACCGCAACTCCCGGAACTCCGACCTCGACAACATCGACCAGCTGAAGGGCTGACCGACGCCGTGATCGACTACGCCTGGGTCATCCCCCTCGTCCCCGCGATCTCCTTCGTGCTGATCCTGTTCTTCGGGAAGCGCATGAAGTACAAGGGCGCGGAGATCGGGATCGCGGCCGTCGGGGCCAGCTT
Source organism: Actinomycetes bacterium (assembly GCA_025463865.1). Classification (GTDB taxonomy): domain Bacteria; phylum Actinomycetota; class Acidimicrobiia; order IMCC26256; family Chersky-534; genus Chersky-534. Next base: position 11,504 of record JAODBH010000063.1, on the reverse strand, counting down.
CGTCATGGCCTGCATCGTCGCGGGCCAGTGGATCGCCAAGTTCCACCACGCGCCCGAGACCGGGGTCAAGGCTGTCACCCACGCCGGCCTCTGGTGGCAGAACGGCGGGCAGAAGATCACCGCCGGCATCCAGATCGACGGCCTCGCCGCGATGATGATGTTCGTCGTCACCCTCATCTCGCTGCTGGTGCACATCTACAGCACCGCCTACATGCACGACGACCGCCGCTACACCTACTACTTCGCCGCGTTGAGCCTGTTCACCGCGTCGATGCTCCTGCTCGTCGTCGCCGACAACACGCTGCTGATGCTGTGCGGCTGGGAGCTCGTCGGCCTCTGCTCGTTCATGCTGATCGGCCACTGGTGGGAGGAGGAGCCGAACTCGAACGCGGCGCTCAAGGCGTTCTTCACCACCCGGACCGGTGACGTCGGGCTCCTCATCGGCGTGGTCCTCACCTGGTTCATGGTGAAGGCCGCTACCGGCCGGGGCTCCTTCAACATCGTCGCGGTCAACAAGGCCGCCCTCGGTGGCAAGGTGAGCCACACGCTGGTCCTGGTCTGCGCGAGCGGCCTGCTCATCGCGATCATCGGCAAGAGCGGCCAGTTCCCGCTCCACACCTGGTTGCCCGACGCCATGGCGGGCCCGACGCCGGTGTCGGCCCTGATCCATGCGGCCACGATGGTGGTCGCCGGCGTCTACCTCGGCGCCCGCCTCTACGGCATCTTCTGGTCCGGGTTCTCGATCGGTCACGGCGGCGTCAACGTCATGGCGGCCATCGGCGGCATCACGATCATCATCGGGGCCGTGCTCGCGTTCGTGCAGCGCGACATCAAGAAGGTCCTCGCCTACAGCACCATCAGCCAGCTCGGCTACATGGTCATGGCGCTCGGTGTCGGGGCCTGGACGGCCGCGATCTTCCACCTCTTCACCCACGCGTTCTTCAAGGCGCTGTTGTTCCTCGGCGCGGGCTCCGTGAGCCACTCGGGCTCGCACCACAGCTTCGACATGAAGGAGGACATGGGCGGTCTGCGGAAGTACATGCCGCAGACCTTCACCACCTTCGTGATCGGTGCGATCGCCCTCGCCGGGATCTTCCCGCTCGCGGGCTTCTGGTCCAAGGACGAGATCCTGGTCACCGCCAACCAGGGCAGCTACGACGTCTTCCTCTACGTCGGCCTCGTGGGCGCCTTCCTCACCGCCGCCTACATGACCCGCTGCGTGTACCTCACGTTCTTCGGCGAGTACCGGGGCCATGGCCACCCGCACGAGTCACCGCCTGCGATCACCGTCCCGCTCTGGATCCTGGCGTTCTTCGCCGTCGTAGCGGGCATCCTGAACGCGCCGCACGTCGACCTCTTCAAGAAGTGGATCAACCCGAGCTCGGTCGTCGGCCGCACGGTCGATCCCGAGCTGATCCACCACATCTTCGCCCGCTTCACCGAGCCCACCTTCGACACCACCGCGGCCACGATCTCGGTGCTCATCGCGCTCGTCGGCATCGCGATCGGCGCGCTCTACTACTTCGGGGACAAGGGACCGCACGGCCTCACCCAGCGCAGTGGCGCGGCAAAGGTCGGCTACACGTTCCTGGAGAACAAGTACTACCTCGATCACCTCTACACCGACGTCATCGTCGGCGGGGTGAAGGGTCCGATCGCCAACGCTTCGTACTGGGTCAACCAGCACGTGATCGACGGGGTGGTCAACGGTGCGGGCAAGGGCACGTCCCTGCTCGCCAACTTCACCTATGACGTCCTCGACCGCAAGGTCGTGGACGGTGCCATCAATGAAACTGCGAACGCCACCGGGTGGGTGGGGGGCCGGTTCCGGGGACTGCAGTCCGGAAAGGTCCAGCAATACGCCCTGGTGCTCTTCGGCGCGGTGGGACTCGCGAGCTTCGTCCTCGCGCTGGTGTACGTCGTTTCATGACCGGAGGGATGCGCGACTCATGAACTGGTTCGACGACTGGGCGCTGCCCCTCGGGGTCTTCCTGCCTGCGGTGGGAATGGTCTTGTTGTTCTTCATACCGAAGAAGAACGAGACCGCGATCAAGGCGACGGCGTTGCTCACCACCGTGGTGACGTTCGCCGTCGGCGTGGTCATCCTGTTCCGCTTCAACTACCACAGCGGGACGCTGCAGTTCACCGTCAACGAGCAGTGGATCCCGGTGATCCACAGCCGGTTCCACGTCGGGATCGACGGCATCTCGTTGCCGCTGCTCGTGCTGTCGATGTTCATCTGCATCCTGGCCGTCATCTACTCGTGGGATCACTTCCCCGAGCCCCGCAACCCCCGCGCGTTCCTTGCGCTGATCCTCCTGCTCGAGGTCGGCATGAACGGAACGTTCGCGGCCCAGGACCTCATCCTCTTCTTCGTGTTCTTCGAGTTCGTGTTGCTCCCGATGTTCTTCATGATCGGGGTGTGGGGAGGTCCCAACCGGCAGTACGCGGCGATCAAGTTCTTCCTCTTCACGCTGTTCGGCTCCGCGCTCATGCTGGTGGCGTTCCTGGCCCTCTACTTCCTGTCGAAGCACCCCACGTTCGACATGGTGCAGCTCGCGAAGATGCACGGCGAGGGCATCGCATACGGCACGCAACTCCTCGTGTTCGGCGGTCTGTTCCTCGGTTTCGCGATCAAGGTGCCGATCTTCCCTTTTCACACGTGGCTCCCCGACGCGCACACCGAGGCGCCCACGGTCGGCTCGGTCCTGCTGGCCGCGATCATGCTGAAGCTGGGCACTTACGGCTTCGTCCGCATCGCCATCCCGTTCCTGCCGCGCGCGGCGCAGGCGTGGGCCCCGTGGATCGGGCTCCTGGCCGTGATCGGCATCATCTACGGGTCGCTGTGCTGTCTCGCGCAACGCGACATGAAACGGCTCATCGCCTTCTCGTCCGTCGCGCACATGGGCTTCGTGATGCTCGGCATCGCCACGCTCACGAACTTCGGCATCAACGCCGCGATCTTCGGGATGGTGGCGCACGGACTGATCACCGGCATGCTCTTCTTCGTCGCCGGGTCGATCCAGGAGCGGTTCAACACGCGCGAGATGAGCAGGCTGGGTGGTCTGCTCACCCAGGCACCGAAGCTCGGCTGGATCCTCGGGTTCTGCGCCATGGCATCACTCGGGCTGCCCGGTCTCGCGGGGTTCTGGGGTGAGTTCCCGGCGATCCTCTCGGCGTACCAGCCGGCCGGGAACATCTCCGACATCACCTTCCGCGTCTACATGGTCGTGGCGGCGGTCGGCACCGTGCTCGCCGCCGGCTACCTGCTGTGGATGTTCCAGAAGGTCGCGTTCGGCACCCCGAAGGACGAGTTCAAGGACGCCCACATCCACGATGTCCACGGTCCGGAGTGGATCGCGTGGACGCCGCTGCTCGTCCTCATCGTGGTCTTGGGCATCTACCCGAACTTCCTCTTCAAGGTCACGGATCCCGCGGTGACCAGGGAGACGAAGCAGGTCGCCGCGGTGCTGCAGCAGGCCAACCGACCGAAGACGGAAGCCGCGAACCGTTGAACCCTGTCGTCGACTACCACGCGCTGGCGCCGGAGATCGTCCTCACCGCGACGATCGTGGTGGTGCTGATCGCCGACCTCCTGTTCCCCGAGCGTGACCGTTGGCAGACGTCGCGCATCGCCAGCATCGGGGTGCTCGGAGCGTTGATCCCGGTGCTCACGCTTGCGAGCGGGGTGTTCACCGACAACCACTTCGTCGCCCGCTCGATGTTCGGCGGGGCCTACGTCGTCGACGAGTACGCGTTGGTCCTCAAGGGCTTCTTCCTGGTCACCACCTACATCGTGCTCCTGCTCTCGATCGACGAGATCAAGGAAGGCGACTACTACCAGGGCGAGTTCTGGTACCTGTTGCTCTCGTCCGTGCTCGGGATGCTGATCATGTCGTCGGCGCGCGACCTCATCTCGATCTTCGTGGCCCTCGAGCTGATCTCGATCCCCACCTTCGTGCTCGCGGGTTGGCAGAAGCACAACAGCAAGAGCAACGAGGCCGCGATCAAGTACTACCTGATCGGCGTCATCTCATCCGCCGTGATGCTCTACGGCATGTCGCTGATCTACGGATTGAGCGGCACCACCATGCTGCGGGGGATCTTCGTCTACCTGCAGCACGCCCCCGACCTCGGGCTCATCCTCGTCGCGTGCTTCCTCACCCTGGCGGGCTTCGCGTTCAAGATCAGCGCGGTGCCGTTCCACTTCTGGGCCCCCGACACCTACGAAGGCGCGCCGACCCCCGTCACCGCGTTCCTGTCGGTGGCGTCGAAGGCCGGCGGGTTCGTGGCCCTCCTGACGATCATCTTCGTCGGCCTCTACCCGCAGACCGACGGCTGGCAGCCGGTCCTCTGGTTCCTCGCCGCGGCGTCGATGACCGTGGGCAACCTGACCGCGTTGCGCCAGAACAACATCGTCCGGATGCTGGCGTACTCGTCGATCGCCCAGGGCGGGTTCATCCTCGCCCCGCTCGCGGTCGCCGGCGGCAGCTCCAACCACGGGCGCGACGCGTTCCAGGCCGTGGTGATCTATCTCCTGATCTACGGCGCCATGAACCTGGGTGCCTTCGCGGTGGTGATCGCGGTCGCGCGCCGCACCCGTTCGGGTGCGATCTCCTCGTACGCCGGCCTCGGCGTCACTTCACCCGCGCTCGCGGTGATCATGACGATCTTCCTGTTCTCGCTGGCGGGAGTGCCGCCGCTCGCCGGGTGGTTCGCGAAGTTCGTCATGTTCCGGGCGCTGCTCGACGCCGGTGGGTCGTGGGCGGTCGCCCTCGCGGTCATCGCCGCGGTCAACTCGGTGATCGCGTTCTTCTACTACGCGGGGGTCGCCCGTCGGATCTGGTTCGACGCGCCCGCGGAGGGCGCCACCGCGCCGCGCATCCCGGCCGCGCTCAACCTGTCCATCGGGCTGTGCGTCACCGCGGTCGTCGTCGTCGGCGTCTACCCGCAGCTGTTCGCCCGGCTCGGTGACGTCGCGGCCCGCTCCATCACGGGGTGACCTCGGCCGCCGGGTCCGGCGGAGGGCTCGCGCCGCGGCTCGCGGCGCGCATCCGCCGCGAGGGATCGATCGGCTTCGCGCCGTTCATGGAGGCCGCGCTCTACGACCCCGAGGCCGGGTTCTTCGCGGGGGGTGGGGGAGCGGGCCGCGCGGGCGCCGACTTCGTCACCAGTCCCGAGGTCGGCTCGCTGTTCGGTGCCGTCGTCGCGCGGGCGCTCGACGAGCACTGGGCCGAGCTCGAACGCCCGGACCCGTTCATCGTCGCCGAGGTCGGAGCCGGGAGGGGCCGCCTGGCGCGCGACGTCCTCCGCGCCGATCCGCGCTGCGCGCCGGCGCTCCGCTACCTGCTGGTCGAGCGCAGCCTCGCGCTCCGCGAGGAGCAGCGGCGCGTGCTCACGTTGGAGCCGGTCGAAGACGTCCTCGGTCCGGTGATGACACTCGAGGCCGGTGCATCACCCGAACCGGTCCCCGGGCTCGGCCCGATGTTCACCGCGCTCGACGAGCTGCCGGGCGCTCCGATCGACGGAGTGGTCCTCGCCAACGAGCTGCTCGACAACCTGCCGTTCGACATCGTCGAGCGGACGCGTATCGGGTGGGACGAGGTGCGGGTCGGCGCGTCGACCGGAGACGAGCTCAGGGAGATCCTCGTGCCCGCCGAACCGGACCTCGTCGCGGCGCTCGGGCGGCTGCCGGCCACCGTGCCGACGGGTACGCGGTTGCCGGTCCAGCGCGCCGCCCACGACTGGGTCGCGGCGGCGGCGCAACGTCTCCGGCACGGCTTCCTGATCCTGATCGACTACTGCGCGTCGACCGACGAGCTCGTCGCGCGTGACGGCGGCTGGTTGCGTACGTATCGCGACCACCGGCGCGGCGGCCCGCCGTTGCACGCTCCTGGTCATCAGGACATCACCACCGATGTCGCGCGCGGTCCGCTGCTCGATGCGGCCCAGCGGGCCGGCCTGCGTCTGCTCGAGGACCGGTCGCAAGCGCGTTGGCTGGTGGCGCACGGGCTCGACGACCTGGTTGCCGAAGGAGCTGCGGTTTGGAGGGAGCGCGCGCACATCGGAGATCTCACGGCGCTCGCGGGCCGCAGTCGCATCACCGAGGCCGGCGCGCTCACCGACCCGGAAGGGCTGGGAGCCCATCGGGTCCTGGTGTTCCGGAAGTGACAACCGGCCGTCTGCAGGGCGGCGGGATCGGCCGGGCGCGGCGGTAGGGTGCCGGTCGGGTCGAGCTCGACGGGGAGGAACGGATGTCGGACGCCACGATCGAAGCGTTGATGGCGGAGGGGCGCACCTTCGCGCCGTCGGAGGAGTTCAAGCGCAACGCGCAGATCACCGACGCAGGCATCTACCAGGACGCCGAATCCGACTGGACCGGGTTCTGGGCCCGGCAGGCCGCGGAGCTCCTCGACTGGGACCAGGAGTGGCACACCATCCTCGACTGGAAGCTTCCGTTCGCGAAGTGGTTCGTCGGTGGGAAGCTCAACGTCGCGTCCAACTGCCTCGATCGCCACGTGCTCGCGGGCAAGGGCGACACCGTCGCGTACCACTGGGAGGGCGAGCCCGGCGACGTCCGGACGATCACCTACCAGCAGCTGCTCGACGAGGTGAGCCGGATGGCCAACGGGCTGCGCGAGCTCGGCGTCGAGCGCGGCGATCGCGTCGCGATCTACCTCGGGATGGTGCCCGAGCTGCCCATCGCGATGCTGGCCTGTGCGCGCATCGGCGCGGCCCACTCCGTGGTGTTCGGCGGGTTCTCGGCCGAGGCGCTCCGCGACCGGATCAACGATGGAACAGCAAAGGTCCTCGTCACCGGGGACGGCGCGTGGCGGCGCGGCTCGATCGTCGAGCTGAAGGAGGCGGCCGACGCCGCCGTCGCCGACACGCCGTCGATCGAGAAGGTCGTCGTCGTGCGCCGTACCGAGCACGACGTGCCCATGGTCGACGGCCGCGACGTCTGGTACCACGACCTCGTAGGCCGGCAGTCGACCGATTGCCCCGCCGAGCCGATGGACGCCGAGCAGCTCCTCTACCTGCTCTACACGAGCGGCACCACGGCGAAGCCCAAGGGCATCATGCACACCACCGGCGGCTACCTCACCCAGGTCGCGTACACGCACAAGTACGTCTTCGACCTGCACCCCGAGACCGACGTCTATTGGTGCGCCGCCGACGTCGGCTGGGTCACCGGCCACTCCTACATCGTCTACGGGCCGCTCGCGAACGGCGCGACGAGCGTGATGTACGAAGGCACGCCGGACCATCCCGACAAGGACCGTTTCTGGGCCATCGTCGAGCGCTACGGCGTGACGATCCTCTACACCGCGCCGACCGCGATCCGGACCTTCATGAAGTGGGGGAGCGAGTATCCCGAGCGACACGACCTGTCGTCGCTGCGCGTCCTCGGCACGGTGGGCGAGCCCATCAATCCCGAAGCCTGGATCTGGTACTGGCAGCACATCGGCGGCGGTCGCTGTCCCGTCGTCGACACCTGGTGGCAGACCGAGACCGGGGCGATCATGATCAGCCCGCTTCCCGGCGCGACGACCCTGAAGCCGGGGAGCGCGACCTTTCCCATCCCCGGCATCGGCGCCGACATCGTCAACGACGAGGGCGCGTCGGTGCCGATCCCCGGTGGCGGTTACCTGACGCTCACCCGTCCGTGGCCTTCGATGCTCCGCGGCATCTGGGGAGATCCCGAACGCTACGAGTCCACCTACTGGTCCCGCTTCCCCGGCACGTACTTCGCCGGCGACGGCGCCAAGCGCGACGAGGCCGGCTACTACTGGCTCCTCGGCCGGGTCGACGACGTCATTAACATCAGCGGCCACCGCATCTCCACCACAGAAGTCGAGTCGGCGCTCGTGAGCCACCCGGCCGTGGCCGAGGCCGCAGTCGTCGGCCGTACCGACGACACGACCGGCCAGGCCATCGGCGCCTTCGTGACCCTGCGTTCGGGCTTCGAACCCAGCGACGAGCTCGGTGTCGAGCTGCGCAACCACGTCGCCACCGCCATCGGCGCGATCGCCAAGCCGAAGACCATCCTGTTCACCGAGGAGCTCCCGAAGACGCGGTCGGGAAAGATCATGCGCCGGCTGCTGCGCAACGTCGCCGAGGACGAACAGCTGGGCGACACCACGACGCTCGCGGATCCCAGCGTCGTCGAGGGCATCAAGGCGAAGTACCTGGCGGCGCAGCCCGCCGGGGAAGACTGACCGCCGCATGACCGGGCTGCTTCGATGACACCGGTCCCCGACCACTGGACGTGGCGTGACGGCCCGGTCGGGCCCGGTCCCGCCGTCGTCGTCGACATCGACGGCGTGCTCTCCGACGCCGCGAGCCGCCAGCACTACCTCGAGGCGCCCCGCCGCGACTGGCAGGGCTTCTTCGAGGCCTGTGGCGACGACCCGGTGATCGAGGAGGTCAAGGTCCTGCTCGATCTCCTCGACCCCTCGCTCCGGGTCGTGCTCCTCACGGCCCGCCCCCAGCGCGTCCATCAGCTGACCGAGGCGTGGCTCGGGCGGTACAAGATCCGGTGGGACCTGCTGATCACCCGTCCGTGGGGCGACTACGACCTGTCACGCGAGTTCAAACAGGGCACCGTCTGGGACCTGCGCCGCGCGGGCTTCGAGCTGCGCCTCGCGTTCGAGGACGACCGCCGCAACGTCGAGATGTTCCGGGGCGAGTCCATCCCCTGCATCTACATCCACTCCGGCTACTACGACTGAGTCGCGTAGCCGGTTCGCCGGCGTTCAGTCGCGGAAGTTGGTGAACTGCAGCGGTAGCTCGAAGTCGTGCTCCTTGATCGCGGTGATCGCCGACTGCAGGTCGTCGCGCTTCTTGCCCGTGACCCGCAGCTGATCGCCCTGGATCTGGTGCTGGACGCCCTTCAGGCCGAGGTCCTTGAGGAACTTGCCGATCTCCTTGGCCTTCTCCGTGGTGATGCCCTCCTGCAGCTTCACCACCTGGCGGGCGCGGCCGCGGCTGGCTTCCTCCACCTTGCCGAAGTCGAGCGCCTTCAGCGAGATCTGGCGCTTGACGAGCTTCTCCTCGAGCACCTGCACGAGCGCCTTGAGCCGGATGTCGGTGTCGGACTCGAGCTTCATGTCGTTGTCACCGAGCTCGATCGAGCTGTCGGTGTTCTTGAAGTCGAATCGGTTGGCGATCTCCCGACTCGCCTGGTCCACGGCGTTGCGGACTTCCTGGCGGTCGAGCTCGGAGACGACGTCGAAACTGGGCACGCGATTCCTCCCGGAGTGGGCGCGATAGCGGCTGCTATCGTACGCGCCCCTGAGGGTCGGTACCCGAGTGGCCAAAGGGGACGGGCTGTAAACCCGTTGCGCAAGCTACGCAGGTTCGAATCCTGCCCGGCCCACTCACCCGCTCCGCCCGCTCGGGGCGGGCGCGCTCACGTTCCGGGGTCGGCGTCACGACCCGGAGGCCCTTCGACCGGTCCCGTCGCCGCGTCGTTGAGCATCCGCTGCATCACCACCACGTCCAGCCAGTGGCGGTGCTTGCGGCCCACCTCCCGTTCCCGGCCCACGAGGTCGAACCCGGCCCAGTTGTGCAGCCGGACGGACGGCTCGTTGTCGCCGGTGATCCGGGCGATGATCGAGTGGAAGCCGTGGGCCCGGGCGAGCTCGACCAGCTCCGCGAGCAGGAGCCGGCCGGTCCCTGCACCCGTCCGGCCGGGCGCGACGTAGACCGAGTCCTCGACGGTGACGTTGTAGGCGCTGCGCTGGCGGTACTTCGAGAGCGACCCGAAGCCCACCACCGTCCCGGTCTCGTCCTCACAGACGACGGCCGCATATCCCCCGACGTGGGCCTCGAGCCAGACGAGTTGCGCCTCGGCGGTGCGGGCCACCATGTCGAACATGATCGTCGACTGCTCGACGTAGTGGTTGTGGATGGCCCGGATCGCCTCCGCGTCTCGCGGCAGGGCCAGGCGGACGGTCGATCCCATCCCCCGGGAAGCTACCGGAACCCGGCGCTGTTCACGGACTTGCTATCCTCTCCAGCCCCGCCCCCTTAGCTCAGTCGGCAGAGCATTTCCATGGTAAGGAAAAGGTCTACGGTTCGATTCCGTAAGGGGGCTCGGAGCGTCATCGGCGCTCGTCTCACAGCCGACACCACCACGGCGGGGTAGCTCAGGTGGTCAGAGCACACGGCTCATAATCGTGGTGTCGCGGGTTCGAGTCCCGCCCCCGCTACCGAGAATCAGACTTCCCGAGGGCCCGCGGCCCTCGGATCGCGCGTAAGGAGCGTTTCATGGCCAAGGCCAAGTTCGAGCGGAACAAGCCGCACCTCAACATCGGCACCATGGGTCACATCGACCATGGCAAGACCACGCTGACCGCGGCGATCACCCGCGTCCTGGCCGAGGGCAACCCCAACGTCACCGCGACCGCGTTCGACCAGATCGACAAGGCGCCGGAAGAGAAGGCGCGCGGCATCACGATCAACATCTCCCACGTGGAGTACGAGACGCCGAACCGGCACTACGCCCACGTCGACATGCCGGGCCACGCCGACTACATCAAGAACATGATCACCGGTGCAGCCCAGGTCGACGGCGCGATCCTGGTTGTCGCCGCCACCGACGGCCCGATGCCGCAGACCCGGGAGCACGTGCTGCTCGCCCGTCAGGTCGGCGTGCCGTCGATCGTGGTCGCCCTCAACAAGGTCGACATGGTCGACGACGAGGAGCTGCTCGAGCTGGTGGAGCTCGAGGTCCGCGAGCTGCTGAACGAGTACGAGTTCCCGGGTGATGACACCCCGATCGTCCGGGTCTCGGCGCTGAAGGCCCTCGACGGCGATGCCGACGCGGCCAAGGGCGTGCTCGAGCTCATGGAAGCGGTCGACTCGTTCATCGTCGAGCCGGTCCGCGAGCTCGAGAAGCCGTTCCTGATGCCGATCGAGGACGTCTTCTCGATCACCGGCCGGGGCACGGTCGTCACCGGCAAGGTCGAGCAGGGCATCGTCCACACCGGCGACGAGGTCGAGATCATCGGACTCCACGCCACGCAGAAGACCACCTGCACCGGGGTGGAGATGTTCCGCAAGCTGCTCGACGAGGGCCGCGCGGGCGACAACATCGGCGCCCTGCTCCGGGGCACCAAGAAGGAAGAGGTCGAGCGGGGTCAGGTCCTGGCGAAGCCCGGGTCGATCACCCCGCACACCAACTTCGAGGGTCAGGTCTACATCCTGACCAAGGACGAGGGTGGCCGGCACTCGCCGTTCTTCGCCAACTACCGTCCGCAGTTCTACTTCCGCACCACCGACGTCACCGGCAAGATCGAGCTGCCCGAGGGCACCGAGATGATCATGCCCGGTGACAACACCGAGATGACCGTCGAGCTCATCGCCCCGATCGCGATGGAAGAGGGCCTCCGGTTCGCCATCCGCGAGGGTGGCCGCACCGTCGGCGCCGGCCGCGTGGTCAAGATCATCAAGTAGCTCTCCCCGACGCGAGCGCCCGGACCGGGCGCTCCGAATCGAAG
>JAODBH010000021.1 GCA_025463865.1 Actinomycetes bacterium | reverse complement strand
ATTCGCATGGTGGACGGCGACCGTCCGCCCGTACATCGTGTACGACCAGATGTCCTTGGATCCGCGTGGAGGCACGACCACGGCGACCACGAGCACGAGGCCGATCGCGACCACGATCGCACGCGCGCTCAGTCGGGGACGCCGGTGCTCGACGACCACCAGCGCCGCGCACGCCGCGCTCGTCAGCACCAGCACGCCCGTCTGCTCGACTCCGGGCAGGGGCCGGACGATGAGGGCGACGATCCCGAGGGCCACGCCCGCCAGCAGAACGCGCCGGGCCCACGTGGGTCCTCGGCGACGGACCGGCGGGGCTTCGCGGAGGCGGGGGGAGTCAAGGAGCAACGTCATGCAGGGAGCACCGTCATCGTGGGCATCGTGCCGATCGCACCATGAGACGCCCGTGAAGCGATCAGCTCTCCGGAGCCGGTACCCCCGCTGCGCTCGAGGGAATCTCTTCCTGCTCGATCTGATCGGGTGGGCGGGCTCGTCCGCACAGCACCGCGACGCCGAGCGCGCCGGCCAACGGGGCGAGCGAGAGCGCGGGCAACTGGTACCGCCACGAGAACTCGAAGAAGTCGGCACCGAGGAGCACGACCAGACCCGCGGTCGCCGGCAGCAGGCACACCGCGCGCAGGCCGGACCGGCGGGCCCGGCCCACACCGACCCCCGCGAGCAGACCGACCGCGAAGCCGAGCGCGATGAACGGCCCCGGCACGAAGGCGACGTTCATCTGGTAGGCCCGCAGGAAGTGGGCAAGGGGCTTGTTGACGGTCGGCTTCCCGCCGCCATGGTCGTGCAACGCTCGATCGGCGTCGAGCCCCGGCCACCTGGGGTAGCTCGTCTGGAACTGCCACCGGAAGACGGGCACGTCGCCTCGGGCGTCGGTGTGGTCCCAGCGGAATCCCTTGAGGAAGTCGACCCCGACGGCGTGGGCGAGATCGAGGGGCTGATGGATGAAGACCTGCCGGGTGAAGGCCCGCAACAGGTCGTTCAGGGTCTTGCCCGGAGGCACCGCGACGACCGTGTCGCGATGGTGGGCGTATTCGTCCACACCCCTCCGGTGACCGAGAGGCTCCGGCGGGCACAGCTGTCGTAGGTCGGCCGGAAGACTGAGGTGGTTGCAGTCGACGATCGTCGCGGCCCGGCCGTACAGGTCGTTGCCGTCGGTGCTCGTCAGGCGCACCTCGCCGGCGAACGAGTAGTAGTAACCCGCGTAGGCCACGACGGGGACGGCGAACGCGGCGACGAAGATCGCCGCCCGTCCGAGCCGCCACCACCCCCGCGGACTGGCCGCCAGCACGAACGCCGCCGCGGGGATCACGACCGGCCCACCGACCAGGCGCACCGTCAGCGACGTACCCAACAACACCCCCGCGAGCACCAGGGCGCGGTTCCCCGGTCGACGGTTCCAGAGCAGGATGACCACGCCTGCGACGAGCAGGACCTCGAACAGCGTCTCGGACATGATGTTCTGCTCGATCTGCAACTGATACGCGTCGAGCAGCATCGGCACGGTCGCGAGGGCCGCCAGCCAGGGCCAGACCCGGTACCGCAGCAGCAGGGCGTAGATCGCCACACCGATCGCGAGGCCCGCCAGGTGTTGGACGGCCACCACGGTCATGAGGTTGCCGAACGACAGGATCGGGCGGAGCACCAGCGCGTCGTAGCCAATGGGCTGGCTGCGGGTGGGATCGAGGTCCTTCAGGAGATCGAGATAGCGGAAGGAGTCGATGAACAGGAGCGCCGGACGGTAGGCGATCATCGTGATCACCCGCAGCACGACACCGGCGACGAACACGGCGGTGAAGGCGGGATGGCGCCGGACCACGACCCACCAGCTCCGCGGGTGCAACCACGCCGTCGGGGGACGGGTCGCCACCGCGGCCGACGACTCGGGGCGCTGCGGCTCCGTGAGCACGTCCGGATCGCTCAAGGGCTGATCGGAATCGAGTAGCGCACGACCATGAGCGACAGGTCGTCCGCGAACGGGGACACCGGTTGGTGCACGCCGTAGCGCACGTCGAGCTCCTGCTGCAGCAGTTCGAGCTCCGATCGGCCGACCGCGTCCGAGTTGATCGTGGGGCCGTGCGGCTCGCGGATCACGAGCCAGAGTACCGGGCTGGGCGATCGCTCGACGGCCGGCAGCGCCGTGCTGTTCGCCGTGTTGCGGTTGAACGCGGCGCTCCAGACGACCGGCGGCCAGAGTGGGCCGGCACGCGGCGCCAGGGCCGCGTCGCTGCGCGCGTAGTACGAGAACGGGAACTCCGCCGAGGCGGGGAAGATCACGATGGCGTCGTCGGGTCCGGCTTGTCGCCCGATCAGCGCGACGACGCCCCGCCAGTTCTCGACCCCTCCGTCGCTGAACCAGATGGCGCGGTACCCGCTGGCGGTCAGCGCCACCACGAGGACGAGACCGGCGGCGAGCAGCTTGCGCCGGTGCCGGGTGAGACGCACGAGGCCGATGCCGACCAGCAGCACGTAACCCGGCAGCGCCACGATGAGGTAGCGGGACACGAGCACGGGCTTGACCATCGATACGGCGACGGTGACGAGGAGCGGCAGTGGGAACCACGTGAGCTCGAGGGCCGGCACCGTGCGGGTCGCGGACCTGGAGGTCGCCTCGAACGCGCGTACCGCAGTGACGAGCCCCACGGCGAACACGCAGAGCACAGCCAGCTCGAGCGGCAGTCGGTTCGTGCCGACGAACGTGCTCGCGACGGACCGGAGCTCGGCGAGGTTCAAGCGGGCGACCCAGTCGATGCCGCTGTTCGACCCGAACAACGCCCACATCGCGATCGGCGCGACCAACAGGGTCAGCGCCAGGGCACTTCGTCGCACCCGCGTCCAGAGGACCGCGTCTCCGGCGACCGGCAGGAGCGACGCGAACTGGGCCAGGATCACGAGCGCCGCGAACCAGTGGAGGTACACCGAGACCGCGGCGAGCCCCACGAACAGCACCCAACGACCGCGGGTGGGCTGTTCGACCGCCCGCAGGAACGCCCACGACGCGAGCACGACGAAGGCGAGCGCCATCTCGTAGGCGCGGGCGCTGCGGGCGTAGGCGAGGAAGAACGGGCTGGCGGCGAGGAGAACGGTCGCGACGACCGCCGCGGAGCGGCTGACGAGACGCCGGGCCACCGCGTGGAACGGAGCGATCGTCCCCGCCGCCGCGAGCACCGACAACGACCGGAGCGCGATCTCGCTCGTCCCGAACCAGCCGATCCAGACGTGGACGATCCCGTAGTAGAGGGCGGCGCCGCGGTCGCCTCCCGAGTCGCGCAGCACCTGCAAGAGGTCCGACAGACCGTGCCCGCTCACCGCCCACGTCGCCGCTTCGTCGTTCCAGAAGCTCGGGCTGCTCAGCCGCCACGACGAGACCAACACCACCATCGCGGTCAGGCCGACGACGAGAGCCACCTCGTAGCGCGCCCAGTCGTGGGTCGGCGGGACGGGCTCCACCGCCGTGAGGGAGGGTCGGCCGTACCCTCCGTCGAGCAGCGTGCGACGGTCAGTGCGTCGTGCGAGCACGGCAGGAACCGAACGCCATCACGTCGACTTCCGCCGCGTGCGCCACCAGGTGGAGACGAGGACCCAGCCGAACCGGGCGCCGTAGATCAGGTTCGGACCCTTCCTGCTCTCGCCCGCGCTGCGGCGTCGCATGACCCCGGGCACCTCCGCGACCCGGTAGCCGCGGAGCGCGGCCCCCACGAGCAGCTCCGCAGCCTGGAACTGCGGTTGACGGAGGGGGACGGTGGACGCGACGTCTGCCCGCATCGCGCGCAGCCCGAACGAAGGATCGGTGATGCGCTGCCCGGTCAGAAGCCGCATCACCCAGGCGTACAACGTCACGCCGAGGTCCCGGAACCGGTCGCCGGCCTCGTTCCGGCCGAGGCGCCGGGAGCCGGACACGAAGTCGGCCCGGTCGAGGAGGATCGGTTCCACCAGCGACGGGATCTCGGCCGGGTCGTACTGGCCGTCGGCGTCGATGCTCACGAGGATCTGCGCGCCGTGCATCACCGCGAGTCGGTAGCCCAGTCGGAGCGCGGCCCCCTGTCCGCGGTTCACGGTCGAGCAGACGTACGCGCCGGCGGCCGCCGCGATGTCGGCGGTGTCGTCATCGCTGCCGTCGTCGATGACCAGCGTCGTGAGCGCCGCCGCGCCCGGCGCACGCGGGATCTCGCGCAAGACAGCGCCGATGCTCGCGGCCTCCCGGTACGCGGCCATGACCACCGTCACCGGACCGAGGTCGGGGGCTCCGTAGCGTTCCGCGAACCGGGCCATCGCATCCAGCTCGACGGGGTCGGTCGCGTCGGCGTGCTCCGGCCGCACGGTGCTCACGGCCCCGCCAGATCCTTGCGCAGTGCCTCCCATGTGCGGACCAGCCCCTCGGGCAGCGCGACCTCGGGCTCGAAACCCGCGGCGCGAGCGCGCGAGATGTCGACCCGTACGGCGCGCATCTCACCCTCGGGGCCCGGAACGTGCGTGGTGGCGATCGGGACGCCGATGGCATCGGCCGCAAGGCGGCACAGGTCGATGACCGACGTCGACGTGCCGGTGCCGAGCACGAGCGGTCCGATCAGTCCCCCGTCGAGCGCGAGTCGTATCCCGGCGATCACGTCATCGACGTAGATGTAGTCGCGGCTCTGCAACCCGTCGCCGTAGATCTGCACCGGTGTTCCACGGGCCGCGGCGCGCAACAGCCTGATGACGAAGGTGTCCTTGGCTCCCATGCCGGGTCCATAGACGTTCGTGAGTCGGACGGTCGCGGCGCGCAGCCCGTAGGACGCCGCGTACGCCGAGCACAGCATCTCCGCCGCCGCCTTCGTGGCTCCGTAGGGCGTGAGCGGCCGGAGCGGCGAACCCTCGTCGATCGTGCCGCCCTGCACCTGACCGACGACGGCGTTGGTCGAGACCAGGACGAACGCGCCGGTACCCGCCGTGCGCGCCGCTTCGAGCAGATGCTGCGTGCCCTCGACGTTGGTCCGGTACACGCCGACGGGGTCCTCGATCGACCGCAACACCGACGTCCGCGCGGCCAGGTGGAGGATCGCCCGGGGTCGGAACGCCAGCGCCTCGCCCACCGCCACGGGATCGGCGACGTCGCCGACCACCGACACCACCTCGGGATCAGGGTGGGGTACGAGATCCAGCGAGACCACCGGCACGCCGTCGGCTCGGAGCGACGCGATGAGCACCGAGCCGATGAAACCGGCCCCGCCGGTGACGACCACGGGGGCCTCGGTGCTCAGGTCCATCAGGGGTTCCTCAGCGCGCGACGCCGATCTCACTCGGCAGATACGGAACGGAGCCGTTGCCGGCGCTGCTCGCTGCTCGCCAGTCGACGGTCGGGATCATCGTCGAGGGGTCGACCCGATCCTTGTGCTCTTGGACGATCGCGGCCAGGCCGCGGACGATGTCGACGTCGAGCAGGGTCGGAACCAGCCCGAGGTCGGTGAGCTTCGTGTGCTTGGCGTTGTAGTAGTGCTCCTGCGCCTCGACGCGCGGGTCGTCGAGATGCACCGGCTCGCAGGCCACGTCGAGGGCCTCGGTCACGAGCACGGCCATCTGATTGATCGAGAACGACTCGGTGAACTGGTTGAAGACCCGGAACTGCCCTCGACCCGCCGGGTGCAGCAGAGCGAGCTCGACGCAGGCGAGGGTGTCCCTGATGTTGAGGACACCCCGGGTCTGGCCGCCCTTGCCGTAGATCGTCATGGGCTCACCGACCACGGCTTGGACGACGAAGCGGTTCAACACGGTCCCGAAGACGGCGTCGTAGTCGAAGCGCGTGGCGAGATCCGGATCGAGCGCGGTCTCCGTCGTCTCCTGCCCGTAGACGATCCCCTGGTTCAGGTCGGTGACTCCCAATCCCCACGTCTTGCAGGCGAACGCGAGGTTGTGGGAATCGTGCACCTTGGACAGGTGGTAGAAGGATCCGGGCTGCTTCGGGAACGGCATCGTGTCGGTGCGCCCGTTGTGCGTGACCTCGAGGAAGCCCTCCTCGATGTCGATGTTCGGCGTGCCGTACTCACCCATGGTGCCGAGCTTCACGAGGTGGATGTCGGGGTTCGTCTCGGCGATCGCGTAGAGGACGTTCAGGGTCCCGACGACGTTGTTCACCTGGGTGTACACGGCGTGCTGCCGGTCGATCATCGAGTAGGGAGCCGACCGCTGCTCACCGAAGTGCACGATGGCGTCGGGCGAGAAGCCGGCGACCGCTGCCGCGACGGCGTCGAAGTCGGTGAGATCCGCGTCGAACACCGAGAGTGTGTGGCCCGACACCGCCTGCCACCTCGACGCCCGACGATCGAGGTCGGCGATCGGCACCAGCGTCGAGGTGCCGAGCTCCGTGTCGTACGACCGGCGGACCAGGTTGTCGACCACGCCGACATCGTGGTTGCGAGCCGAGAGATGCAACGCCGTCGGCCAACCGAGGTAACCGTCTCCGCCCAGCACGAGGATCCGCACGCTGCTCCTTGGCTCGATCGGCGGGCCACGCTCGGGCACCCGATCGGCGTCTCGGCCGCTGCCGACCCACCGTCTTGTTGTGCCGGTTGGCATGTGCCCCGTTGCGGGCTTCGCCAACCCATTTGACTCGCCGAGGCTGTCAACCTCCTGTGAGCGGGCTTCGTGCTCCAGGGGAATCGCTCGACCGTACGCACGCTTGCTGAAGCGGGGCTGAACGCGCCTGGGCGTGGCGGGTCACCGGCCGTCATCAACCGGGTGTGGCGTTCGCGTGCTCAGGAACCGTGCTCGGGAACCGTGCTCGGGAACCGTGCTCAGGACCGCTGTCGGACCCGCTCCATCGCGGCCCCCATGGCGTCCCACGTCCGCCGGTTCGAGGCGGCCAGAGCCCGGAGGTCGGCGGTGTAGTGGGTGTAGGCCTCCCAAGCCTCGAGCGTGTTGCCGGCTGCGACGTGCCGTGAGAACTCCGCGCGCCGCGTCCGGGCCTTCAGCCACGCGTCCTCGTCGGCGACGATCGCCTCCCGCAACGAGTCGAGGAACTGCCCCCGGCCCGGGCGGTCGGGCGATGTTCCGGCCCCGCGCGTCTCCGTCCTGCGGACCTTCATGTCGTATCCCTCCTCGAACTCGAGTCCCGTCATCGGAAGCACTGGCGATGGATCTCGCGGTCGCGACGTTGCGACTCCACACGTGAGCCCTCGATGAGTGCCGGGGTGGTGCCGACGTCGCGAGCAGCGAGCGGTCTTCATCACCAGTTCAGGACCCAACCGGCATGGTCCTCATATGCCTACGCCGGCGTCGCCCGTCCGACCCCGCCCGGCCACCGGGATGACGACGGTCGAGGACGTGCGGGTCACCGCCGTTGCGGAACCTCGGCCGCAGCCCCCGGCGCCTCGACGCGCCTCGAGCTCCGGCGGGTTCGTCGTCCTCGTCGTCGCCGCGGCGGTCGTCACCCACCTCCCCGGGCTGACCCGACAGCTGTTCGATCCGGACGAAGCCGCCATCGCGACGCTCGGCGACGTGGTGGCCCGGGGCGGAGTCCTCTATCGCGACGCCATCGACCGCAAGCCGCCGTTGGCGCCGCTCCTGTACGCCGGCACGTTCGTCGCGACCGGGACACGCGATCTCCTTCCCGTGCACTTCCTCCTCGCGCTCGGGATCGCGGGCGGGGCGCTGATCCTCGCCGCGGAAGCCCGGCGAGTCGGTGGGGCCCGGGCGGGGTGGTGGGCCGCGGGTCTCCTGATCGCGGGATCGATCGCCGCACGGCCCGCGGCTGCGCAAGCGGCCAACTACTCGCAGCTCGCGGTCTTGCCGGCGTGTGGTGCGATCGTCGCCGCGCGCCGGGGCACCCGCCGCAGCGCAGTCGTCGCCGGCGTCCTCCTCGGCCTCGCCGTGCTCACCCGTCAGACCTGGATCCTCGGACTCGGTCCCGCGATGCTCGCGGCCTGGCTCACCGGCGATCGACGCGCGAGCCGGCCCGCGCTCCTGGCGCTCGCGACCGCCGCAACCGTTGCTGCGGTCTCCGTCTTCGTCCCGTTCGGCGCGTTCTTCCGCTGGACGTTCACGTCCAACACGTCCGTGCTCGACGTGAGCCAGTCGGTGCACGTGACGCAACGGGCGTGGGTGTCGGTGTCGTTGTTCGTGATCGGCCACCTCGCGATCGTGTGGCTCGCGGCGCGGCGCGGGTTGCGCCTCCACGACATCGACCTCTGGCTCTGGGTGGTGTCCGGGCTGGTGTCTGTCGCGCTCGGCCTGCGCTTCTTCGACCACTACTGGTTCCAGGTCCTGCCCCCGCTCTGCCTGCTGGCGGCGTTCGGCGTGGCCCGCACCTCACACCCCGAGCGGCTGCTGCTCGTCGCGGTCATGGCCTGGGGGGCGATCAGCGGTTGGAACGCGGCGTGGACCACGCGCGCCTTCACCCACGACTGGGGTCCGGTCGTCTCGGTCATCCGGCAGCACACCCGGCCGACGGATCGCGTCACGGTGTGGGGGTCGATCCCGGAGCTGTACTGGCTTTCGGGCCGCGCTCCGGGCGGCGCGATGGTGATCACCGACTTCGTCGTCGGCCGCACCGCGGGACGGCCTGACGGGCCCCAGCGGCTCGCCGACGCCACGCCTGGAGCACTCGACGAGTATCTCGCCTCCCTGTACGCGTCACCACCGAAGCTGTTCCTCGACACGTCGACGGCGGGCATCCGGAGCTACGCGCACTACCCGACCGCCCTCGTTCCACCGGTGGCCACGTTCCTCCGGCGCTACTACCGCGAAGTGGGTACTACGCAGGGGATCGAGGTGTACCTGCTGACCCGACAACCGCCCTCGAAGAACCCATGAGCGCGCCCGACGATCCTCCCCAACCCGCGCGAGCCCTGCATCGGACGGCGTACGCCCTCGTTGCGGTGCTCTTCCTCCTGGCCGGGTTCGCCGTCCTCACGGAGAACGTCGTCCAACACACCGGCCTCACCGGCCACGACGCCGCCGTGCTGCGGTTCTTCACCGAGCACCGGTCGCGTCTGATCGTCGACATCGCGCGTCTGGTCACGGATCTCGGCGGCACCGTCGTGCTCGCGATCGCCGCGATCGTCACCGGATGGATCCTGTGGCGCACGACCCGTCGGCTCGTGGTCGCGATCGCGCCCGCGTTGGTGGTCGTGCTCGCATCCGCCGCCTCGACCGTGACCAAGCAAGTCGTCGGTCGCGCGCGGCCTCCTGCGCACCTGCACCTCGTCAACGTCACGGATGCCGCGTTCCCATCGGGACACGCCACCGAGGGGATGGCCGTCTACCTCGCGATCGCGATCCTCCTCGACGCGTTCGTCGTTCGGACCCGGCTCGTACGGACCTTGGTGCTCGCGGGCGCGCTGGTGCTGGCCGTGGCCATCGGGCTGAGACGCCTCGTACTCGGCGTGCACTGGCCCACCGACGTCCTCGCCGGCTGGACGCTCGGAGCTGCGATCGCAATCCTGGTCAGCCTGGGCGCGATGCGGACGGGCGGGAGTGCCCGTTGGGCAATCGGGCCCCGACCACCGACGACTCGCTCCCGGGTCACCCGCCCTCGCACGCGCCCCACAAACCGAGGTGCGCGGCTCGCGCGTCGATCACCTCGTGGAGCATCGTGCGGGCGTGCGACCCGTTGGGCGGGATGACCAGCAGACGGGCGTAGCCGAGCTTCAACAACCGGTCGTTGTACCGCTCGTCACCGAGGTACACGTACGCGAGCAGCCGGCCGTACTTGTCGCGTGCTTCCACGTCGAGCTCGAGCCGCACCGCCCGACCCGTGAGCGCGCGCTTCGTGTACGCCGCAGCCTCGGGCCCGAAGCACTGCACCGGCTTGCGCGGGTCGTGGGTCTCGGGCGTGTCGATGCCCAGGAGGCGGACCGTCTCCGTACGGTCGGAACCGGTGCGCACGACGATGGTGTCGCCGTCGATGGCGCGGATCACGGTTGCGGGAGTCGGCCGGGACGCAATCCCGCCGAACCACCACCCCACGGACGCGCTCCCGAGCAGGGCGGCGACCGCAACGGCCACGACACCGACCCGGGAACGGGCCATGGGTGCGACGCTACCGGGATTGGGGCTGGGTCACCCGTTCGCCGCACGCTGTTTTGCTCACCGTCGACAGATGTAGCGCCCGGATCTCGAACGAGGAGTCGGTGTCGGCATGGCGAGCCGCCTCGGGTCGACCCACATTCTGGCGACAGCGTGGACGGCTGGCTTGCGCAGCAGTGGATACCGCCAGCTTCTTCAGCCTCGAGGCGGCGGTCATCGACCCCAACCGTCGAGATGGGCTCAGCTCTTCGGTAAACCGAGCACGCGCTCAGCGACGACGTTCTTGAGGACCTCCCGCGTGCCGGCGGCAATCGAGACCGATGGACTGGTCAGAAAGGCACGCGTCACTTCAGGCGCGCCACCCGCGATGGCCTCTGGACCCGCGGCCCGGAACTGAGCTGCCGCCAGCCGCTGCCGAAGTGAGCTCTGGGCGAGCCGTATCAGCGAGTGCTGGGGACCGGGTTGGCCGCCCGCCCTCAGATCAGCCAATGCGCGAGTGCCAAGGAGACTCAAGATTCGAGCTTCGATGTACAGCGACACGTATTCGTTTCGGCTTTGTCGATGCATCGTGCTACCGCGCTCGCGCAGCTCTTCTGTCACATCCCGCTCCAGCAGCGCCGCCTCGGAGATAACGCCCGCGCGCTCGAATGAGAGCGTGGTCATCGTCACCCGCCACCCCTCGTTGAGCGGACCGAGCAGTGCGTCGCGGCTCACGAACACGTCATCGAACGTGATCTCGGCGAACTCGGCACCGCCGTCCATCTGTCGAATCGGTCGCCGCTCGATTCCGCGAAGTTCGAGCGGCATCAGCAGCACCGAGATACCTCTGTGTGCTGGTGCGTCAGGGGCAGTGCGGGCCAGAAGCATGCAATGTGTCGCGTGTAGACCGTTCGTCGTCCACACCTTGCGACCATTGATCTCGAAGCCCTCGTCCACCACCTTCGCCACGGTGCGAAGCGACGCGAGGTCACTTCCGGCGTCAGGCTCACTGAAGCCCTGGCACCACACCTCACGCGTGTCCAGGATTCTCGGCAGGTGCTCCTGCTGAGACGGCGAACCAAACGCGATAAGCGTCGGACCGACGTTGTTGAGTCCCAGTGTGCCAGCGGGTGTGGGCGCGCCGGCGAGCGCGAGCTCTTGCTCGCACCGCAGCCGGTCGGCGATCGTCAACGCACGTCCACCGAACTCTTCAGGCCAAGACAGTGCGACGAAGCGCCGAGTCGCGAGCCGGCGTTGCCATGCCGCGCGCGCTTCGAAGGATCGGGCGTCCCCCCATTCACTCCTGTGCGCCGGAAGCTCCTGCTCGATGAAGTCGGAGAGCTCCTCGAGCAGCGCTTGGGACATGTTCACGGGTCCACCTCGCGTCTCGCTCGTCGTCCGGTGTTGAGGTTCACAGCCGTTCCTCGGTGGGCACCGGCAGGGGCTGGGTCGCCGCCGCATCGGAGATGCAGCAGCCGGGCCGGACCTTCGGGGCGCCGCGGCAGGGTGGTCGTCGCCGCAGCCGACAACAGTTGCCGCCACACGCTTCGGAACCTACCATAGCGAACATCTTCTGTTGTTCTTGTTCCATGGCGACACCCGAACGGGGGGGCATGCACGCGGCATCCGAGGGGTCAGAGTCGGCTTGGGCGAGTTGGCGACCGGAGCGCGGGGACTTCCAGGAGCTCCAGTTGGAGCGGAACGGTCCGATGCTTCGCGTCACCCTGAATCAACCGAAGAAGCTGAACGCAGTGACGCGGCGCGCGTTCGAGGAGTTGCTCCTCCTGCGCTCGCTCTTCACGCCCGAGAGTGGCCTGCAGCTCATGATCCTCACCGGCGCAGGCCGCGGCTTCTGCTCCGGTGCCGACATCGAAGACTTCATCGGGCACCGGGACTCCGAGACGGTGACCGCGTCGATTCCGGATGCCGCCGGACGCTTCTTCCCCGTCCTCGATGACTTCCCAGTTCCCGTGATCGCCGCGGTCAATGGACCGGCCGCGGGAGATGGAATGAGCTTGGCGATCATGGCGGACTTCCGAGTCGCTTCCGACAACGCATTCTTTGTCGAATCCCACGTCGCGCGCGACCTGACCCCGAGTGTGCTCGCCTGGTATCTGCCTCGCATGATCGGGCTTGGTCGAGCCTACGAAATGGTCGTGCTCGGGCGTCGGGTTCCGGCGGCAACCGCGCTGGAGTGGGGACTCGTGACCTCTGTCGTGCCGCCCGAACAGCTGCTCGAGGCAGCGGACCAGCTCGGGACCGAGCTCCTCGCCCTCCCCAGCTTCGCCATGTTGACGGCACGGGGTGCGATGCAACGGGCCGCAAGCCCCGATATCTCGTCGGTCCGCGAGTGGGCCGGAAGCATGGAAGCACTCGCGCTCGCGCTGCGTCAGCGGAAGGACGCTACCGATGGTGGCTGACCGCGGCCA